>JBBEBQ010000012.1 GCA_040882285.1 Gemmatimonadaceae bacterium
CGAGATGGCGGACCTGCTCGATCGCCTGCATCCGCTCGATGCGGATTGAGACCCGCGCGCGCGCGCGCGCGCTGCAGGCGCTGTACGCGTGGGACCTGCGCGGGAACGAATCGCTCGAGAAGGTGGCGTCCCGCGTCTGGGACGACCTCGCCGTCGGTCCCGAGGAGCGGAAGATCGCGGGGCTCATAGTGCGCCGCGTCATCAGCGACGGCGCCGGGCTCGACGCCTCGCTGTCCGACGTGACGGAGAACTGGCGCCTCGAGCGGCTCGGCGCGATCGAGCGCTCGGTGCTTCGACTCGCGGCGGCCGAGCTCGCGATCGGCGAGACCCCGACGCGCGTCGTCATCCAGGAAGCGGTTCGTCTCGCCGAGCGGTACGGTAGCTCCGAGAGCGCGAAGTTCGTGAACGGCGTTCTCGACGCGTACGCCCGCCGGGCCGGCTCGCTCTCGTGAGGATCCTCGTCGTGAACTGGCAGGACCGGGAGAACCCGCAGGCGGGCGGCGCCGAAGTGCATCTGCACGAGGTGTTCGGCCGGATCGTCGCGCGCGGCCACCAGGTAGACCTGCTGTGCAGCGGTTTTCCGGGCGCGGAGCCGGAGACGGTGCTCGACGGCATCCGCGTGTTTCGCGTCGGGACCAGATACACGTTCCCGATGTACGCGCGCAACTGCTACGAGGAAGGGCTCGCGCGGAACGATTACGACGTCGTGATCGAGGACCTCAACAAGGTTCCGTTGTACACTCCCCGCTGGCGGGTGAAGCGGCTCGTGGTGCTGGTGCACCACCTGTTCGGCGCGACCGCGTTCCGCGAGGTGCCGCTCCCGGTCGCCGCCGCGGTCTGGCTGTCGGAGCGGCCGCTCGCGTCGCTGTACGGCGGCCATCCCTTTCAGGCCGTGAGCGAGAGCACCGCGGACGACCTGGCCGAGCGCGGCATCCCGCGCTCGATGATCCGCGTCATCTACAACGGCGTGGACGCCGGCCGCTACACGCCCGACTGGTCGCGGCGAGCGCCGGACCCGACGTTCGCCTACCTCGGCAGGCTAAAGCGGTACAAGCGAGTGGATATCGTCATTCGCGCCTTCGCGCAGCTCAACGCCGCGGACGCGAAGCTCGAGATCGCGGGGCAGGGAGACTACCGGCCCGCGCTCGAGTCGCTCGGCAGCTCGCTTGGCCTCGGCGATCGCGTCAGATTTCTCGGCTACATCGGCGAGGACGAGAAGGTGGATCTACTGCGCCGCGCATGGGCCACCGTGCTCGCGTCGCCGAAGGAGGGGTGGGGGATCAGCAACCTGGAATCCGCCGCCTGCGGCACTCCGGTCATCGCCGGCGATTCGCCGGGAATCCGCGAGTCGGTGATCAACGGTGAGACGGGCTTTCTCGTTCCGGCCACCGACGCGTCCGCGTTCGCGGCAGCGATGCGCGGGCTCGTCGCGCAGCCTGACCTGGTGCGTTCGCTGGGGGAGGGTGGGCGCAGATTTGCTGAGCAGTTCACCTGGGATCGTGCGGCGAACGAGACGCTGCGCCACCTCGAAGAGGTAATCGCGGCATGAGCAATAGCCTGACCGTCGGCGAGCTGTTCGACCGGCTGAAGACGTCGCTCCAGCTCGAAGACCTGCTGGACGGACTCGGTCACGACCGCAAGCTCGAGAGCGGCGAGATATCGAGTCCGGGACTGGTGCTCGCCGGCTACGTCGAGCGCTTCGTTCCCAACCGGCTGCAAGCGCTCGGCGAGACCGAGATATCGTATCTCGCGTCGCTGCTCGCGGAGGAGCGGACCCGCCTGCTCAACCAGTTCTTCGCGTTCAGGGTGCCGGCCGTCTTCGTGACGAAGGACCAGGCGCTTCCGAGCGGACTGCAGGAAGCCGCGCGCGAAGCGGGGGTGGCGCTGTTCCGCACCAAGCTCAAGACCAACGAGTTCTACCGGAGGATGAAGCCGTTTCTCGAGGCGGAGTTCGCGCCGTCGGCCACCGTGCACGCCTCGCTCGCGGACGTGTTCGGCGTGGGCCTGCTGGTGACCGGCAAGAGCGGCATCGGCAAGTCGGAGTGCGTGCTGGACCTGGTGGAGCGCGGGCACCGCCTCGTGGCCGACGACATCGTCATGGTGACGCGGCGCGGGAACGACGTGGTGATCGGGCGCGCGCACGAGCTGCAGCGCGGCCACATGGAGATCCGCGGCATCGGGCTGATCAACGTACCGTCGATCTTCGGCGTGAAAGCCGTGCGGCAGCAGAAGCGCATCGAGGTCGTGGTGCAGCTCGAGGAGTGGGATCAGACGCTGGTCGTGGACCGCACCGGGCTCGACACGGAAAGCGCGGAGATTCTCGGCGTGGAGCTGCCGAAGATCCGCGTGCCGCTCAACCCGGGAAAGAACCTCACGGTCATCGCGGAGGTCATCGCGCTCAACCACCTGCTCAAGTACAGCGGAATGGAAGCGGCTTCCGCGTTCAACGAGCGCCTGATCGCCCACATGGCGCGCGCGGCGGACGTCGAGCGCTACCTCCAGGAAGACGATGAGTAGCAAGTCCGCGCGGGGGGTGATCGTAGGGCACGGAGAGTTCGCGTCCGGGCTGTTGTCCGCGGTGCAGCAGATCTGCGGGCGCATGGACGTGTTCGCCGCCGTATCCAACCGGGACGATCCCGCGGAGGAGCTCGAGCGAATCCTTCGCGAGCACGTCGCGAACGGCGCCGAGATAATCTTCACCGATCTGCCCGGCGGGAGCGCGGCCACCGCGGCGCGGCGCGTCATGCGTGACAATCCCAGGCTGGTGCTGGTGACCGGCGCGAATCTCGCCGCGCTGCTGGAGTTCGCGCTCGGCGAGAGGTGCGGACCGGCCACGGCTGCCCGGACCGCGGTGGAGAAGGGGCGCTCCTCGATGGATTCGAGCGGCGGGGAATAGAGTTGTCGATCGTGCTCCACCGGATCGACGACCGGCTGATTCACGGCCAGGTAGTGGTGGGCTGGGGGCGCCCGCTGGGCGTCGGGTTCATCGCGCTCGTGGACGACACGGTCGCCGCGTCGGACTGGGAGCAGGAGCTGTATCGCATGGGCGTGCCGCCGGAGATGACGCTGTACTTCGCCGACTTCTCCGCCGCCGAGCGCGAGCATCCGAAGTGGGAGAGCGACTCGCGGCCGGGGATCGTGCTCACCGCGGACATCGGCACGATGGCCCGTCTCGCCGCGAGCGTGCCCGTGACGGAAGTGAATCTCGGAGGGATCCATCACGCGCCCGGCAGGACGCAGCGCCTGCGATACGTCTTCCTGACTCCCGAGGAGGAACAGTCGCTGCGCGATCTGGCCGAGCGCGGAGTGAGGATCTTCGCTCAGGACGTGCCGGGCGGGAAGCCGGTCGAGCTGGGAGATCTGCTGTGAGCTTCCTCGAGGTTCTGCCGATCGCGCTGCTCGGGGCGGTATGCGGGCTCGACTTCGTGAGCTTTCCGCAGGCGATGATCTCGCGCCCGATCGTCGGCGCCACCGCGGGCGGCGCGATCCTCGGCTCGCCGTCGGAGGGGCTGCTGATCGGCGTCGTGCTCGAGCTGCTCGCGCTCGACACCCGCCCGTTCGGCGCGTCGCGCTATCCCGAGTGGGGAACGGCCGGCGTAACCGGCGGAGCCGTCTTCGCGTCCGTCGGGGCCGGGCGCCCCGGCGGTCTCGCCGTCGCGGCGTTCGTCTCGCTCGTGACCGCGATGCTCAGCGGCTCCAGCATGGTCGTCTTGCGGAAGCTGATCGGCGCGCGCGCGGCCGTGACGCGCGAGCTGATCGAGGCCGGGTCGGAGCGCGCGGTCGTCGGCCTGCAGCTGTTCGGCCTGACCGCCGACCTGCTGCGCGGGTTCATCCTGACGTTGCTGGCCGTCGCGCTGGCGGTGCCGCTCGCGCGCGGAATGGTCGAGATCTGGGGATTGCCCGCGACGTTCTCCAATGCGGCCGTCATCGGGCTCGCGGGCGCGGTCGCGGGGGGCTCGCTCTGGAAGTTCTTTACCGCGGGCACGCGGACCGGCTGGCTCTTTCTCGCCGGCCTCGTGATCGGACTCGGCTTCGTGGCGGTGCAATGACGCGCATTCACGTGCCGTTCATGACGAGGCTGGTGACCTGGCTCCGGCTGTTCGCCGTGCAGGGCTCGTGGAACTACGAGATCCTGCTGGGCAACGGAATCGGCTTCTGCGCGGAGCCCGCGCTGAGACTGCTGCCCGGCGGCCGTGGCGGCGACAAGTACAGACGGGCGCTCGCGCGCCAGTCCCGCTACTTCAACGCGCACCCGTATCTCGCCTCCGTCGCGGTCGGCGCGCTCACGCGGGCGGAGCTCGAGGAGGTGGATCCAGCGAAGATCGAGCGCTTCCGGACCGCGCTCGCAGGACCGCTCGGAAGCGTCGGGGACCGGCTGGTATGGTCGGGGTGGCTTCCGCTCTGCTCGCTGCTCGCGCTCGGCGCATACGGACTCGGCGGTAGCGCCGGGCTTGTGATCGCGCTGTTTCTCATCGTGTACAACGCGGGCCACGTAGCGCTGCGCGCATGGGGTCTCAAGGTCGGATTCTCGCAGGGAACGGAAGTGGCGAAGTCGCTCGCCACGCCCTTGCTCCGGCGCTCGCCGGAGTGGATCGATCGCGCCGGCGCGCTGCTGGCGGGGATCGCCGTTCCGACCGCCGTGGAGCGGGCCGTGGGGATCGGGGGCGAGGTCAGCGCACTCGCCATCGGCGCGGTCCTGATCGGCGGCGTGGTGCTCGCGCGCATCCCGAACACATCCGTCGGCTGGCGGCTGGCGCTCGGCATCCTCAGTATCATTGTCCTGTACGCGGTGCTCGTCTGATGATCGAGCGCCAGGTGCAGATCATGAACAGGCTGGGGCTGCATGCCCGGCCGGCCGCGGAGATCGTGAAGACCGCCGCGAAGTTCCAGAGCAACATCACCCTCACGCGCGACGACCTCGAGGTCAACGGCAAGAGCATCATGGGGGTGATGATGCTGGCCGCCGAGTTCGGCTCCACCATAACGTTGCGGGCCGACGGCAGCGACGAAGAGCAGGCGGTCGAGGCTCTGGCCGCGCTGGTCACGACCAAGTTCCGGGAGCGCTGATGCTGACGATAACCGGCATACCCGCGTCGCGCGGGATCGTGATCGGCCCGGTGCACGTCCTGCGCTGGGAGGTGCCGGAGGTGCGGCACCGCATCATCGCGGACGAAGCGATTCTTGCCGAGATCGCGCGGCTGCACTCCGCCATCGGGCGCGCCAAGGATCGGCTGCACAAGGTGCGCGGCCGCGCGGAGGAGCACGCCGGCGACGAGGAGGCCGCGATCTTCGACGTGCAGGCCTCGATGCTCGACGACGCCGATCTGATCGGGGAGGTCGAATCGCTCATCCGGCAGAACATCGGCGCGGAGAAGGCGTTTGACCTGGTCATGCTCGAGTGGCGGCAGCACTTCGCCAAGCACGCCCAGGCGATGCTGCGCGAGCGCGTGGGCGATCTCGTGGACCTGCACATCCGCGTGCTCTCGATTCTGCTGGACCTCCCCGACCACGATCCGGTGGATCTGCCCCCCGGGGCGAACGCGATCCTGATCACGCACGACCTGACGCCGAGTCTCACCGTGCAGCTCGACCGGAACGCGATCGCGGCGATCGCCACCGACGCGGGGACGCGCACGTCGCACGTGGCGATTCTCGCGCGCTCGCTCGGCCTTCCCGCGATTGTTGGTCTGCGCGACGCCGTCGAGCGGCTGCACGGCCACGAGCTTGCGATCCTCGACGGCTCGTCGGGCCTGCTCATCGTGAACCCGTCGGAGCAACACCTCGCGGCCTACCGGGACCGGGCCCTGCGGGAGCAGGCGTACGAGATGGAGCTGACCCAGCTCATCGCCGTCGAGCCGCTGACGCTGGACGGCGTCAGGATCACGCTCCGCGCCAACGTGGACCTGCCGGAAGAGGCCGAGCAGGCGTCGCACAGCGGCGCGGAAGGCGTCGGGCTGATGCGGACGGAGTTTCTCGTCGTCGGCCGCCCGACGATGCCCGACGAGGAAGAGCAGTACCGCGAGTACTCCCGGGTCGTGAAGGCATTCGACGGCCAGCCGGTGGTGATCCGCACGTTCGATCTTGGCGGCGACAAGCTTCCGATCGGCGGCTATCCCGTCGAGGCCAATCCGTTCCTGGGCTGGCGCGCCATCCGCATGTGTCTCGACGAGCCGGAGCTGTTCAGGGCGCAGCTCAGGGCACTGCTGCGCGCGGGGCTGCACGGCGACGTGCGGATCATGCTCCCGCTCGTCGTGTCCGTCGGCGAGGTGCGGCAGGCGCGGATGCTGCTGGACGAGGCCGCGGCCGAGCTGGACGCGCGCGGCGTGGAGTACCGCCACGACGTTCCGCTGGGGGTGATGATCGAGACCCCGGCGGCGGCGATCGCGGCGGATACGCTCGTCAACGACGTCGCGTTCTTCAGCGTCGGTACCAACGACCTGGTGCAGTACACGCTCGCGGTGGACCGCGGCAACCCCAATCTCGCGTCCCGCTACACGCCGCTGCACCCCGCCGTGCTGCGGCTCATTCAGCGCACGGTCGAGGTCGGGCACAATGCCGGGCTGGAGGTGGCCGTGTGCGGCGAGATGGCGTCCCAGCCGGTGATGGCGTTCGCCCTGATAGGGCTGGGGGTGCGGGAGCTGAGCGTGGCGCCCCGCTCCGTGCCGCTGGTCAAGCAGATCATCCGGGGGGTGAGCGCCAAGATCGCGCGGGAAGCGGCGGCCGCCGCGGTCGCCGCCGACACGGCGCAGGCGGCGTACGACGCCCTCGCCGAGCGGCTTTTCTCGGCGTTCGGCGACGCGCCGTTCCTCCGGCACGGCTTGCCGGTGGTCGTGGACGGTCATACCTTTGAAAGCTCCGCCGGGCCGTAATCCGGCACGGCGACGCACCTTCGAACCAAGCACCTTGAATCCGCCGGCGACTCCGTTGCCGGCTTTCCCTTATCTCCGGCCCCCACACACCTTGCTCGACCGCTACCTCTTCACCTCCGAGTCGGTCACCGAAGGACACCCCGACAAAGTCGCGGACCAGATCTCCGACGCAGTGCTCGACGCGATCATCGCCGACGACCCCGGCGCGCGGGTGGCGTGCGAGACGCTCGTCACCACCGGCCTCGCGTGCATCGCCGGCGAGATCACGACGGACACGTACGTCGACCTGCAGGACATCGTCCGCAGCACGATCAGGAAGATCGGGTACGACGACGCCGCATTCGGCTTCGATTATCACACGTGCGCCGTGATCAGCACCATCGACAAGCAGTCGCGCGACATCGGCCGGGGAGTCGACACCGGCGGGGCCGGCGACCAGGGAATGATGTTCGGGTACGCCACCGACGAGACGCCCGAGCTCATGCCGCTGCCCATCCAGCTCGCGCACAGGCTGGCCGAGGCGCTGGCGGCCTACCGCCGCACGAAGACGGGCAGCTGGCTCCGTCCGGACGGGAAGTCGCAGGTGAGCGTCGTGTACGAGGACGGCATCCCGGTGTCCGTGGACACGGTCGTGATCTCCACGCAGCACGCGGACAGCGCGAGCAACAAGAAGATCCGCGCGGCGATCATCAAGGACGTCATCGAGCCGACCGTGCCGAAGGAGCTGCGCGACAAGTCCATCAAGTATCACATCAACCCGACGGGGCGGTTCGTGGTCGGCGGACCGCAGGGCGACGCCGGCCTCACGGGCCGCAAGATCATCGTCGACACGTACGGCGGCATGGGCCGGCACGGCGGCGGAGCGTTCAGCGGCAAGGACCCGTCGAAGGTGGACCGGTCGGCGTCGTACGCCGCGCGCTGGGTGGCCAAGAACATCGTCGCCGCCGGGCTCGCGCGCCGCTGCGAGGTGCAGGTGGCCTACGCGATCGGAGTGGCCGAACCCGTCTCGATCATGGTCGACACGTTCGGGACGAACACCGTGCCCGAGATGGCGATCATGAAGGCGGTCGAGACGGTGTTCGACCTGACGCCGCGCGGCATCATCCGGGCGCTCGACCTCCGCAAGCCGATCTACAGCGAGACGGCCGCCTACGGGCACTTCGGCCGCACGCCGAGGAAGGGTCCGAAGGGGTCCACTCTATTTAGCTGGGAACGCACGGACCGCGTGGCGGCGCTGAAGAAAGCGGTGAAGTGATTCACAGCTAACTGCCACTTAGAACCGCCAAGCTGCGCCGCTCGCCGCTTGGCAGTTCTATGTGGCAGTTCTCAGGTGCAGCCGCGCCACAAGCCACCAGCCGTGGTGTACTATTCAAGATGGAACTAGTCGAAGTCGACGTCATGCGGTTGGGGCTCGACCGGTCGTCCAACTCCTACGTGGTGATCCTCCAGGAGAAGGACGGCTCCCGGCTGCTGCCTATCTGGATCGGGCAGCCGGAGGCGGAGTCGATCGTCATCGAGATGAACCGCATCAAGCGCGAGCGCCCGTTGACGCACGACCTCTGCAAGAACCTCATCGTCGGGATGGGCGGCACCCTCCGGCGCGTGCACATAACCAAGGTGCAGAACCGGACGTTCTTCGCCGAGCTGCACGTCGCGGTGCCGACCGGGATGGTGCAGATCGACGCGCGCCCCTCGGACAGCATCGCGATCGCGCTGCGGTTCGCGGCGCCGATATACGCGCAGGAGTCGCTGCTCACGGCCATGCTCGTGGACGACGCCGAGGGGGACGAGGCTGAGTTTCCGATCGCGCAGCCCGAGGACGAGCCGGACGCCAGCGCCGAGTCGCTGAAGCAGTACCTCGAGAATCTCCGCCCGGAAGATTTTGGCAAGTTCAATATGTAGGATCGCTGTCCTGCTGCTGCAGGCGGCCGCGCCGCCGGACCGTGTGGACGGGCGGATCGTGAGGCCGGGACCCGAGGTGATGGAGCCGGTGGCGGGTGTCTGGACAGTGCTGCACCGCGTGGGGCCGGACCGCGCGGGTCCGCTCGACTCGGCGCGCAGCGACGCGCGCGGGCGCTACTCCTACAGCTACCGCCGCACCGGGTCCGCCGACGCGGTCTACTTCGTCTCCGCCACGCACCACGGCGTGACGTATTTCACGGTGCCGCTCGCGTTCGACAACGTCAGCGGCGATCCCGCCGAGATAGTGGTGTTCGACACGACTTCGCGCCGCGTGCCGATCACCATCCGCGGTCGCCACATAGTCGTGTCGGCGGCGACGTCCTCCAGCGTGCGGCCGGTGACGGAGGTGTTCGAGCTGTCCAACGACACGACCGTGACGCTCGTGAGTCCAGGCCCGTCATCCCCGCCCACTTTCACAGCGCTGCTCCCGCGAAACGCGCGCGATCCGAAGGTGGAGCAGGGCGACGTTCCCGCCGACGCCGTGACGTTCGCCGACGGGCGCGTGCGCGTGATCGCGCCGCTGCCGCCCGGAGTCAAGCAGCTCGCCTACAGCTACACGCTGCCGTCCGCGGAATTTCCGCTGTCCGTTCCGGCGGAGGCGCCGATAGACGTGTACGAGATCCTGATCGAGGAGCCGCGCGGCAGCGCGACCGGCGCGAAGCTGACCGAGGAGCGCGCAGTCACGGCCGAGGGCAGAACCTTTCGCCGCTTCATGGCCCAGGAGGTCCCGGCCAACGCGGTCGCAGTGATCGACATACCCTCCCCGCGCCGCACCTGGAGCCCCACTTTTCTGGTTCTCTTTATAGTTGCCGCCGCTTCGCTGATGCTGCTCGCGCTTGCGCGCGCCTATCGGAAGAGATAGGCTATTGGCTGTTAGCTGTTGGCTGTTAGCTAGCTAAGAGCCAACAGCCAATAGCCAAAAGCGAGTTTCAATCGCGGACGGGAGCCACGGAAGCCGGTGCAAGACCGGCGCGGCCCCGCCACTGTAACGGGATTTCAACGCGCGCTCGTGGTACCACTGGCCTCGCGGCCGGGAAGGTGAGCGTAGCGGCCCGGAGCCAGGAGACGACTCGTCGTCCGCGCCACTCCGATCAACCCTCGCGGGAGGGACGGTGGCGTCATTCGACCGTGGTACATCGAGATTGCGGGCGTTCTCCCGGATCCTTCCGGCGGGAAAGCTCGTTTTTTGTTGCGTAGCAGTTTGCCTCGCAGCCGCGGCGTGCGGCCGCGCGGACGCGCCGAGCTCCGTGGCGGGGCGCGATGATTTCGGTCACGAGGTCGTTCCCGCCGCCGCCCGCCGGATCATCTCGCTCAACCCCGCGACGACCGAGATGCTGTTCGCCATCGGTGCGGGCAGCCGCGTCATCGGGCGCACGACGTGGGACTCGTACCCCGACTCCGCGCTGCTCGTGCCCGACATGGGACCCGGACTCCGGCCGAACCTCGAGGTCGTGATCGGCGCGAAGCCGGATCTGGTGATCCTGTACGCGAGCGCCGACAATCGGCCGGCCGCCGACCGCCTCCGCTCGCTCGGCGTCGCCACGCTCGCCGTGAAGAACGACAGCATCGGTGATCTCGCCCGCACCCTCCGCCTGCTCGGCATCGTGACCGGTGATTCCGCGCGCGCCGCGGCGGTCGGCGATTCGGTGCGCGCGACGCTGGAGCGCGTGCGCGCGGCAACCGCGGGACGTGAGCGGCCGAGCGCGTTCTGGTACATCTGGGATTCGCCGCTCATCACGATCGGACGTGGCAGCTACATGTCGGAGCTGCTCGAGATCGCCGGCGCGCGCAATCTGTACGACGACATCGCCAGGCCGTCGCCGACGGTGACGCTGGAGGACGTGGTCCGGCGGAATCCCGACGTCGTGATAGCCGGGCCGGACGGGACGAGAAACCTGCGCGGCGACGCGCGCTGGAGCGCGCTCCCGGCGGTGAAGGCAGGGCGGATCATCGTCGCCGACACCGCGCTGGTGGCGAAGCCGTCGGTCCGGCTCGGGGAAGCCGCCATGTCGCTCGCGCGTCAGCTGCATCCGGGAATCGAGCTGTGATCGCGCCCCGCGCGTGGCACTGGCCGGCGGCCGTCGCGCTGCTCCTGATCGTCGCGCTCGCGGGGCTGGTGTTCGGCGTCAGCACGATCCCGCTCTCCGAGATCCTTGCGGCGATGACCGGCGGCGGCGACGAGACCACGACGACGATCGTGCGCACGCTGCGCGCGCCGCGCGTCGCGCTCGCCGCGATGGTCGGCGCGGCGCTGGCCATGAGCGGCGCTGCGCTCCAGGGCGCGCTGCGGAACTCGCTGGCCGAGCCGTACCTGCTCGGGGTCTCGGGCGGCGCGGCCGTGGGCGCGGTGCTCGCGTTCGGGCTGGGGCTGCAGCACACCGGCTCGCTCGCCATCCCCGCGTTCGTCGGCGCGCTCGCGGCGGTCGGCGCCGCGCTGCTCGTCGCCCGCGCCGCGGGACGCACCGCCCGCGGCGACCCGCGCACGCTGCTCATGGCGGGAGTGATCATCGGTGCGTTCGCGAACGCGGTCATCATGGTCGCGCTGGCCAACTCCACATCCGACACGCTCCGCGGATCGCTGTGGTGGATGATGGGATCCGTCGCCGACGCGTCGTGGCCGGGAGCGCTCTGGCTCGGCCTCTACCTCGGCGTCGCGGGGCTCGCGCTCCTGCGGCTCGCGCCGGAGATAGACGTGCTCGCGCTCGGCGAGGAGGCCGCGGCGGCGCTGGGCTCCGACGTGGAGCGCGCGACGCGGACGGTGTTTCTGGTCAGCGCGCTGCTCGCGGCCGCGACTGTCGCCGCCGCCGGGCTGATCGGATTCGTCGGCCTCATAGTGCCGCACATCGTGCGCGCCTTCGGCGTGCGCCGGCACCGCCGTCTGGTCGCGGGCTCCGCGATCGTGGGCGCGACTCTGGTGATCCTCGCCGACGTGGTCGCTCGCACAGCGCTCCCGCCGGCCGAGCTGCCGCTCGGCGCCGTCACCGCGCTGATCGGAGTGCCCTTCTTTCTCGTTCGGCTGGGGCGCATGCGATGATCTCCTTCGAGAGCGTCACCGTGCGGTACCACGGCGCGGCGAGCCCCGCGGTGGACGGTGCGTCGTTCGCCGCGGCCGACGGCGGGATCACCGCGCTCGTCGGGCCGAACGGAAGCGGAAAGAGCACCATCGTGCGCGCGCTGCTCGGACGGGAGCCGCTGGAGTCGGGGCGGATCCTGCTCGACGGCGACGACCGCGCCTCGCTGAAGCAGCGCGAGTTCGCGCGGCGCGTGGCCGTGGTCCCGCAGCGGGAGGACGCTGTGTTTCCGCTGGAGGTGCGCGAGTACGTGGCCCTCGGCCGGTATCCGTACAGTCGCGGGCTCACCAGCTCGCCGGAGGACGCGCGCGCGATCCAGCGCGCGGTGGAGCGGGCCGAGATCGGCCGTCTGCTCGAGCGGCGGACCGACGAGCTATCTGGCGGGGAGTGGCAGCGGGTGCGCGTCGCGCGCGCTCTCGCGCAGGAGACTGGCATGCTGGTTCTGGACGAGCCCACGACGTTCCTGGACATCGCGCACGAGATGTCGCTGCTCGAGCTGGTGCATTCGCTGGCCGCCGGCGGGATGGCCGTGCTGATGGTGAGCCACCAGCTCAACCTCGTCGCGCGGTTCGCGTCGCGGATGGTGCTGCTCTCGCGCGGGCGCGTCGTGGCCGACGGCGCGCCGGGGGAAGTGATGGACGCCGCGACGCTGGAAGCCGTGTACGACTGGCCGATCGTGATATCGCGCGACGCGGCGTCGGGCGCGCCGGTGTTGCTGCCGTTGAGGAAGAGGTGAAGAAGAAGCTGTTGGCTGTTGGCTATTGGCTGTTGGTAACCACAAACGACCACTTACTGGGCTCTCTCATGAAGAAAATCACGCTGATCGTCGGGTTCATCGTTCTCGCTGCCGCTCCCGGCACGAGGCTCGTCGCGCAGGAGCCGGACACCGTCATTTTATCCGGCGTCGTCATTTCCGCGACGAAGGTGCCAGTCCCCTCGACCGCGCTCACGCAGTCCGTCACGGTGATCACGGGCGAAGAGCTCCGCGCGCGCGGTGTCGTCTCAGTAGCTGAAGCGCTGCGGGGATTGCCGGGCGTGGCGGTGGCGTCCAACGGCTCCTATGGCTCCCTCACGTCGCTGTTTCTGCGCGGCGGCGAAAGCCGCTATACGAAGTTCCTGATCGACGGAGTCCCCGTGAATGCGGTGGGGGGATATTTCGACCTGAGCCATCTCACGACTGACAACATCGAGCGCATCGAGGTGGTGCGCGGCCCGGCGAGCGTCGTCCACGGCGCCGACGCGGTATCGGGCGTCGTGCAGATATTTACCCGGCGGGGATCAGGGCCCGCTCGCGTCGCGTCGCAGTTCCGGGGGGGCACGTACGGCACGCTCGACGCGGACGCGGGGGTGAGCGGAGGGACAGGTAGCTCGAGCTTCTCGCTCCACGGCGGCCGGCATTCCACCGACGGCATTCTTCCGTTCAACAACGAGTATTCCAACCAAACCGTCAGCGGCTCGGCGACGCTGCGGCCCGACGCGCGCACCACGGTTTCCCTCTCGACGCGCGGCACGCACGCGGAATTCCAGTATCCGACCGATTTCGCCGGCAACGTGGTGGACAGCAACGCTTATCGGGATCAACGCCGGCTGACGCTGTCGCTCGAAGCGGCGCGGATGGTCCGCCCCGGACTCGAGCTGCGCGCGCTCGGCGGCTCCAACGACGTTACTGATTTCACCGACGATGTAACCGCGGCGAGCACGGGCGACACGCGCGACCGGTACACCTCGAAGAATCGGCGCAGGCGCGCCGAAGGCCGTCTGACCTTGGGTGCGGCGGACGCGAAGCTGACGGTCGGCGCGGAATACCAGAGGGAGCGGGAGCGGAGCGTGAGTGCGTCCGGTCCGGTGGGTGGGGATCTGGCCGATAATTCCCGCTTTGCCGGCTTGCGCACGACGCGGGCGGCCTACGCGGAATATCTGGCTTCAGTGCGCGCCGTGCGGCTCGACGTCAGCGGTCGTCTCGATGATCCGTCGGATTTCGACAGGGCAGCCACGTATCGGGTCGGCGCGGCGGCACCGCTGGCTCGCGGGACAACGCTGCGCGGTTCCGTCAGCACGGCGTACAACGCGCCCGCGTTCTACTATCTGCTGGACACCGACTACACGATCGGCAACCCGGCGCTTTCTCCGGAGCGGGCGCGGAACGTCGAGGTCGCGCTGAAGCAGAATCTTCCAGCCGGGATCGCCACGCTGACCGCGACGTATTTCGACCAGAAGTTCAAGCAGTTGATCGAGTATGTCCCCGGCGGTCCGCCGGACTACAAGGGCACGTACGCGAACCTGAGGGCGGCGACGTCGAAGGGATTCGAGATTGAGCTGGCTACGGCGCCTCGCGCCGGATGGTCGGGCACGGCTTCGTTTACGTCCCTGAAGGCCCGGGTATCCGAGCTGTCGAGCGGTTATCAGGGGGGCGCCAAAGTCGGGGACGAGCTGCTGCGCCGGCCGCGCAGATCCGGAAGCGCCGAAATCAGCTACACGGATTCGCGCGGATCGTCGGCCGCGCTTACGGCGCGCTACTTGGGAAAGCGGCCGGACCTCGATTTCCGGAGTTTTCCATCCGCGAGAGTCATGGTACCTTCCGCGAGCACGCTGGATTTTGCCGCGAGCATTGCGCTCTCACGGATGGGTATCGGCACGCCGCTGGCTCTGACACTCCGCGTCGACAACCTCACCGATACACGGTACCAGGAGGTGTTCAACTTCGAGGCCCCCGGGCGGAGGATTCTCCTTGGCGGGAGATTCGAGGCGGGGTTGAGGTAAGCTCCGGACAGAATGATGCTATCCGATTCGCGTGCCGGGACCGCGTCGCGCACGCCGGTGATCCTGAGCTGGAGCGGGGGCAAGGACAGCGCGCTGGCCCTGCACGCGCTCAGCCAGGATGAGGGCGTGGAGGTGGCAGGGCTGCTGACGAGCGTGACGCGCGATTACGATCGGGTGAGCGTCCACGGAGTTCGCCGCTCGCTGCTGCACGAGCAGGCGCGGCGGCTCGGTCTTCCGCTCTTCGAGGTATGGCTCGGCCCGGGCTGCACCAACGAAGCGTACGAGGCCGCATTCCTCGCCGCACTGGCGGGGATCCGCGCGGCGGGCGTTTCCCGCATCGCCTTCGGTGACCTCTTTCTCCGGGATGTGCGCGAGTACCGGGAAAAACTCCTGGCCACCACCGGCTTCGCACCGCTGTTTCCGCTGTGGGGGCTGGACACGGCTCTGCTGGCGAGGCGGTTCGTACGCGAGGGCTTCGCGGCGCGCCTGGTGTGCGTGGACACCCAGCAGCTCGACGGCTCCTTCGCGGGCCGGGATTTCGACGAGCGACTTCTCAGCGATCTGCCCGCGGACGTGGACCCGTGCGGCGAGCGGGGCGAGTTCCACACCTTCGTATTCGATGGCCCCATTTTCAGCCGGCCGATTGCCTGCCGCACGGGAGCGAGCGCGTTGCGCGACGGCCGGTTCATGTTCTGCGATCTGGAGTGCTGACCTGAGGATCGTTTCCTTTCTTCCGGCCGGCACCGAGATGGTCCATGCGCTCGGCGCCGGCTCCCAACTCGTGGGACGATCGCACGAGTGCGACTATCCGCCGGAGGTAGCCGCGCTGCCGGTCGTGAGCCGTCCGGCGCTCGACCTGCACGCCGCGTCGCCGCGCGAGATCGATCGCGCCGTTTCCGGACGGATGGATGGCGGAGATTCGATGTACCTGATCGACGAGGCGTTGCTGCGCGAGCTTCGACCGGACGTGATCCTGACGCAGAATCTCTGCCGCGTCTGCGCTCCGTCGGGCAACGAGCTCAGCCGCGCGGTCCGTGATTTCCCGAATCGGCCCGACATTCTTTTCCTCACTCCCGGCGACATCGCGGGGATCGAGGACAACATAAGGGAGGCCGGCATCGCCATCGGCCGGCCGGACGCGGCGGAAGCGCTCCTGACAGCCACGCGCCGGCGGCTGACACTTGTCCGGGCGGCAGTGGCCAGCGCCTCGACGCGCCGGATCATTTTTCTCGAATGGACGGACCCACCCTTCTGCGCAGGGCACTGGGTCCCCGAGATGGTAGCGCTCGCCGGGGGCCACGACCCACTCGGCCGCTCCGGCGAAGACTCCGTGCGCATGAGCTGGGACGACGTTGAGGCGGCCGCACCGGAGCTGATCGTCGTATCCCCCTGTGGGTACCGCCTGCCGCAGGCCGCCGAGCTCGCGCGCAGCGTCCCGCGGATATCGGGCGCAAGGGTGTACGCCGTGGACGCCAACGCGTATTACGCCCGACCCGGCCCGCGCGTCGCCGAAGGAGTCGAGCTCCTGGGCCATCTCTTCCATCCGGAGCTCGTGCCGTGGGCACACTCGCATCACCCGTGGATCGAGATCCCCTGATCGCACGCAGCGCGCAGCTCGCAGCGCGCAGCTCGCAGCACGCAGCGCTTTCCCCGCAGCGCGCAGTAGCTTTTCATCATGACGCTCGTGGTCACCGAGGCAGTAGTGTTGCACGCTTTCGACTATCTCGAGAGCTCGCGGATAATGCGGCTGATCACCAGGGACTCGGGGATTCAGTCCGTGCTGGCGCGGGGCGCGCGCAGCAGCCGCAAGCGCTTCGGCACGTCGTTGGACGTGTTCGCGCATGGGACCGCCGAGTACTCGACGCGCCCCGGCCGCGACCTCAACACGCTCACCGCCTTCGACGTCACTCGTGCGCGCCCCGAGCTGGCGGCCGACGTCTCGCGCTTCACCGGTGCCTGCGTGCTCGCCGAGATGGCACTCCGCTTCAGCAGCGACGAGCCGCACCCGGGATTGTTCGACGCGTTCGTCGCGGGACTCGACACGATCGGCACCGCGGGTGCGGACGCGACCGTGTCCCGCACGCTCAGCGCTGCCTGGCACATCGTGGGCGAGCTGGGCTTCGCGCCCGCTCTGGACGTGTGTGCAAACTGTCACACGCCGCTCGCGGCCGGCGCGCGCACGCCGTTTTCTCACGTCGCCGGCGGCGCGCTGTGCGACCGTTGCGCGCGGCTGGTGGCCGGCGCGCGTCCCATCCCGCCCGAAGCCCGAGCGGCTCTCGGGGAATGGCTCGCGGGCTCCCCTGTCGAGATCTCCAGCCCCGCGGAAGGGCGTGCACACCAGCGCCTCTTGCGCGAGTTCCTCGACCAGCATCTCAGCGAAGGGAAGAAGCTGATCGCCTACGGGATGTGGGAGCAGGAGCTGCTCGTAACGAATGATCCAGTGGCCAGCCGCTAATCGATGCGCTACATCGCGTTTCTTCGCGGGATCAACGTCGGGGGCAACCACGCGGTACGAATGGAGCCGCTCCGGGCGATGCTTGTCGCGCTCGGCCTGCGCGACGTCGAGACGTTCATCGCCAGCGGCAACGTCATCTTCGACGCGACGGGTAAGGCCGTGTCGATCGAGCGGCGAATCGAAGAGCGCCTGGAGCGTGAGCTTGGCTTCGCGATTCCGACGTTTCTCAGAACGGCCGCCGAAGTTGCGGCCGTCGCGGCGCACGAGCCGTTCAAAGGCCTCGGCGTAGTTCCGCCCGGCGCGATGCTGCAAGTCGGATTCCTGAAGTCGCCGTTGGCGGCCGAGGCCCACGCCGCACTGATGGCCTTTCGCGACGACATTCACGATTTCCACGTCCACGGCCGCGAGGTTTATTGGCACACACGGGAGCGTCCCGCAATCCTGCGGATCACCGGCCCGAAGATGGACCGCGCGCTCGGCGGACCGGTCACGTTTAGAAACGTCACGACGGTGCGGCGACTCGCGCAGAAGTACGCCGACGGCGAACAGTGATTAGTGATTAGTGATTAGTGACTAGTCACCAGTCACCAGTCACCAGTCACTAGTCACTAGTCACCAGTCACTAGTCACTAGTCACCGTTTCTATGATCCTCGGCACCGCCGGCCACATCGACCACGGCAAGACCGCGCTCGTCCGCGCGCTCACCGGCGTTGACACCGACCGCTTGCCGGAGGAGAAGCGCCGGGGCATCACGATAGATCTCGGCTTCGCGCCACTCCGCCTGGACGGCATCGGCACGATCGGAGTGATAGACGTGCCGGGTCACGAAGCGTTCGTCCGGACGATGCTCGCCGGCGCGACCGGGGTCGATCTCGCGCTGCTCGTCGTGGCGGCCGACGAAGGAGTGATGCCGCAAACGCGCGAGCACCTGACCATCCTCACGCTGCTCGGCGTGCGCGCCGGCGTCGTCGCGCTCACCAAGACAGACCTCGTCGACGCGGACTGGCTGGAGCTGGTCACTGCCGACGTCGCAGCCGTTCTCAATGGGTCGGGGCTCGAGAACGCGGCCGTCGTTCCCGTATCGGCGACGACCGGCGCGGGACTCGACGATCTGCGGGCCGCGATCCGCACGGCGGCGGCGTCGGTGATCGCGCGCGACACCGACGATCTCTTTCGCATGCCGATCGATCGGGCGTTCTCGGTGCACGGCACCGGCACCGTCGTCACCGGCACAGTGTGGAGCGGAACGCTCCGCAAGGGCGCCGCGACCGTTTTTCCCGGCGCGCTGGCGGTGCGCGTGCGTGATCTTCAGACGCACGGCACGTCGGTGGAGGGCGTGTCGGCCGCTTCGCGCGCGGCCGTGGCGCTCGCCGGAGTCACCGTGGAGCAGGCCGGCCGCGGGGCGGTGCTCGTGGCCGGCGAGGGCTGGGCCGAGGGCTCCGTCATGCTCGCGGAGTTGACGCTGTCCGAGTCGAGTGTCGCCGTCACGCCGCGCACGCGCGTGCGGCTCCACCTCGGCGCCGCCGACGTGGGCGCGCGCGTACGGCTGTTCGAGCCGCGAGCCGGGCAGATTCAGCAACCGGCCCGCATCCGGCTGGACGAGCCGGTCGTCGCCCGCGCCGGCGACCGGTTCGTTCTGCGCGCGGGCTCGCCGCTCGAGGTGATCGCGGGCGGCGTCATCACCGATCCGCTGCCGGCTGACCGTCGCCCGAAGCCCGGCGCGACGGCGTTCGGGGTCGCCGCCGCGGAGCGCCTGGCGGCGCTGTGCGACGAGGCGGGGCCCAAGGGAGTCGATCGGAGGACGCTGCCCATCAGGCTCGGCAGATCGCCCGCCGAGATCGATTTGCTTCGGAGCGAGGGAGATTTCTTTTTCACCGATCGCAGCGTTTACTCACGACGCGTCCTGAACGACGTCGCCGGTCGGCTGCCGGCGATGATTCAGCAGGCGCAAGTAAACTCTCCGACCGAATCCGGCGTCCAATTGGATGAGCTGCGGGGGTCGCTCGGCGTCGACGCCGATCTGGTCGACACGGCGCTCCGCCTGCTCGTCGAGCGAAAAGCGGTGGAGGTCGAAGGCACGATCGTTCGGACCGCCGGCTGGAAACCGCGGCTGTCGAGCGTGCAGTCCGATCTCGCCGAACGCATGGTGCATGCTTTTTGCTCTTCCGGCGAGGAGCCACCGGCATTGGGCGAGGTGGTCGCGCGGCATGGTGAAGACGTGGTCCCGGTGCTCCGCTATCTGGAGCGAGAGGGCCGTCTGATCCGCGTTTCCGGCGACTTCTACTACTGCCCGGAGGTAGTCGAGCGCATGGTTGGGCGGTTAGCCGCGGCGATGGCGCAGGACCGGGAGTACTCGCCGGCGGACGTGAAGGACGCCGTCGGGACTTCGAGGAAGTACCTGATTCCGTTTCTGGAGTTCTGCGACCGGACGCGGGTGACGGAAAGAAAAGGGGCGGGCAGGGTATTACGAAACAGGCAGATAGGTCGTCCGTAAGGAGTTAGGATCGTTGACACTTTGTTGTACCGGTCCTAAGTTCGCCGCAATAGCTGGTCATCCGTTCACCTCACGTGGGAGTATTCGAAGCGAACCTTTCATAGTCAGCACGGAGTAGGCATGAAGCATCTGTGGTGGGCACTGCTGATCGTGCTCGCCCTCAGTGCGGTGCCTCGCGAGTCTGCGGCGCAAGGTTTTTCACCCCAAACCGACGATTCGCAGGGTTCCGCGACCGGGTTGGGGCAGAACTACCCGAATCCGTTTGCTCTCGACACGAGGATCCCGTTCACGATCGGCGATTACCCGACGTGCTCGGATCCTGGCAGGCAGTACAGGGTTTCGCTGCGGGTGTACAATCTGCTGTCGCAGCTGGTGGCGATCCCTACGCTGGAGGCCGGTGTCGCCGGGCCTGGCGGTGAGCCGCTGGACAACGTTTTACTGACGTGCAATCAGTTCGTCGGCTACTGGAACGGAAACTTCCTGAACCGCGACGAGCAGATCCCGCGAGGGGTCTACCTGTACCGGCTGGAGGTCGATGGCCGGCCCTTCGTAAAGAAGATGTTCAAGAAGTAGGACTGATTGGGGAAAACCGGGGGCCGCGATGAGCGGCCCCTTTTTTTCTTGGCTCCGTACGAGCTGCGATTTCGTTCATAGTCCATTGCCCCCACATAACTTCCGGATAGATTCCATTATGATTCCATAATGGAGCATCCGTGGCCAACCTGACCCTCAAGGGCGTACCTGAAGCGCTGGTGGCGCAGTTGAAGCGAGAGGCGGCGGAGCACCGCCGTAGCTTGAATGGCGAGGTCATTCACCGGCTCGAGCAGTCTGTGCTGGAACGGCCCACGACGCCGACTCTCGACGAGATAAGACGATATCGGGTCCAGCCGCGTGATACGGGCCCGGCCGTCAGGGAACACCGCGATCCCGATGCCGATGAATGGCTCGAGCGGGTTCGGGCTCTGCGTGAGAAGATCAACGTAGACACCAGCGCGGCGGAGATCGTCGCGGCTCGGGACGAAGGCCGCGAGTGATCGTCGCGGACTGTACCCTCATCACGCAGCTCTTTCTCAGGACCGAGCACGCGCGGGCGGCGGAGCGGCTCTCGGCGGTGGCTTGGATCGTTCCCCCGCTATGGCGCAGCGAGCTGAGGAATGTCTGTCGCAAGTACATTTTGGCCGGACTCGTTTCGCTCGTCGAGGCTCAGGCCGCGATGCGGCTGGCGGAGGAGCGGCTGGAGGCGACGGAGCGACGACCTTCGAGCGATCGCGTTCTGGCGACCGTCGCCACGACGCGATGCTCGGCGTACGACGCCGAATATGTGGTGCTCGCTCTGACTTTCGGCGTGCCGCTCGTGACGAGTGATGTAAAGTTGCAGCGGCTGTTTCCAGAGTTCGCAATCTCGCCGGCGACGGCTGTGGCGACGCGGTCTGAAGGCTGAGGCCACCAGGGAAATACTCCAGCGGCAAATTCTCGGGGCAGCCGGATTGCTGATAGCTTAGGGCGATGATCAACGCCGACAGACTGACGGTAAAGGCCGCGGAATCCTTCAACGACGCGCTCGAGCGGGCGCGCCGCGCGGGCAATCCGCTCGTGTACGATCTCCACCTCCTGCTCGCGCTGCTCGACCAGGACGAGGGAATCGTCGTACCGATGCTCCAGAAGCTCGGCGCGAGCGTCGCCGCGGTACGCGAGCAGGCCGAGCGCGAAGCCGCTCGCTATCCCAAGCAGTCCGACGCGCAGCCCACGCTCTCGCGCGAGCTCAACCAGGTTTTTGACCGCGCGGAGAAGCAGGCCAAAAGCCTCGGTGACGATTACGTGTCCACCGAGCACTTGCTGCTCGCCCTCGCGGACACGCCGGGCACAGAGAGCAAGACGCTGCTCAAGGGCGTCGGCGCTACGACGCCGAAGCTGCTGGAAGCGCTCGAAGCCGTCCGCGGGTCGCACCGCGTGAGCGACCAGACTCCGGAAAACCAGTACCAGGCGCTCCAGCGCTACACGCGCGATCTCACGGAAGACGCGAGGAAAGGAAGACTCGATCCCGTCATCGGCCGCGATGAAGAGATTCGCCGCGTCATCCAGGTTCTCTCACGCCGCACCAAGAACAACCCGGTGCTGATCGGCGAGCCGGGCGTCGGCAAGACCGCGATCGCCGAAGGCCTGGCGCAGCGCATCGTGAACGGCGACGTCCCCGACGGGCTCAAGAACAAGCGGCTGGTCTCGCTCGACATGGGCGCGCTCATCGCCGGCGCGAAGTTCCGCGGCGAGTTCGAGGAGCGCCTCAAAGCCGTGCTTAAGGAGATCACCGAGGGCGAAGGCAAGTTCGTCGTCTTCATCGACGAGATGCACACGATTGTCGGGGCGGGGAAGGCCGAAGGCTCTATGGACGCGGGCAACATGCTCAAGCCGATGCTCGCGCGCGGCGAGCTGCGCGTCGTGGGCGCGACCACGCTCGACGAATACCGCAAGAATGTCGAGAAGGATGCAGCTCTGGAGCGCCGCTTTCAGCCGGTGTATGTCGGCGAGCCGAGCGTGGAGAGCACGGTCGCGATTCTGCGCGGGCTCAAGGAGCGCTACGAGGTGCACCACGGCGTGCGCATCACCGACGGCGCCGTCGTCGCGGCCGCGACGCTCTCCAACCGCTACATCGGCGACCGATTTTTACCCGACAAGGCCATTGACCTCATCGACGAAGCGGCGTCCCGGCTCCGCATCGAGATCGACTCGCTCCCGCAGGAGATCGACGAAGTCGAGCGCCGCATCGTACAGCTCGAGATCGAGCGCGAGGCGCTGAAGAAGGAGAAGGACGCCGCGTCCAAGGAGCGGCGCGAGGCGCTCGAGCGCGAGCTGGCGGAGCTGCGCGAGAAATCAGGCGCCATGAAAGCCCAGTGGCAGGCGGAAAAAGAATCGCTCGGCGAAGTCGGACGCATCAAGCAGCAGATCGAAGAGGCGCGCAACCAGGCGGAGCAGGCCACCCGCTCCGGCGATCTTGGCAAAGCCGCCGAGATTACGTACGGCACGATCCCGCAGCTCGAGGCGGAGCTCAAGCAGGTGGAATCGCAGCTCGCGAGCAAGCAGGGCGGCAAGCGCCAGTTCCTCAAGGAAGAGGTGGACGCGGACGACGTCGCGGACATCGTCGCGCGCTGGACGGGGATTCCCGTGTCGCGGATGATGGAGAGCGAGCGCGAGCGGCTCACCAAGCTCGAGGCCGAGCTGAGCAAGCGCGTGATCGGGCAGCCTGAAGCCGTCGCGGCAGTGTCGAACGCGGTGCGCCGGTCGCGCGCCGGGCTGCAGGATCCCAATCGCCCGATCGGCTCGTTCATCTTCCTCGGTCCCACCGGAGTGGGGAAGACGGAGACCGCGCGCGCGCTCGCCGATTTTCTGTTCGACGACGAGCACGCGATGGTGCGGATAGACATGTCGGAGTACATGGAGAAGCACGCGGTCGCGCGTCTCATCGGCGCGCCGCCGGGTTACATCGGCTTCGAGGAAGGCGGCCAGCTAACGGAGGCCGTGCGCCGCCGGCCGTACTCCGTGATTTTGTTCGATGAGATTGAGAAAGCGCACCAGGACGTGTTCAACATACTGCTGCAGATCCTCGACGACGGGCGGCTCACCGACTCGCAGGGGCGCACCGTCGACTTCCGCAACGCCGTCATCGTGATGACGTCGAACATCGGCAGCCACTACATCCTGGAGCGGTCCGGTGCCGACTGGGCGGAGACCGAGACGCAGGTGCTGAGCGCGCTGCGGCAGCACTTCCGACCGGAGTTCCTCAACCGCGTGGACGACGTGATCGTGTTCCGCCCGCTCGGCGAGGCGGAGCTGGCCGGCATCATCGATCTGCAGCTCGACCGGCTGCACGCGCTGCTGGCCGACCGCAAGCTTACGCTCGAGCTCACACCGGAGGCGAAGAAGGTGGTGGCCGCGGAAGGATTCGATCCGGCATATGGCGCGCGGCCGCTCAAGCGCTCGATCCAGCGGCTGCTGCAGGACCCGCTGGCGATGGCCGTGCTCGAGGGCAGGTTCGCCGCCGGAGATCATATCGTCGCCACCGTGGGAGACGACGGGAAGATCGCGTTCGAGAGCGGGAACAGGCCTGCCTGAGCAGACCCTTCTTGCCGCGAGGCTCGCGGAAGGGTGAGTAGCGTGCCGTCAAGCGAAGAAACGGCGTACATGCGTGCCGCGCTCGACGACGCGCGCGCAGCGGCCGCCGCTGGCGAAGTGCCGGTGGGCGCCGTCGTCACGCGGGGCGGAGAGGTGCTAGCGCGGGCCGCGAATCGGACCCTCCGCGACCAGGACCCCACGGCGCACGCGGAGCTGCTGGCCATACGGCAGGCGGCGGCCGTGCTCGGGAGCTGGCGGCTGGAGGGGTGCTCGCTGTACGTGACGCTGGAGCCGTGCGCGATGTGCGCGGGGGCGATCGTTCTCGCGCGGATGGACAAGCTCGTCTTCGGCGCGTGGGACGACAAAGCCGGCATGGCCGGTTCCGTCGGTGACCTGGTGCGGCATCCCCGTCTGAACCACCGTTGCGAGGTCAGCGGTGGTCTTCTAGCCGAAGAGTCGGCTGTGCTGCTGCGCGAGTTCTTCTCGATCAGGCGGTAGCGCCGGGCATCCCGGCGTAGGCGAAGCGGCTAGCGCAGCCGCAGCATCGCCGGCGCGCTCTCGTTCCCAGCGCGGTCCACTGCCGTAACCCACACTTCCGCCGCGGGCGCGCGTCCGCCGCCTCGGTTGAGCGCGACCGAGAAAGTCCGGCCCGGCAGGATCACGGTGTCCCAGTCGCGTCCGCGCCGCGTGGAAACGCGCCACTGCCACGGCAGCTCCTGCTCGCTTCCCGGCCGCAGCTCGATTCGGCGCTCACGCGACTCGCGGTCGAGCGTCAGGTACAGCCGGGGCGCGGCCGGGGGCAGCGAATCCAGCCAGGGTGACGCCGGGACGAGAGCAGGCTCGGCGTAAAGGCCCGCGAGCAGACGCTCGTTGAGCGAGTCCCGGTTGCGCATGAACGCGCGCATGCTGAAGTGCACGTTGCCGGTGGCGCCGGGCTGCGCGCGCGTGAGATCTATCTGGCGCAGCAGCTCGGACGCGCGCCAGCTTTGCGGTCCGGCAACGGTATCGGTGCGGCTGGTGAAGTTTCCGGCCCAGATGTGCCTGCTGTAGCTGTTCTCGGCTACCCACCACGCCAGCAGCGCGGAATAATTCTGCCCCGGTGAGTCGGACCGCCAGTACAGCTGCGGCGAGAAGTAATCGAGCCAGCCGTTGTTCAGCCATTTGCGCGCGTCGGCGTAGATGCTGGCGTACGCGTCGAAGCCGGTGACGCCCGCGGGATAACCGGGCCGCCAGATGCCGAACGGACTGACTCCGAACTTCACGTGCGGCTTGAGCCCGCGGATTCCGGCGTACAGCTCGGCCACGAACCGGTCCACGTTCTGCCTGCGCCAGTCGTCCCGCGGGATGCCGCCGCCGTACCGCAGGTAGCTCGAGTCGTCGGGGAAGGGGAGCAGCTCGTTCGTTACCGAGTCGCGCTCCTGGTAGGGATAGAAGTAGTCGTCTATGTGCGCGCCGTCGATGTCGTACCGGCTGACCACGTCGAGAATCACCGCTTGCGACCAGCGGTGCACGTCGGGCTCGCCGGGATCCAGCCAGAGCGAGCGGCCGTAGCTCCGCACGAGGTGGGGGTGCGTGCGCGAGACGTGGTTGTCCGAGATTGCGCCGCTGAACGGTCCTTGCTTCGCGCGGAACGGATTGAACCAGGCGTGCAGCTCGAGCCCGCGCTTGTGCGCTTCCGCGACCGCGAAAGCGAGCGGGTCGTAGAACGGCTCGGGCGGCTGTCCCATCGTGCCGGTGAGATACGGCGACCACGGCTCGATGCCCGACGCGTACAGTGCGTCGGCTGCTGGGCGCACCTGCAGAATCACGGCGTTGAGGTTGAGCGCGGCCGACCGGTCGAGTAGCGCGATCAGCTCCGCCTGCTGCTCGGCGGTGGACAGTCCCGGGCGCGACGGCCAGTCGATGTTGGCGACCGACGCGACCCATACCGCTCGGAACTCGCGCGGCGCGGGCGGTGGGCCGCGCCGCGCCGACGCGGGGCCGCTCATCGCCGGCGCGCAGCCGGCCAGCGCCACGCACGCGAACAGTGCGACGGCTTGCGTTCCAGAGAGATGCTTCAACGTGATCTCCGCAAAGTGAAGAATCGGGGCGAAAGTCGATCCGCTCGCGCGACGACCGCCGCGGCATGCCGCTCGTCCACGAAGAACTCCGCCACCGACCACGGCGTGTCCCCCGCGAGCTGGGCTCCGCTCTCGTGCAGATCCGGCAGCCGCGCGGCCGAGCTGTCGATGCGGCTGAACGGCGCCGCGAGCCCGAACCCCGTGGCTTTGAGGTACGCTTCCTTGCGACACCATACGACGAAAAACGCCGCGTCGCCATCGGCGCGCGCGCGCCGGCCGAGCAAAGCGCGCTCGCTCTCGGTGAGAAATCTCCTTTCGAGCGCGGGGGAAGAGCGCCCCGGCCGGATCTGCTCGACGTCCACGCCCACTGGCACGCGCGCGAGCGCTATCACTCCCCAGTCGCCGGAGTGGGAGACGTTGAACTCGAGCGGTGCGACGGGTGACGCGAGCATGGGCTTGCCGTGCGCGGCGCGGGAGAACGCGATCTCCCCCGCCGGCGTGCCGGTGTAGGAGGACAGCAGGGCACGCAGCGCCGACTGGCCGGCGACGAACGACCGGCGCGCGGTGGGCGACTGCATCGCCTCGGCGCAGCGGCGCTCTTCTTCAGGGAGATTCACGGCGCCGTCGGAATTGTCGGGAGCGGCGAGTGGAAATCGCCAGAGGTGGACTTCTTCGGGTTCGATTTCATGGCCGCCCGGCTCGCTTTCGATCCACTCCAAATTCGGGCTCCACCGCTTGAGTAAAGCGCTTCAAATGAATAACTTACATGATTCCAGGACAGGTGGCCGAGTGGTTGAAGGCACCGGTCTCGAAAACCGGCATACCGGCAACGGTATCGAGAGTTCGAATCTCTCCCTGTCCGTAACTGCCCTGCGTCCTGCGTCCTGCGTGCTGCGTCCTAGCAAGTTCCAAAGGCTTCTGAAGCTTGCGCCTTGCACCACCGACTACAGAACAGTGTTCTGTAGCAAGTGGTGTAAGACGCCACCCGCATGCCCTGACGCAGTCTGCTAGGACGCAGGACGCAGGACGCAGCGTTTTTTAGGATGGGTGGCCGAGTGGTTTAAGGCGCACGCCTGGAAAGTGTG
>JBBEBQ010000013.1 GCA_040882285.1 Gemmatimonadaceae bacterium
CCGATTCCGAAAGAACACCTAAGGATGGTGTCCACGGAACCCGGCGCAGCTCATATAGAGTCATCGCGACTATCCAAGCGCGATACCGCGCCTCCTGCCAGTCGTTCGCGTTCACCGGAGAAAGCGCCTTGAAGAAGATCCCTTCTGGATAGCCATACCTCACGACTACCCCGACTCGCGCCGTCATCGATTGTGCCTCGCGGGACATGTTCGTCTTGGAGTTGAGCCCACCGTTGTACCAGTAGGACGAAGTCGGGTCCATGTCGAACAGCACCGGATAAGTAGACATCGCAAACTGGCGCTCCAGGAAACCGAGGCCGGGCTGCGCCACAATCGCATAAAAGTTAAAGAAAAAATTGTACATATTCCGGAGCGCACTGAGACCTTTATTTGAGATCGGAAGACTCCACCAACCATGCAATCGTGCTTCGAGATCTACGTAGTAACCAACGGTTTGAGTAATGTTTAGCGCCATCGCCGCAGGCCTGCTGAAGGCAGTCCCGTCAAGAATATTCGTGGCCAGTGTCACGCCACGGTGCGGGGAACCCACAGTAGCGATTCGGTTGTTACGGCCGTAGTTCAGGTTCCAAACACGCGAGACTTGCCCGCCGTTGCTATGCCCGACTGCGATAACGCCCGACGCACCACCCGCAACTGCGTCAAGCCGAGCCGCCTGTTCAGAAAACGGCCTTTCTTGCGGTAAGTCCGGGTAGGTCTGAGCGATCGCAAACTCCTGGGCGAGCCGGTCCGCAGCCGACTTCCACGTGCTGCCGCTGGACCGTATGCCGTGCACAAAATGAGCGGGGACGTCTTGGCTCTGTGCGGGCGCAAACGCACCGGCCAGCATTGAGGCGCCCAAGACCAGTGTCCTGGCTGAGAATGTCATTGCGATCCTCCAAGTTTTTCAACCTTGACCTTCGCGAGCCGCAGTTCCGTCGTCGTAGGAATGTCCCCGTGTTCGGAACCGATTTGTGTTCGAGTAGTAGTAAGCAGATAGCCGCTTCCGTCGGACATTCTGGCGAACGTTTTCGTTACGTGCACCAGAAGCTTGCCGCGACGCGCCGTATTCAGTTCGACTATGGCTCCGATTTCTGGATCGACCAGGTATTCGCTGACAAAATCGCCCCTCGTTTCGGCGTGGCGGCGTAATCGGCCGAAAGCTGCTCCTTCGCTTCCAAACCTCCTTGCGATCTGCGCGAGCGCGCGTGTCCGAGCTTCCTTCGTCACAACGATCTCGTCCAGCCAGGCCCGAACGTCTTCAGAGGGGTCGAGAAGCGTGACGTTCGGCAGGCGTGAGTAAGCCGGTAGCTTCGAGGCCACGACGACGCCATTGCCTGGTGAAACCGAAGGCCAGGGCGGTAGAGTGTCAGCCCCTGCAGGCATGTACTCGGCTTTGCTGAGTCCATAGGTCAGATCCCCACCGGGCTCGACGAAATTACCACTGATCTCAACGCCGTTACTGTTGAAAAATTTGGGGAGACTGCCATCGTCAACACTGCGTACGCGGGTGATCGCCGACTGAACGCGGTCAGGCGGAACCGGTCCGAACGCCTCGAAGGGGAGGAAATCCGTGACGGTTGTCCAGTGCTCTCCGCCAAGTGTGCGGTCGATGTGCTGCCATCGGGAGAGATAAAGATCGGGGCGCTCGAGGCCAGTCATAGGACCATCCACAACGAACTGCTGGTCTGCGCTGTAATGATCCCAGTCGTCGGCAACAACTACTGGCTCCGCTGAAACGTTCGTTCTTGGCTCCGAGGGAGAAAGCCCAGGGGCCGGCGGCTCTGAATCGGAACAGGACGTCAGTGCAATGCTTGCGATTCCGATGGTTCCACGCCACACGACACGCGAAAAACAATCACTCCAGGTCTTCACGCCTACCTCCCAGGATTGTATTTCACACCAGAATGACAACGCCTTCTCGAAACGCCGCCAAGGGTGGCGGGAGCAGAGCATTTCGGGCTAAATCGATTGGCTATCCGAATCGAATTGGCCATTGGGAATACGCGATTGGCTTCCAGTCTCTATTGCAAAGGCGAGATGCAAAGGCGAGATAAAGACATGGAATGTTCTGTCGTTTGGAATGCGCGCATAAACCGTACCTCAGGGAGCAAAACGAGGTAACCGAAACGACGTTCGACGCACTGCGCGCTCGTCCGAGGCCCGAAGCGCTTGCAGCTACATTTCCGCGATGTTCGCCTTTGAAGTGACCGCCACCGCCGGTCCGGCCAGGACCGGCGTTTTCAATACGCCCCACGGCCCGGTCGAAACCCCGGCGTTCATGCCGGTCGGAACGCAGGCCACCGTCAAAGGACTCGACCCCGACGAGCTTAAGACCGCTGGCGTGACGATGCTGCTGGCGAACGCCTACCACCTCCACCTCCGCCCCGGCGACGACGTCGTGCGCGACGCGGGCGGGCTGCACGACTTCATGCACTGGGACGGACCGATCCTCACCGACTCCGGCGGATTCCAGGTGTTCTCGCTCGCGAAGCTGTGCACGGTCACCGAAGAGGGCGTCGAGTTCCGCAGCCACATCGACGGCTCCACTCGCCGCTTCACCCCCGAGTCGGTCATGCAGATCGAGCGCAATCTCGGCGCCGACGTGATCATGCAGTTCGACCACGTGATTCCAGGCCAGTCGGACGGCGCCAGCTCGCGTGACGCGAGCGAGCGCAGCCTCCGCTGGCTCGCGCGCTGCAGGCAGGAACACGCGCGCCTCGCGCAGGACGACCCGGCGGAAAAACAGGCACTCTTCCCGATCGTCCAGGGCGGAATCCACCAGGACCTCCGGCGCGAAGCGGCTCGCACCGTCACCGACATGGGCGGCTGGCACGGGTTCGGAATCGGCGGCCTGTCCGTGGGCGAGGAAAAGCAGGCGATGTACGAGATGATCGAAGTCGTGGATGAAGCTCTGCCGCGTGACCGGCCCCGCTACCTGATGGGCGTGGGCTTCCCCGCCGATCTGATCGAGGCCGTGCGCCGCGGGGTGGACCTGTTCGATTGCGTCGCGCCCACCCGAATGGGGCGGAACGGCACGGCCTTCGTCCCCGACGGGCGGATCAACGTCCGCAACGCCGAGCTGAAGGCCGACAACCGCCCGCTCGACGAGAGCTGCGCGTGCCCCACCTGCTCCCGCTTCAGCCGCGCGTATCTGCGCCACCTTTTTACGGCCGACGAGATGCTCGGGCCCCGGCTTCTCTCGCTGCACAATGTACATTTTCTGGTGCGGCTCATGCGCGCCGCGCGCGAGACCATCCGCGACGGCACGTTCGACGCATGGAGCCGCGACTGGCTTCAGCGACACACGGCTCCGACCTCCGCTTCCCGAACCGGGATCACCGCTCAATGACCACGATGACCTTTGCCGCTCTCGCCATCTTCGCGCCCGCCGGCGGCAATCCGCTGCTCGGCCCGCTGTTCATGTACGGCGCGATCTTCATCATCTTCTACTTCGTTCTCATCCGCCCGGGCCAGAAGCAGCGCAAGGCGCACGAAGCGCTGATCAAGGCGCTCAAGAAGGGCGACGAAGTCGTGACTGCCGGCGGGCTCGTCGGCGAAGTGCTGCACATCAAGGAGACGATGAAGGAGGGCACGCCCGCGCCCACGATGGAGGATCGCGTCACTATCCGCTCCGGCGAGTCCAAGATCGTCATCGAGCGCGGGCGCATCACTAAAGTCATGCGGACCACGCCAGCCGGAGCCTGACCGGCGTGAAGACGCTCGACATCCGCGTGCTCGGCGATCCGATCCTGCGCCAGGACACGGCGCCGGTCGCGGAAGTCACCGACGAGCTCCGGCAGCTCATCGAGGACATGTACACCACGATGTACGCGGCCGAGGGAATCGGACTGGCCGCGCCGCAGGTCGGCCGCACCGAGCGGCTCGCGGTCGTGGACGTCGAGGGTGCGAGGTACGCGCTCATCAATCCCGAGATCCTCACGCGCGAAGGGTCGGGGCGCGCCGAGGAAGGGTGCCTGTCGATTCCCGACGTGTTCGGCGAAGTCGAGCGGCCGCAGCGCATAACCGTGCGCGCGCTCGACGTCGAAGGCAGGCACTTCGAGCTCGCCGCCGATGAGCTGCTCGCCCGCGCCATCCAGCACGAAGTCGATCACCTGCACGGCAAGCTTTTCCTCGACTACCTCGGCGTCTTCAAGCGGCGCTCGGCGCTGGCGCAGTGGGAAAAGCTCAAGAAGGACTATCCGGGAATGATTCGAAAAGTGATTCCAGGCGAAGCGCAAAGTCGGCGCAGCGCGGAGCACACGCCCACCGCCGCCGGCGAGATCTGATGCGCGTCCTCTTCTGGGGCACGCCCGACTTCGCGGTGCCGCCGCTGGCGGCGCTGCTCGGCGAAGGGCTCGATGTCGTCGGAGTCGTCACCCAGCCGGACAAGCCGCAAGGGCGGTCGCGCTCCAGCGTCGTCGCGTCCCCGGTAAAGGCGCTCGCGCTGCGCGAGGAGATCCCGGTCCTCCAGCCGGCGAAAGCGCGCGATCCCCAGTTCATCGAAGAGATCAGGAAGCTCGCGCCCGACATCTCCGTCGTCGTCGCATACGGCCAGATCCTCTCGAAGGAAGTAATCGACCTGCCGAAGCACGGCACGCTGAACATCCACGCGTCGCTCCTGCCCGCGCTGCGCGGCGCGGCTCCGATTCAGGGCGCGATTCTCGCCGGATTCGCCGAGACCGGGATATCGATCATGCGGATGGTACCGGAGCTCGACGCGGGCCCCGTGCTGCATCAGGTCAGGACTCCGATCGAGGCGGACGAGACCTATGGCGAGCTGGCCCTGCGGCTCTCCGAGCTCGGCGCGCTCGCCATCGTCGAGGCGCTCGCGCTCATGTCGGCGGGGACGGCTGCTCCGAAGGAACAGGACCCTGCCCTCGTCACGTACGCGCCGAAGGTCACGCGCGACGCGGCGCGGATAGACTGGACTCAGGATGCGACGCAGGTCTCGCGCGGAATCCGCGCGTACGATCCGCGGCCCGCCGCGTTCACCACCGCCAATGAGTCGGAGGTAAAGCTGTTTCATCCCTCGCTCGCCGACGGACTCTCGGGGAATCCCGGCCAGATACTCGAGGTGGGCGACGAGCTCGTGGTAGCGTGCGGCGAAGGCGCCGTGAGAATCTCGGAAGTTCAGCCCGCCGGCCGGCGCCGCATGGCGGCCGGCGACTGGACGCGCGGGCGGGCGGTCGCGGTCGGTGACATCCTCGGCTGATACTTCGGTCTGGCACGTCCCCGTCGTCCACGCCATCACGAACGACGACAAGCTGCTCGGCCCGGATTTTCCCGCGCATGCCGGGGACGTAATGCGGGCCCTCGGAGCCCGCGGCGCGATTCACGTGCGCGCGCGCTGGCTGCCGGACCGGCGGCTCCTCGACATCACGCATTCACTGCTGGCGGCCGCGCGCGCGAGCGGGTGCCTGCTGGTCGTGAACGATCGCGTGGACATCGCGCTCGCCGGCGGCGCGGACGCCGTGCAGCTGACGTCGCAGTCCGCCGGAGTCGGCGACGTGCGCGAGATGGCGCCGGCGCTTCGGATCGGCAGCAGCGTGCACACTCCGGCCGAGGCCAGAGACGCGGGGCTTTTCGGGGCCGACTGGTGCGTGGCGGGGCACGTGTTCGGCAGCGGGTCGCACGCGGACGAGCCCGGGCGCGGGATGGGCTTCCTGCGGGATTGCGCCGAAGCGTCCGACGTCCCGGTCATCGCCATCGGCGGAGTCTCTGCCGGCCGTGTCCGGGACGTGATCGAGGCCGGCGCCTACGGCGTCGCGAGCATCAGCGGTATCTGGGACGCTCCGAATCCCGGTGAGGCAGCCGGTCGCTATCTTTCGGAGTATGTCGCAGCAGCAGAGCGTCGCGGATGAAACGGTCTCACTGACCGTCAACGGCGAGGAAAGAGAGCTACCCGCCGGCACGACCGTCGCGGACCTGCTCGCGCGCCACGGACTGGATCCCCGCATGGTGGTGGTCGAGCACAACCGGGCGATCCTGCGCGACCGGGACGCTTACCCGCGGATCAGGTTGAGTCAGAGCGACGTCATCGAGATAGTCCACTTCGTGGGAGGCGGATGACTACCGCGGCGCTTCCCGTAAACGACGTCCCCTTCGAGATCGCCGGACGCGAGTTCCGCTCGCGCCTGATGGTCGGCACCGGCAAGTACCGCTCGAACGCCGAGATGGCCGCGGCGCTGGAAGCGTCGGGCGCGGAAGTCGTGACCGTCGCGGTGCGGCGCGTGGACCTGAACCGCGCGAACGAGGAAGGGATGCTGCGGCATCTCGATCCCGACCAGTACTTCCTCCTCGCCAATACCGCCGGCTGCTACTCCGCCGACGAAGCGATCCGGTACGCGCGGCTCGCGCGGGCCGCGGGCTTCAACGAGTGGATCAAGCTCGAGGTGATCGGCGATGAGGAGACGCTTCTGCCCGACGTCGCCGGTCTGCTCGAGGCGACGAAGGTCCTGGTGGATGAAGGATTCAAGGTGATGGCGTACACCAACGAAGACCTGATCACCGCGCTGCGGCTGGAGGAGGCGGGCGCGGTGGCCGTCATGCCGCTCGCGTCGCCGATCGGATCCGGGCTCGGCCTGCTCAATCCGCACGCGATTCGCACGATCAAGCGGCGGCTCTCGGTGCCGGTGATCGTGGACGCCGGAGTCGGCTGCGCCACCGACGCGTGCGCGGCGATGGAGCAGGGCGTGGACGGAATCCTCATGAACACCGGCATCGCTGCCGCGTCGGATCCCGTGCGCATGGCGCACGCGATGCGGCTCGCGGTGGAAGCGGGACGGGCCTCGTTCCTCGCGGGGAGAATGCCGAAGCGCGAGACGGCGATGCCCTCGTCGCCGCTCGAAGGAATGCTCGATTGACGCAGCCGCGCGGCGGGGTTCAGTTCGCGGTTCAGGGCGGCGTGACGGAAGCGCGCGTGCTCGCCGCCGAGGTGTGCGCCGACCTGCGGAACGGGGAGATGCTGGATTCGTCGTTCGAGCGTCGCGCCGCCTCGCTCGATTCGCGCGACCGGCGCTGGATGCAGGAGCTGGTGTACGGCATGCTTCGCCGTCGCGCGCAGCTCGACGCGATCCTGTCGTCGCGCGTGCGCGGCGGTCTCGCCCGGCTCGATCCGGACCTGATCGACCTGCTGCGGCTCGGCGTCGATCAGCTGTTGTACATGGGCAGCGTTCCCGCGTACGCCGCGATCGCCCAGACGGTCGAGCTGGTGAAGCGCCGGCACGGAATCGGAGCGAGCAAGCTGGCCAACGCCGTGCTGCGGCGCGTCGACCGCGAGCGCGAGGACCTCGCCGTGCGGGTGGACGGCGACGAGGTGGATCAGCTCGCGCTGGAGTACTCGCATCCGCGGTGGATCGTGGCGCGCTGGCTGGACCGGTTCGGCCGCAGCGAGACGGTCACGCTGCTCGCGACCAACAACACGGAGCCGCCGCTGATCGCGCGGCCGTACGGAATAGTCCGCGAGCAGCTGGAGGCCACGCTCGAGGCGGCGGGGGTCAAGGTCGGCGACGCGCCCCTCGTAGCGGACAGCATCGAGCTCCGCGGCGCGGCCGCGCTGACCGAGCTGGGCGCGTACAAGCAGGGACTCTTCTTCATCCAGGATCCCGCATCGACGCTGGTGGCGCGGTATGCCGCGATCTCCGCCGGCGTGGTCGTCGCCGATCTGTGCGCGGCGCCGGGGGGGAAGTCGCTCGAGATGACGCGCGTTGCCGGAGCCGTAGTCGCGAGCGATCGGTCGCAGACGCGGCTGCAGCGGGTGATCGCGAACGTCCAGCGGCTCGATGCGCGCGACTTGCTCGCGTTCGTCGGCGATGCGCGGCATCCGGCGATCAGGCCGGTGGACGTGGTGTTGATCGACGTGCCCTGCACCGGCACCGGCACGTTCCGCCGGCATCCGGACGCGAGATGGAGACTGCGGCCGTCCGATCTCGCGGTGATGACCAACCTGCAGCGCGCCATCTGCCGCGGCGCGGCCCGCGTCGTCAAGCCCGGAGGCCTGCTCATCTACAGCACCTGCTCGCTCGAGCCCGAAGAGAACGAGGAGCAGGTCGCGACGTTCCTGAAGGAGCATCCGGACTTCACGCTCGAGCCCCCCGCCGCGGGCGAGATTCCCGCCGAAGTGCTCGACCAGGGGTTTCTCCGCGTGTTGCCGCAGCGACACGGCACCGACGGCGCTTTCGCGGCGCGGCTCAGAAGGGCTCGCTAGGTGAACTGGCGCGCTGCCCCCCGCAGCGCATTTTCGTACATCGTCACCGCCGCCGGTGGTTTTTTGCTCGCATACCTGGTGATCTTTCTGTTCGCGTTCCCGGCGGAGGTGATTCCCGATGATGCCGACGTGCCGAACGTAGTGGGACTCATGTACTCCGACGCCGCGCAGCGAATCGAGAAGGCCGGGTTCCGCGCCGTGCAGGGGGAATCGCGCTTCCACCCGCGGGCGGCGGAAGGCACGGTGCTGCAGCAGGATCCGCCCGCCGAGAGCAGCCAGAAACGCGGCATAGACGTGCGGCTGGCCGTGAGCGCAGGCCAGCGGAGCGCGCCGGTCCCGCAGGTCACCGGGCTCAGCGAGCAGCAGGCGCGCGTTGCGATCGCGAACGCGGGCTTCGACCTGGGAACGATCCGCCGCGAGGCGAGCGATCAGCCGCGCGGCTCGATCATCGCGAGCAGCCCGCCCTCGGGCGAGGTGCTGCAGCTGCCGGCGGCGGTGCACATCGTGGTGAGCGACGGGCCGGCGATCGTGATCGCGCCGGATCTCGTCGGCAGAACGCTCCCCGACGCCCGCTCCATGCTGGAGCAGATCGGGCTGCGCATCGGCGGCGTGGGGCGCGACACGAGCTCGTTCCAGCCGGAGAACACGATTCTCTCCCAGTCGCCGCCGGCGGGCCAGGCGGTTTCCGCCGGCGGCCGGATCAACGTCGTCGTGTCTAGCTTCCCGCCCGTCGCTCCGCTGTACGTTCCACCCAGACCGGACTCGCAATGACCGTTCGAATCGCGCCCTCGATACTCAGCGCCGACTTTGCGCGACTCGCCGACGAGATCGCCATGTGCGAGGCCGGCGGCGCGGATTGGATTCACATCGACGTGATGGATGGACACTTCGTCCCCAATCTCACGTTCGGCGCGAAAGTCATCGAGACGGTGCGGACGCTCACCGATCTCCCGCTCGACGTCCATCTCATGGTCCTGGCCCCGGAGAAGTACTTCGACAGCTTCGCCAAAGCGGGCGCGACGACCTTGACAATCCACGTCGAGACCGCGCCGCACCTGCACCGGCAGCTCATGAAGATCAAGGACCTCGGCTGCCGCGCGGGCGCCGTGGTGAACCCCGCGACGCCGGTCGACACCCTCTCGGACGTCGTGGGGGACCTCGACCTGTTGCTGATCATGTCGGTCAATCCCGGGTTCTCCGCGCAGAGCTTCATCCCCGCGTCGCTCGGGAAGATCACGCGCGCCCGGGAGATGCTGAGCGCGGCGCGGAGCCCGGCCCACCTCGAGGTGGACGGCGGCATCGGTCGTGAGACGATTCGCGACGCCTGGCGCGCCGGCGCGGACACGTTCGTGGCCGGGAACGCGATCTTCGGCGCGAAAGACCCGCAAGCCGAGATCGCCGTGTTGCGGAAGCTCTGCGTGGAGACGGTGTGACGAAGCGTCGCGTCGCGCTGCTGGTATTCTTTGCCGCGACCATCGTCGGCGGTTTCTTCAGCGTGCGCGCGCTACGGCGGGATCTGGTCACGGCCGGCGTGGGCTCGCGGGCGCCGGATTTCTCCGCCGCCACGCTCGATTCGGCGCCGCGCACGAAAACGCTGTCAGATTACTCGGGCGACGTCGTGCTGCTCAACCTCTGGGCCACGTGGTGCGCGCCGTGCCGCGTGGAGATGCCCAGCATCCAGAATCTGCACGACGCTTACGCGGCGCGGGGACTCAAGGTCGTCGCCGTCAGCGTGGACGCCGGCGGCACAGAGGAGCAGATCCGCGCCTTCGCCGACTCGCTCGGTCTTACCTTCGAGATACTGCACGATTCGACCGGCGGAATACAACGCGCGTATCTCACCACGGGCGTGCCGGAGACCGTCGTCATCGGCCGCCACGGCATCATCCGCAAGCGGGTTCGGGGCGCGATCCACTGGGACTCCCCCGCCAACCGCGCGCTGGTGGAGCAGCTGCTCGCAAAGCCGGCGAGCTGAAGTGACGCTGATCCTCGGGATCGAGACGTCGTGCGACGAGACGTCCGCGGCGGTCATCGAGAGGAAGGAATCAGGCGGGCCGGCGCTGCTGTCACTCGTGATCCTGTCGCAGGACGTGCACGCCGTGTTCGGCGGCGTGGTCCCCGAGATAGCCGCCCGCGCGCACCTCACCAGCCTCGTGCCCGTGGCGGACAAAGCGCTCGCCGACGCCGCCGCGAAATTCGGCGACCTCGACGCGATCGCGGTAACGCACGCGCCCGGATTGATCGGCGCGCTCCTCGCGGGGGTGTCGTACGGCAAGGCGCTCGCGTTCTCGCTCGGCATCCCGGTCGTTGCCGTTCATCACATGGAAGGCCATCTCTTCGCCGCGTCGCTCGAGGATCCCGGCGCGGAGCCGCCGTTCATGGCGCTGCTCGTGTCCGGCGGCCATACGATGCTGATCGATTGCCCTGAATGGGGCAGCTACGAGCTGCTCGGCGCGACGCGCGACGACGCCGCGGGCGAGGCGTTCGACAAGGTCGCCAAGCTCCTCGGGCTTCCCTACCCCGGCGGGCGGTACGTCGAGGAGCTCGCCGCGCGCGGCACTCCGGGCCGCTTCAGGTTCAAGCCGCCGATGCTCGACGGAACGTGGAAGGAAAACCAGCCCGGCTATCACGACGTCTCGTTCAGCGGGCTCAAGACCGCCGTCCTCAACGCGGTACGAGCTTCCACCGACATCGAGCGCGACCGCGCCAACATCGCGCGCGGCTTTCAGGACGCGCTGATCGAGACCCTGGTCGAGAAGACGGTCCGCGCGGCCGACGACCGCGGCCGCTCGCGCATCGTCCTCGGCGGCGGCGTGGCGTGCAACCGGACTCTCGTCGCCGCCGCGCGGAAGCGCGCCGAGCGGATCGGCGCGACGGTGCACAGCGCCTCCCCCCGCCTCTCCACTGACAACGCGGCAATGATAGCTCGCGCGGGACTGTTCCACTTCGAGCGCGGCGAGCGAGCCGACATGTCTCTGAATGCATTCGCGATGCTACCGATTCCAGGACTAACGAATGCCGTTGGCTATTAGCTGTTGGCTGTTGGTTACGGCCGCGCGGCCAACGCCCTATCATTTGTCATAAGCCAACAGCCAACAGCCAATAGCCAACAGCTAAGAGCGCCCTTAGTGCCTTCCCAATACATCGTCCATCAGCCGTTCCTCTACGACATCGGCCCCATCAAGGGGATCGGCGGATTCGGCCTCGCGATCCTGCTGTGCTTCGTCATCGGGCAGATCCTGCTGACGCGCGAGCTGACCCGGCGCGGGCACGATCCGGCGCCGGTCGGCGATCTCGTCTTCGCCGCGGTGGTCGGCGGGCTCCTCGGCGCCAAGATTTATTACGCGATCCTCGTGCAGGACATGGACGCGCTGTTCGATCGCGCGGGCTTCGTGTTCTGGGGCGGCCTCATCGGCGGGATAATCGCCACGAGCCTGGTCATTCGCTTCAAGAAACTGCGGTGGAGCACCATCAGCGACGCGAGCGCCATCAGCCTCGCGGCCGCGTACTCCGTCGGGCGCACGGGCTGCTGGGCCGTGGGCGACGACTACGGCCGGCCCTGGGAGTCGCCGCTCGCCGTGCAGTTCCCCGAAGGCGCGCCTCCCTCCACCGCGGCGAACATGTCGCAGCTGTTCGGCGTCAGCTTTCCCCCGGGCACCGACCCCTCGGCGGTGATCGCCGTGCATCCGACGCAGATCTACGAGGTCATTCTCGGCTTCGTCATGTTCCTGATCGTGTGGCGCTTGCGCGACCACAAGCACGCGGCTGGCTGGCTGTTCGGACTGTACGCCGTGCTGGCGGGGATCGAGCGGTTCGTCATTGAGTTCGTGCGCGCCAAAGACGACCGCTTCTTCGGGGGCCTCACGCTGGCTCAGATGTTCGCGCTGGGTTTCGTCGCTGCCGGCGTGGCGTGGATGTACTCCCGCCGCGAGGTCGGGCCGGGCAGGCCGGGGATATACGCTTCGTGACTATGGTCCGGGGATTCTGCCGGGGAATCCAAGTTTGGAGTGTGGGAGTTTGGAGTGTGACAGTCCGGAGTACTCCAAACTGCCACACTCCGAACTGCCACACTCCCTACTTGGATTCCGCCTTGGTCCGGTTCCAGGCTCGCCTGGGGCGACGCGGCTTGCCTATGGGGTTGAGCCTCTCCCACGCCGGCAGATGATCGAGCAGGTAGTCGAGTGAGAACACGTGGCGCGTCCCGTCCTCGCGCCGCCTGAACACGACTCTCGACCAGCCCTTCATTCCCGTCGGCTTGTACCACATGCCGTTCATGTGCAGCTCTTCTCCCCGAATCGCGCGGATGAGCACCCGCTCGTAGCGCGACCGCGGGAGCGCGCGCTCGGGGAAGAGATTGTCCCACCGGCACAGCCGGCCGATGTCCTCGTACTCCGCCGGCCGCTCGTCCAGATCGAGCAGCGACGGTACGCGTCCGTGCAGTACGGACGCTATCAGTCGCAAGGTGAACGGATCCGAGACGCGGCGGATCGACGGCCAGAAGCGCCGGGCAGTGAGCTCCGCGATGTGGCGAAGCGCGAGCACGCGCCCGTCGCGCGTCGGCCACATCGCGGCGTCCACGTCGCACGTGAACGGATTCTCGCTGAAACAGGAGAAGCGCGCGAGCCAGCCCATGCGCGACGTGTGCCGTATGGGCCGGAAGTTCTCCAGCACCGGCAGTCCCTTCTTCTCCAGCATCTCCAGCTCGAAGCTCTCCCAGCGCATGACGGCTCGCACGATTCCCACGATCAGCGTGGCCGTCGCGATCATCAGCGACGCGCTCGGCGTGAAGTCGGCCGTCACCTCGATGCGGTTGCCGCGCGGGCGCACGCCGATGCCGGTGGATTCGCGGTTGGCGGCGAGCAGCATCACGGGCATCGGGAGGATGTAGGACAGCAGCAGAGCCAGCTGCTCCACGCTCCTGCCGTTGCCCTGCTCGCGCGCGGGCAGATCGAACGAGATGTTGTAGTGCGCGCTGAACCCGGTCAGCTGGACCCTGCTTCCGTTCGCCTTCTCCCACGCGTCCAGCTCGTCCCGCAGGAACAGAATGCTCTCCCAGAGCGAGCGTCCCGCCCGCGCGGCGCAACCCTTCTCGATCTCGATCACGGGTGTCGCGACTTCGATCACGCCCGTGTCGAAGTACACCGCACCGCCCGTCGGAAGGTGGTACGAGCGCCCCACGCGGTGCATGAGCGGGCCGCGGATGATCCGGCGGGGGCTGCCGAACACGTCCTCGGGCCGCAGCTGCTCGCCGTCGACGACCACCGCGAATTCGGCTTCCAGTCCGATGGCGGCCAGCGCTATCCTGTCCGATGCCGCGCGCTTGTCGCCGCCGTCCGACTTCTTCCGATTTCGTGCTGTGCTCTGCGACATCTACTGCGACCTCGAGTTCCTTTTCCCCGGGGGATCCGACGGCGCGCCCCGGGGTGAGCCACGCTATCGCCGCGCCTCGTCCTTGTCGTCGGGCGCGTCGCGCGGTATCGAAACCACGTACCCGAAGTCCAGATGCAAATGATCGTCCGCGAATCCGGCGGCCCCGCCGGCCGGCCTCGTCCAGACGGCCGGCAGCGTCTCCCGGGCTACCAAGCTGAAGCGCTCAATCGACTTCTCGTCGCTCAGCCAGGTCGATCCGATCCGGTAGATGTTCGCGGCCGTGCCCCAGCAGTGGGGCGAAGCATCTCTACTCAAACGGTGTGCCGGAGACCTGTAGCCACCGTTTGCCGCAATGTGCACGAACGTACCGACGGCCTCGCGGAAGCGTTCCAGGCAAAGAGCCAGCAGCGTGATCGCGCAGGGAACGTACCTCGGAAATCGCCGGAACACATCGACTTCCCGTACGTCGGTCTGGATGAACTCCCACAGGTAGAAGTGGGGAGACAGCTCCAGCTTGCGGGCGACGTCCCACGAGGGGACCTCGTAAAAGTAGCGGGGTAACGTGCGCTCCCGGCCAGCGGCATCCCGAAGGGACTCGCCCGGCCGCAGCGCGTCGCGGTACTTCCGGTCGAGCGCGAGGCCATCCACCACCTGCAGCGGAAACGATCGGTCCTCAGCCATCCTTCTTCGGGCCTCCTTCGTCGGTCAGAAACTCGTGCACGGCCTCGGAGACCCTGGCGATGGCCTGCTGCCGGCCCGAGCCGTCGGGCTCCCACTCGGTCAGCACGACCAGCACGTACGGGTTGCGTCCGGGCAGATACACGATGCCCGCGTCGTGCGCGATGGTGGAGATCTCGCCGGTCTTGTGCGCGACCCTCGTCCGCTTCGGGAGCGGCGCCGGAATGCCGCTGTTGAACTCCTGCGCGTGGAGGATGTCCAAAATCTCCTTCGACAGCGTGCGCGAGAAGGCGCGCTCCTCGGCGATCAGCTTGAGCATGCCGGCCAGACCGGATGCCGTAACCCGGTTGGATATCCCCGCGTCGAACGCGCGGTTGTCTTCCACGCCGCGATGCAGCTCGATCCCGTCGTCGAGGCCAAGGTCGGCCAGCGTCCGCTGCATGCTCTGCAGGCCGACGAAGTCCAGCAGCAAGTTGGTGGCGAGGTTGCTGCTAGTCGCGATCATGTGGAACGCGAGCTCGCGGATCTGCATGGTCTTGCCGATCGCAGCGTGCACGACCGCGTTGGCGTCGCGCTCCGGATCCACGCGGAAGATGGAGCCGTCGTCGGCGCTCCTGAAGCGGTTCCGCACGTGCAGGCGCGACTGCGGCAGCAGCTCGCCGGCGTGCACTGCGCCGAACACGCCCACGAGGATCGGCACCTTTATCGTGCTCGCGGCGTGAAACCAGCGATCCGATTCGTAATCGAATTCGACAGGCGTCTCGACGTCCCGCACCGCGACGGCGAGGGCCCCGGCCCCCGAGTCACGCTTGATCTCGTCGATCCGCTCGCGGAGCTTCGCGGTGTCGCGGGTCTGCTTTTTCCTGGAATCCTTGGCCATGCGATTGCGCTGAAACGGTAGGATATACTTAACAGGCAACCCTCGACCAAGCCGCGGAGCCCGTCCCCTGCACTACCACCTGATCGGAATCGCCGGCACGGCGATGGCCTCGCTGGCCGGGCTCCTCAAGGCCACCGGACACACCGTCACCGGGTCGGACGAGAACGTCTACCCCCCGATGTCGCACGAGCTCGAAGCGCTCGGCATCCCGTACCAGACGGAGTTCGCTCCTGCGAATCTCGAGCCGCGGCCGGACGTCGTGGTCGTGGGAAACGCGATCTCCCGCGGCAACGTCGAGCTGGAGGCGGTGCTCAACCGGAAGCTCCGGTACACCTCCGCCGCGGCGGTGATCAAGGACGAGTTCATCCGCGGGCGGCACTCGCTCGCGGTCGCGGGCACGCACGGCAAGACCAGCATGAGCTCGCTGCTCGCCTGGGTTCTGGAGAGCGCCGGGATGAACCCCGCGTTTCTCATCGGCGGCGTAGCCGAGAACTTCGGCCGCTCCTTCCGTCTGACGGACTCGAAGTATTTCGTGATCGAGGCGGACGAGTACGACACGGCGTACTTCGACAAGGGACCGAAGATGTGGCATTACCTGCCCGACACGGCCATCGTCGCCAACATCGAGTTCGATCACGCCGATATTTACCGCGACTCGATCGCGTACAACTTCGCGTTCGCGCGCTTCATCAACCTGATCCCGGGCAACGGCGCGCTGGTCGCCGGCTGGGACTCACCGATCGTGCGCGAGCTGGCCGCAAAATCGTTCGCGCCCGTCGAGTCTTTTGCCTACGCCGACGAGGCGCCCGTCTCCGGCGGCGACCATCCGCGCTGGCAAGCGAAAAACGTGAGCTTCGGACCCCATGGAACGACGTTCACGGTCATCCACGACGGGGCGGAATGGGGATCGGTGCAGTCCCCGCTGGCCGGCGCCTTCAGCGTGCGGAACATCCTCGCCGTGATCGCCGCGGCTGAATCCGTCGGCGCGGATCCCGAGCGCGTGCGGGAAGGGCTGCGCACCTACAAGAGCGTCAAGCGGCGCATGGAGGTTCGCGGCGAAGCGCGGGGCGTGACGGTGATCGACGACTTCGCCCACCACCCGACGGCGATCCGCGAGACCATCGCCGCGGCGCGCCAGAAATACGCGGGGCGCCGCCTCGTCGCCGTGTACGAGCCACGGAGCTACACCGCGCAGCTCGGCGAATTCGAGGACGCCTACGAAGCGGCGTTTGCCGCGGCCGACGAGGTGATCCTGGCTGGCCTCTTCCACCCGGAACGGTACGCCGCGAACGCCCTCGATCCGGCCAGGCTCGTCGAGCGCTGGAACAAGGCGGGAAAACCCGCCGCCTACGTCCCCGCCGTGCCGGACATCGTGAGATCGCTGAGCGCGACGACTTGCGCCGGAGACGTCGTCCTGATCATGTCGAATGGCGGCTTCGGCGGGCTCCACGAAAAGCTGCTGCAGCAGCTCAAGGGCCCGGCCTAACCCCTGTAGGGGCAATTCCGACTGGACTTGTCGGATATGGCTCCATCATGCGATTTTGGTGCATGCCTTCTTATCAGAATTCGGCCCGCATCGCCCTGCTTGCTGCTATCACGGCCACGGCGGTCACCGCCTGCGAGCGAGCCCCCAAGGAACAGACCGTAACCGTTTATTCCTCCCGCTCACATTACGGCGCGGAGTCGGTGTTCGTCGCCTTCACCCGGTCCACGGGGATCAAGGTGGAGTTCTTCGAAGGGAACAACAACGAGGTGCTCGAGCGCCTCAAGACCGAGGGTGAGCGAACTAACGCGGACCTGCTCCTGACGGTTGACGCGGGAAATCTGTGGAACGCCGCCGAGCAGGGCCTGTTGCAGCCGGTCGAGTCGGAAGTGCTCACCGCCAACATCCCCGCGCATCTTCGCGATCCGGAAAATCAGTGGTTCGCGATAGCGACCCGCGTGCGGACCATCATGTACAACCCCGCGCGCGTCAATCCGTCGGAGCTCTCCACGTACGAAGCGCTGGGCGATCCCAAATGGAAGGGACGTCTCTGCCTGCGCACTTCCTCGGCGATATACAACCAGTCGCTGCTGGCGTCGTTGATAGCGATCCACGGAGAGGAAGCCACCGAGCGGATCGTGCGCGGCTGGATCGCGAACGAGCCGATCTACATCAACGGCGACACGCAGATTCTGGAAGCGATCGCCGCCGGGCGCTGCGACGTCGGAATAACGAATCACTACTACCTGGCCAGGCTGCTCGCCAGGGATTCCACCGTGTCCGTAGCGCCGTTCTGGGCTGACCAGGATGGAGCGGGCGTGCACGTCAACATTTCCGGCGGCGGGGTAACGCGGCACGCGAAGAATCGCGCGGCCGCGATCCGCCTGCTCGAGTATCTCAGCTCGCCCGAGGCGCAGAGGCTGCTCGCCTCCAGCAGCTTCGAGTATCCGGCGAATCCGGCGGTCGAGCCGCACGATCTTCTCGCGCGGTTCGGCAGCTTCAAGCCGCAGTCGGTGGGAGTCGCCGCGGCGGGCGCGTATCAGGCGGCGGCGGTGAGACTCGCCGACCGGGCCAACTATCGCTAGCGCGGCCGGCGCCCACGCGCTCGCCCTCCCGCGCCCGTCCCTTCGGGCGATGGGAGCGTGGCCCGTGATGCTGCTCGCCGCGATCGTGGCGGCGCCGGTGATTGCCGTCGCCGTCGCCGCGATGGAGCCGCGGTGGGAGGTGTGGCGGCACCTGTTCGAGACACGGCTGGCATCGCTGGCCTGGAACACGGCGCGGCTGCTCGTGGGCGTCGCGCTGGGTGCCGGCGTGCTCGGCGTGTTGCTCGGCTGGCTGATAGCGGTGCACCAGTTTCCGGGCCGCGGGTTTTTCGAGTGGGCGCTCGTGCTTCCGCTGGCGATGCCCGCGTACGTGTACGGCTTCGTGGTGATCGCGTTCTTCGATTTCACGGGACCGGTTCAGACGTGGATGCGAGGCGCGCTCGGTCCGGGCGCGGGACTGCCGGACATCCGGTCGTATTGGGGAGTAGTGCTGACGATGTCGCTGGTGTTCTATCCGTACGTGTATCTGCTCGCGCGGTCGGCGTTCGCCGAGCGCGGAATCCTGCTCGTCGAGGCCGCGAAGAGCCTCGGCCAGTCGCCGCGCGCCGCGTTCTGGCGCCTCGCGCTCCCGCTGGCGCGCCCCGCCCTGGCGTCCGGCCTTGCGCTCGCGCTCATGGAGACGCTGGCCGACGTGGGGACAGTGTCGGTCTTCTCGTATGACACTTTCTCCACCGCGGTTTACCGCGTCTGGTTCGGGATGCTCGACCGCACGGCGGCCAGCCAGATCGCGCTCGTCCTCATCCTGTTCGCCGCAGCGCTGGTCGCGACGGAGCGTTTCGCCCGCCGGCGCGCGGCGCACACCGTGAGCGACGCGCGCCGGACGCGCCGTATCGAGGTGAGCCGGGGCAAGCAATGGCTCTCCACCGGCATCTGCACCGCGGTGCTCGGCGTCGCGTTCGTCCTTCCCGCGACCATGCTGGTGATCTGGACCACGCGCTCGGTCCGCGCGGGGACGGTCGCGAGCACGTACCCCTCGCTGGTCGGAAACACGCTGCTGATCGCGGTCACGGCGGCCGCGATCACCGTCGGTGCCGCGCTGCTGCTCGCCTACACCGCGCGGCAGTTTCGCTCGCGCAAGCTGCGCGCGCTCACGGCCGTCGCGCTGCTTGGCTATGCGATTCCGGGCTCGGTCGTCGCCGTCGGCGTGCTGCTGGCGCTCTCCTTCGCCGACCGGATCGCCGGAGCGGTCATCGGCTCGCCGCCCGCGTTTCTGATCACCTCATCGGTGGTGGCGCTGTTGTTCGCGTACACCGTGCGGTTCGTGGCGGCGGCGTATTACCCGGTGCAGGCCGGGCTGGCGCGCATCTCTCCGGCGATCGACGAATCGGCGCGCGCGCTCGGCGCCACTCCGCGGCGGATTCTGCGCGAGGTGCACGCGCCCATGCTCCGCGGCTCGCTGGTGGCGGCGTCGATCCTCGTCGTCGTCGAAGTCCTGAAGGAGCTCCCCGCGACGATGCTCATCCGGCCGTTCGGCTTTCAGACGCTCGCGGTGGAGGTTTGGGAGAGGACCAACGACGCCATGTGGATCGAAGCCGCGCCGCCGTCGCTCGCCATCGTGGCGCTGGGCGCGCTGCTGGTCGGGTGGCTCACGCGAGCCGGCGCGCGCCGGAGAGCACTGCCGTGAACGAACTGCGCCTCTCGATAAACGGCGTCACCAAGCGCTACCCGGGCTCGGCCGGCGCCGCGGTGAGCGACGTCTCCCTCGACGTAGAGCCCGGCTCGATCCTCGGATTGCTCGGCCCGTCCGGCGCCGGCAAGACGACACTCCTCCGATTGATCGCCGGGTTCGAGCGCATAGACGCGGGGACCATTACGGTCGGTGGACGAACCATGAGCGGGGCTGGAGTGAACGTGCCGGCCGAGTCGCGCGGCATCGGATTCGTGTTCCAGCAAAGCGCGCTCTTCCCCCACCTCAACGCGCGGAAGAACATCGCGTTCGGGCTCCGGCATCTGAGCGCCGCCGAGCGGATGGCGGCCATGGATCGCGTGGTAGAGCTCTGCGCCCTCAAGCCGCTGCTCGACCGGTATCCGCACCAGCTCTCGGGCGGCGAGCAGCAGCGCGTGGCGCTGGCCCGCGCGCTCGCGCGCGATTCCGGAGTCGTGCTCCTCGACGAGCCGATGTCGAACGTGGACGTGCGGCTGCGCGCGACGATCGCCGCGGAGCTGCGCAGCATTCTCCGGGCGAGCCACATCACGGCGGTGTTCGTGACGCACGATCACGCGGACGCGTTCGCGATCGCCGACCGGGTAGCCGTGATGCGCGACGGCGTGATCGAGCAGGTGGGCAGCCCCCACTCCGTGTACGGCTCGCCGGCGTCGCCGTTCGTCGCGCGCTTCGTGAGCGACGCGAACTTTCTCCCCGGCAGGCACTGCAAACTCGGCGTCGAGACGGAGATCGGGTGTCTTCCCTGCGCCCTGTCCGAGGGCGAGCCGATCGGGACGCCGCTCGTCGCGATGGTGCGCGCCGACGAGCTGGCGCCGGAGTACGATCCGGAAGGGACGGCGACCGTCGAGCAGGCGATCTTCACGGGGTCCACCGTGACGTACTCGGTCCGGACGGCTTCCGGGCAATTGCTCCAGTGCGTGGTTCCCTCGGCGTGGAATCACCGCGTGGACGTCGGGGCGCGGGTTCGCATCGTGGCGCGCGCGCACTCGATCCGCTGCTTCACTCCGGCCGAGCTGGCGGGCTAGCCCTCAGGCCTGCTCCAGGTCGTACTTGTATTCGCCGGCCAGCTCCGCGGCGCAGAGCGCCGCGCGCTCGCCGGTCCGCGCCTCGAACCTGCCCGCGAAATCAGGGAGCCGCTCGGCGGTGAACGCCGCGCGCTCCATTCCCAGCGCCTCGATCGCGCGCTCGATCGCGTCCGGCGTGCCTTCGACCTCGACGAGATCATCCATCCGCGGATAATGCTCGAACCGCACGGTCGCCTCACCCAGGCGGTACGTCCACACTTCCCGCTCGATCTCCCGCGTGACGACGTAGTCGAGCGCTTCGAGAATCGCGCTGAGCCCGGCGAGGTCCGACGCCCCCGATGTGTATTCCTCGCGCGTCTTGAGTCCGGACTCGATGCGCGTGGGCCCCTTCCAATCCAGCTGCACCGTCCCGCCCTCCGGACTCTGGCACACGCGCACGCGCAGCACGTGATCCGCCGCCGCGAGCGCGCGGTCCGGCGTGTCGTATCGGAGATCGATCATCCGTCCCGAGAAGGCGTGCGTTGCACCGGCCGCGACGAGCCGCGCCTTCCGCGCGGCCACGTCGTCGACCACCGCCTTCACCTCTACCTCAAGCATCCAGGATCACGCGAACCACCGCGCTCGTCTCGGCGAGGTTCTCGAACACGGCGTACGGCTCGTGCTTCCTCAGCTCTTCGACCGAGTAGTGTCCCGTAGCCACGCCGATCGCGCGCGCGCCGATCGCCTCGCCGCACCTGATGTCCGCGGGAGTGTCGCCGATCACGTAGATGGCGTCGCCGGAAAGCTCGCGTCCGAAAAAATCGGCCGCGCGGCGCTGCGCCACGCCCGGTAGCTCGGGCCTGTGCTCGTGGTCCGAGCCGAACGCGTTGACGCGAAACCGCGACACGTCCACACCGGCCGCGGCAAGCTTCACCTTCGCGCCCGGCTCGATGTTCCCCGTCAGCAGCCCAAGAGTGACATGCTCCTTCGATTCGAGGGCGTCGAGCAGATCCGGTATTCCCGGCAGCGTCCGCGGAATCCGCTCGCCCGACCTGACCTCCCGCGCGAGCCCCTCGAGATACCGCTCGAGCAGCGCGTCCATCCGCCCGTCTATGTACTTGTCGTCGTGGCCGTGCCCGCGCATCAGATCGCGAACAATCTGCTTGTCAGTCTTGCCGTCGTACCGGTACGCCGGATCGCCGATCGTGCCGAACAGGTCGTCGAGCGCCGCGCGCATCGCGCGCATCCCGGCGCCTTCGCTCGAGAGCAGCGTGCCGTCGATGTCGAACAGGACGAGCTTCATGCGCGGGTGAAGAGAACGCCGGTGATGATCGTGGTCGCCCCGATGGTCTGCCACAGAGTCGGAATCTCGCTCAGGAAGATCCAGGCGATGGCGAGCGCGATGACCGGCTGGATGTTCGAGTACACCGACGTGCGCGTGGGGCCGAGCAGCTTGATGCCGCGGTACCAGAACAGATATGCGACGACCATCGAGACGATGCTCGCGTAGAACACGGCCACCCACGCCCGGAACGGAATCGCGAGCCAGTCCGTCGCGGCGAGCGCCGGTCCGCTCACGACGAGTAGCGGGAGCAATCCGCCGATCATGGTGATCGCGGAGAGCTTGAGGGGGCTGAATCGGAGCGTGTACGGCTGCAGCAGCACGGTGAACGTCGTCCACGTCATGACCGCCGCGACCATCAGCAGCGACCCCGCGAGCGTGGCCTGCCCGTGCGGCGACTGCGCGCTGTCGGAGATGATGAGTCCGACACCCAGCACCGACAGCGCGACGCCGAGCAGCATCTTCCGCCGGATCGGCTCGATGCCCCGGATGCGGCTCGCCACCATGATGAAAGCGGGAGCGGCCGCGACAATCAGGGCCGCGTGACCGGCGCGCGTGCGCGAGAGCCCTTCGACGAAGAAGTACTGGTACAGGCCGTGACCGAGCACCCCTATGAGAAGCAGGGCCGCGAAATCGCGCTTGCCGGGCCAGGCGCTGTTCGACGCGACGGCGATGACGATGAGCACTGCCGCGGCCATCCCGACGCGCAGCCCCGTGAACGCCAGCGGCGTGAAGACGCCGGTGGCGAACTTCACCACGCTGAAATTCACCGCCCAGATGGTGGCCATCATGAACAGCATGAAATCGGTCGCGGTAAACCCGCGCTGCGGCGTTGTCATGGCGGGTAAGCTAGCCACCCGCGTGGAGCGACAGCTACTTTGCGGGAATGCACATCTCCTTCGCCGTCTTCGCCGACGCCGCCAACCTGTCGCAGGAGGGCAAGCTCAACATCCTCGGCGTGTTCGACGCCGTGCAGGTGTCGGCCTTCCCGTCGGTCCATCCGCGCACGCACCTGGTCGTGCGGCTGAAGGGAGACGTGGACGACGTCGGGAAGCACTCGATGACCCTGCGGTGGCTGAACCCTTCGGGCGACGAGCTGTGGGTGTCGGGCGGCGAGCTCAACGTCGGCGCGCCGGCCGACCCGAGCTTTGAGATGGATCTCCCGGTCATCGCGCTCATCGATCTGCCGCTGTCCGAGCCGGGGCGGTACGTGATGCAGCTCGAGGTGGATGGAGAGTTCGAGGGAGAGCTGCCGTTGCTCGTCACGAGCGGGATGCCGGTAGTGCAGCAAACTGGCGCGTTATACAGCTGACGGGGGAAAGGCTCCTGGATTCCTCCTGGTATATCCCAGGACCATCAACCCTCGGGCAGCACTCTCCTCCCGAACAGAAATCTGCTTTTCAAAGCGGCGGAAACCGGGTCGTCAGAATCGAGCGATTCCGCTGCGTACCCTCCGCGCGCAACCGCCAGGTGCACGATGTCCGCTCCCCCCGCCGAGATCGCGACGTGGGTCATCCTCCGGTCGTCGCGCTCGGAGAAGAACAGCAGATCGCCGGGACGCAGCGCGTCGTGGCCGCCTTCGAGCTCGGTGCCGGCGCCGCCCTGCTGCCACGCGTCGCGCGGCAGCGCCACTCCGTGCAGGCCGAAGATCGACTGCACCAGCCCCGAGCAATCCGCGCCCCAGGGCGTGACGCCACCCCACATGTAAGGCGTGCCTGAAAAAAGGCGGCGCGCCGATTCCACGATCGCACCACCCTCCGGGAGAAACGCGCGCCGCCGCTCGTCGAGCGTGAGCACTTCGCCGGCGACGACGTCGACGTCCGGGGGCACGAGCGCGCCCAGCGGCAGCGCGTGAATTCCGCCGGCGAAGCCGCGCACCACGCAGCCCATCGACAGCGGCGTCCCCGAGTCCCAAGCCCGCGCGGGCGGCCCGTTCGCGGCCGGGCCGACGCGCGTGAGGTACCCGCAATGAATCCACCCTTCGTAATCGTCGGCCCCGCGGGCGAGCCACCAGGTCCCGCGCTCCTCGATCAGATCGAGCTCGTGGCCACGAAGCGCCTGAGTGAGCTGTGTCGCCGCGACCGTGGGCTCCGCCAGCAGCGGAGCGACCGCGGTCCGTACCAGCCCGCGGACGAGTCTCAGTGATCCGGCCAGTCGATCTTCAGCGGAGTGCGCACCGCCACGGGCGCGATCGCCTTCGCCTCGCAGCTCTTGCAGCGGATCACGCCGCGGAAGGTGCACATGAGGCAGATGAACGTGCCGCATACCGCGCACGGATATCCCTCGGACGCGCGCTCCTCCCGCTCGCACGAGCGGCAGATCATCGCGTCACGTTCGGTCAGCTGCTTCGCCATTATCGAAAGTTACAGGTGCGGGGGAGGGATCGCATTAGTCGAGCGGCTGGCTTCCGGGATGTTGCGGGGGAATCCAAGCTGTGAGCAGTGAGCTCTGAGCTTTCAGCCGTCAGGCAACTGCGATTGGGACGTTCGAGGAATTTGGCAGGCCAAACACGCTGAGACGTCCAAATGTCAGTTGCCTGATCGCTCACAGCTAACAGCTCACTGCTCACTGCCTGGATTCCGCCGGTCCCACACCCGGACCCTCGCGACGGCTCAAAATCTCCAGCTCCGAAATACATCGACACCCAACTGCGGCGGCGTCTGCTGGAATCCCCTGGCCGCTGAAGTGCCCGCGCACGCCAGCTCGCCCGAGCCGGGCTCGATCCCGCCTTCGGCGGACAGCGTGCTGCTGATTCTGTACTCGAGCCGCAGCCCGAGATTCTCCGCGAAGTTCGCCCGGCACAGCCCCGTGCTCAAGCCGAGGAACCACCGCTCGCTGAGCTGCTTGCCGAGGATGACGCGCGTCGTGAAGAGGCTGCTCAGGTATGAGCTGGTCGACCCG
>JBBEBQ010000014.1 GCA_040882285.1 Gemmatimonadaceae bacterium
ATCAGCCCGATCGCTTTCGAGCTGGCGGCAGTAGCTTAACTCACTGTCCACTAAAGAGGTGGCCTGAAGATTTAAGACAGGTGGGATAGGTGGAAACTGGCGCTCCACGAGGCGATACTCTCGCCGACCAGGAGGCTGTTTCCAGATGCGACGACCCCGACGAAACCACTCACCCGCGTTCAAGGCCAAGGTGGCCCTGGCCGCAATCGAAGGCAACGCGACGCTCACCGAGCTCGCCCAGCGCTTCGACGTCCACGCCAACCAGATCGCCGAATGGCGCCGCCAGCTGGTGGCGCACGCGGCCGAGGCGTTCCATGACGGCACGCTGCGTGAGGCGCCGATCGACGTGAAGGCGCTCCACGCCAAGATCGGCCAGCAGGCGCTGGAGCTGGATTTTTTGGCCAACGCGCTCGGACGAAGCCCCGGTCCGAGCGGAAAGCGATGATCGACCGGACGCACCGGCTCTCGGTCACGCGGCAAGCGCGGTTGCTCGCGCTGTCCCGGGCGTCGGTCTATTACACGCCGCGCCCGGCGCCGGCCGAAGATCTCGTGCTCATGCGCCGCATGGACGAACTGCACCTCGAGCTGCCGTTCGCCGGTAGTCGCATGCTGCGCGATCTGCTCCAGGGCGAGTCGGTCGCGATCGGCCGCGAGCACGTGCGCACGCTCATGCGACGCATGGGGATATCCGCGATCTACCGCCGGCCGCGGACCACGAGGCGGCACCGCTCGCACCCCGTGTTCCCGTATCTCCTGCGGAAGCTCACGATCACGCGGCCGAATCACGTCTGGGCGGCCGACATCACCTATATCCCGATGGCGCGCGGCTTTGTCTATCTCGTTGCGATCATGGACTGGGCGACACGGAAGGTCCTGGCGTGGCGTATCTCGCTGATGCTCACGAGCGATTTCTGCGTGGCCGCGCTCGAGGAGGCGCTGCAGCGCTTCGGGACCCCGGAGATCTTCAACACCGACCAGGGCGCGCAATTCACGAGCGCCGACTTCCTCAACGTCCTCCGCGCGCACCAGATTCAGATCAGCATGGACGGCCAGGGCTGCTGGCGCGACAACGTCTTCATCGAACGGCTCTGGCGCTCGGTCAAGTACGAAGAGGTCTATCTCCACGCGTACGAGACGGTCTCCGATGTCCGGGCCGGGCTCTCGCGCTACTTTACCTTCTTCAACCAACGACGACCGCATGGCGCTCTGCGTCGTGCCACCCCGAACTCTGTGTACTACAAGTCATTACCGGCAACTGCACCACTCACCCGCGCCATTCCACTTATCTCAGCTGCCTAACCTGTCTTAATCCGTTAGGCCACCTCTCTAAACCCGGCGCAGCTCACATAGTCCCTTTCGCCCCGCGAAGGCCGATCCACTCTCAGGCCAAGCCAGGCGCAAGGAAGCGCGCGTGCATATCATGCGGCCTGACCCTCTTTCCGGATACACGTGTATGGCTTCGCTTGCCGCTCCTCCGAAGGCCTATTCTGCGTTCATCACTCGCTTCCCGAAACTGGCCGAGGCATGGCAGTTGTTGCGGCAGGCGGGTGAGAGTGGCCCGCTCGACCAACGGTCGGTGCATCTGGTCAAGCTGGCGGTCGCCATCGGATCGATGCGGGAGGGCGCCGTGCACTCCGCGGTCCGCAAGGCGCGCTCGGCAGGTGCAACGCGCGAAGAGATCGATCAGGTCGTCGCGCTGGCCGCTAGCACCATCGGACTGCCGTCGGCGGTTGCCGTGTCTACCTGGGTGCAGGACCGCTTCGGGGACTGACCGTGCAGCCGGCGTACGCGCGAATCGTCGGATTCTACCGCACCACTCGACGAAAGGACGAGGTTCGTGACGACCGCGCGCGCTGGATCGGAGATTGAACCGCGGACTCACAGGCGCCATTCTCACTGGCGGCAGCGCTACGCGATTGGACGGTGCCGCCAAGGGGCTTCTTGAGGTTGGCGGCCACCGGATTATCGATCGCGTCGCGGCGACGGTCGCACCGCTCGTCGACGAGACGGTGATCGTTTCGCGAACGGACGGTCCAGCGTGGATAACCGGCACGCGCGTGATCACGGATGTGCTGACGGGCGGCGGCAGTGCGGCGGGAGTGCATGCGGCGCTCCGCGCGGTGCAAGGACCGGTGTTGGTGGTCGCGTGGGATATGCCGTTTCTTAGTTCCGGACTCCTCTCCCTCATAGTCGGGAAGTCGAGAAGAGGGGAGGACGGACCGACGAGCGAGTTTGATATCGTCGTTCCAGCCGGGGCGGGGGTCGGGGAACTGGAACCGCTGTGCGCCTGGTACGCGCCGTCATGCGCCGCCGCCATCGAACGCGAGTGGGACTCCGGCGACAGGAGCCTGCACGGACTCTGCGGCCGCCTGCGCACGCTCGTGGTGCCGCGCGAGGAGATACTCGCGTGCGGTGCGCCCGAGCGGCTGTTCTTCAACGTGAACTCGTCCGCGGATCTCAGTACGGCGCGTGCGATGGCAGACGATGACGGCGCACGGCGCACCTCATAGTGGAGTTGACCCGGTTCGGTGGACACTTCACCCTTTGGGGGAGGAGGAGTCCAGATGCCAAAGCGTGTCCCGGGTAATCCTCCCACCCGCCCCCCGCACCCTGGCGAGGGTCGCTTCGAGACTATCGGAGTAGAGGATGACCAACGGTCCGCCGGCGACCGCCGGCTACTCGGGAATGTGCTGCAAGTACGAGCTCGACAAAGCCTTGGTCAAGCGCCCACCCCTCCGCAGCCTTCATGAGTGCGCGGCCAACCCCTGAGCCACGCATATCTTCATCGACGTACCAACTCTCGACGTACGGCGTGTCTCCGGTACACCCCTCTGCGTAGTTCCGGACGGACAGCTTAACCATGGGCTATGGCGACTTCCACATGTGCTCTCTTCGTGGGCTTCACTCTTATCTCTACCGTCCGGCCAAGTAATACCAGCCATTTGACCAGGCGATCGTAGGTCAGGCTCTTCAATCTCCCGTGCCGGAGAGCCGAGATGACAGGTTGGTGAGTTTCTAGTTCTTCAGCGGCTTCAGACTGAGTCCAACCATTCTCTTCAATGATTGCGTTGATTTCAGCAGCAAGCTTTGCCTTTGCTAAACGCTCGTCAGGATTATCGAGACCGAGGTCAGCGAAGACGTTGCCGCTCCTAACCTCGAATTCAGTGACCTCGAGCTTCGTTCGCGTGCCGCGCCGAAGTTTGCCATGCGGCGTCATGGTGTCCCTTCCTACTGAAGAGTCTTGAAGTGTGCGCGAGCCTGCCGAAGACGTTCGCGTATCCTGTCCAAGTCTTCCTTCCGTTCTGCGCTGCGTCGAGGGCGAACCCAACCTCGTCTTTCACATCCTCGGGCATCGCTGAACGCTGCGACGGGGAGCGCCGCCAGAGCCGGCAAATCACCGGCGCGTGCTTCCCGAATCTCGAACGCCCGATCGAGGACCATGGGTGCATGCTCCTTCACTGATACTGCAGAACGACGCCCGTGGCTGGCTAACGTTCAGCTTAACCGGCCGGCTTTGGAGCGCAAGCGGAAAAGCCGGTCCGCGTTGAAGCTGTTGTTAGGTGGCTTTTTGAAGTTCTGCATGCGCTGATGACAGGACTCGGCTAGCTGACCGCAGGAGAAATACGACAAGGAGAAAAGCAACCAACAGGTCCGGCCAATTCGATCCTGTTGCCCAAACCCCTGCTGCCGCGACGAAGACGGAAATGTTTGCAACAATGTCATTACGAGAACATTCCCATACCGAGGACATGTTTATGTCTTCGGCCTTGTGTTGCCATAGCAGAGCAAGGCATACGCCATTTGCCGCCAGTGCGAGCAGACTGAAAATGCCCATTATTTCGAACAACGGGACGGTGGGGTTTATGAGCTTGTATCCGATTTGCGCTAGCACGGCGAGCGCGGCCAAGAGAATCAGAACCCCTTTGAACAAGGCAACGCGAGCCTTCATACGAAGGCCAAGATGGACTGCCCAAAGGCTAAGTCCGTACGTCAAGGCGTCCCCAAGATTATCCAGACTGTCAGCCAGAAGCGCCGAAGAACCAGCGTAAAGTGCTGCTGCCACGATGACGAGGAACATCACCGCATTGATCGCGAGCACGATTTTCAGTGTGCCACTCTGCCGCACCCGCAGCAGCTCAAGTTCGGAACTTTGATCGCAGCAATCTCTCATAAGCCACCTAACGACCAGGCTTCAGCGGCCAGCGGCCTCGCCGAAGCTGAAGAAGAGAAGATGACCGGCCGATGGTCCGCTGCAAGCCGTTGTTAGATGTTCTCCGCGAGGGGATTATCCACATCCTCAACTACCTGGATGAACGGAGTTGGGCGCCGATGGAACCGAAGCTCGAAAACATCGGGGCGAGCGTAATGCCCGGCGGTGTCGAGCTGCCACCTCGGGCCTACAAGCTGGTGCGGCTCTACATCGGCGTAGAGAATCCCCTCTTCTTCTTTCAGCGGGCCAGCGACGATCTTGCCATCCGGGTCGACAATGACGCTCAGCCCCGGATTCAGCCAACCATTCGCCCCATCAAGGTATTCTGCTTTGAAGGACAGGCGGTCCGGGATGTCATCGACGTGGAATGGCTGGCAAACTCCGAGCACAAAGCACCGGCTTTCCTTGGCGATATGGCGCATCGAGGAAAGCCACGGTTCGCCACGATCCCACGTGGGCGCCACATGTATCTGCGCTCCCCAGGCGCCAAGGACATAGCGTGCGAGCGGCATGTAATTCTCCCAACAGATCAATCCACCGAGTTTTCCAAACGGAAGGTCATAGACCGCAAGATCACTTCCGTCACCTTGTGCCCATACCAGCCGCTCACCGGCAGTCGGAATGAACTTCCGATGCCGACCGAGGACTGCGCCATCCGGCCCCAGATAGAGCAGTGTGTTGTAGAGCGTCGAGTCGCTCCCTTCCGTATTTCGCTCATTGATGCCGATAGCCACAGCGATTCCGCAATTCGCTGCAGCTTGGCCGAGGCGTTTTGTAGCAGGTCCCCCGATCGTGATAGAGTTGCGATGAAGTTCGCTATAAAGCTCCCGAAGCGGATGTGTGTCTTTGGCGGGTATAAACCAAGCCCATAACGGATAGGCCGGGATAAACGCCTCAGGGAAGACGGCGAGACTGGCGCCCCCCGCTGCAGCTTCCTCAATCAAGCGGCAGCCCTTCTCCACCGTGGCATCCAAATCCAGAAATACCGATGTGGCTTGGATAGCGGCAATTCGGAATGCTGTTGAGCTACTCAATCGCTGCTCCCATGTTCGAAAGACATCTAACTATTGATTATCTGGACTACATATCCTGCGGAGAATCACAAATCCCTGCAAGCGCCCTGCTGCATTCCGTACGGCGCCATAGATCGCGACGGACTTAAGCCGCAAGCAGGTAAGCTCTTGCGGCGGAAACGTGTCAACGGGAGCGGCGAAAGGCTGCAAAAAGCTCGCAGGCTATTTCTGTCGGCAGCGCTTGGAGGACGATAGGCGCGCGTACGCCACCCCTCGGGATGCTTGGTCAGAGCTGGTCAGCCGGGCTCCGAACACCCATGCCGCCACGGTTCAGGACGTGGGTATAGATCATAGTCGTTCGGACATCGGAGTGGCCGAGCAATTCCTGGATCGTTCGGATATCCGACCCGGACTCGAGCAGATGCGTAGCGAACGAGTGACGAAACGAATGGCAGGTCCCACGCCTGGTCAGACCGCTGGCACGTACGGCCGCGGTGACCGCCCGCTGCACGGCGGTCTCGTGATAATGGTGTCGGCGCTGGACGCCGGTGGCTGCATCGCGATAGGGACGCGCAGCAGGGAATACCCATTGCCACGCCACCTCTCTGCTAGCATTGGGAAACTTGCGGTCCAAGGCGTCCGGGAGGGCGGCTCCCGATAAGCGACGCGCGAGATCGCGCTGGAACTGTGACCGCACCCGTTCGAGATGCGCCAGGAGAGCTTTCGTTGCTACGCGAGGTAGGGGGACTCGTCTGTCCTTGTTGCCTTTTCCGGAGCGAACCGTGATCTCGGCTCTCTCGAAATCCAGGTCTTTGACCCGCAGCGCTACGCATTCAGAAACGCGTAGCCCACTGCCGTACATCAATACTGCACAGAGCCGGGGAACGCCCCGCATCTGAGCCAGCACCGCCCGAATCTCTGAAGCAGACAGCACCACGGGAAGACGACGTGTAGACTTCCCGCCTCACCCATCGCAGAAGGGTGCCGCCGCTCATGATACAGGACGAAGCGCCGCACCCATTCGCAGTACGCGCGCTCGGTCCGCGGGCTATACCGCCGCGTCCGCATCCGGTTCCGCATCCGTTCGAGGAGCCGGTGTGCACGGTCCGGCTCGCTCTGACGCTGAAGGTGAGAGGCGGGAACACGCGGATGGGATGTTACCTTCATGGGCACGAAGCTATTTCGCATGCGCCCGTGCCCGCGACACACCACGGCCCACACGCCATCTAAACAATGCCAGCCACCAACAGAACACTTACAATCATCAAACCCGACGCCTTCGGCGCGGGTAAAGCCGGCAAGATCATCGCCCACATCGAGGCCGCGGGCTTCAAAATCGTCGCCGCCCGCGTTATGCGCCTGACCGAGACGACCGCAGGCGAGTTCTACGCGGTCCACCGCGAGCGCCCGTTCTACGGCTCGCTCGTCAAATTCATGACCTCCGGCACCTGCATGCCCATGGTCCTCGAGAAGGCCAACGCCGTCGCCGAGCTGCGCAAGGCGATCGGCGCCACGGACCCGGCCGAAGCCGAGGCCGGCACGGTCCGCAAGCTGTTCGCCGAGTCCAAGGAGCGGAACGCCATCCACGCCTCGGATTCAGACGAAAACGCCGAGCGCGAAGCCCGCTTTTTCTTCGCCGAAAGCGAGTTGCTCGCAGCCCGCTAAAGCCTTATGTTTCAAGGCTTATGCTGTCGTTCGACATCCGGTCACTTGCAGCGCACGCGGCACAGGTCGCGGGCACTCTGGACCCCGACGATCCGATCTGGGAGGAGGGCGACCAGCGACCCGCCGGACCGGTCCGTGTGGAAGGCAGGCTTTCGCCCGCCGGGCACTCGCGCTTTTATCTGAGCGGACGCATGAGCGGGAAGGTCGCGCTGGAATGCAGGCGGTGCCTGACGGACGTCACCGAAGAGGTTAGCGACGAGCTGCACGCTGTCTTCGCGCCGACCGGCGACACTGAAGTGGATGACCCGGACGTGTTCGAGTTCGATCCGCAGGCGCGTGATCTGGATCTGCGTGCGGCAGTGCGCGAGAGCTGGCTGCTCGCCGTACCGGCGTTCGCGGAGTGCAGGGAAGACTGTAAAGGTCTGTGCCCCACGTGCGGCGCCGACCTGAACGAAGGCGAGTGCGGTTGCGAGCCCGCGCGCGACTCGCGCTGGGACGCACTGAGAAAACCGGCGGGCCGAATGGCCGCGCCCGGCGACAACTGACCGACATACCAAGCTCGGAAGCCCCCGCTTCCGACTCACACCGAGCATAAGAAATGGCCGTCCCGAAAAGACGTACCTCCAAGCGGAAGAAGCGCGCGCGCAACACGCACAAGAAGGCGAAGCCCGTGGCGATACAGTCGTGTCCGCGCTGCCAGGCAATGAAGCGCCCGCACCACGTGTGCGAGGAGTGCGGCTACTACGACGGCGAGCAGCGGGTAGCGGCTAAGGAAGCCTGAGTTGGCCCGCATCGCGTTGGACGCCATGGGCGGGGACTTCGCTCCCCGTGCACCGTTGGCCGGCGCGCTCCAGGCCCTGCGCGAAACCGATTCCGATCTCTCCATACAATTAGTAGGCAAGACCGGCGTCGTAGCCGCCGAGCTCGATTCGCTCCTCAAGGGCGACCACTCGGCGGACGCGAAACATCGCCACCGCATAGAGATCGTCGAAGCGCCCGAAGTCATCGAGATGTCGGACAAGCCGAGCGCGGTCGTCCGCGGTAAGCCCAACAACTCGATGTCGGTCGGACTCAAGCTGCAGCTCGAATCCCGGTCCGACGCGTTCGTGTCGGCGGGGAACACCGGCGCGCAGATGGCCGCGTCCGCGATGCTGCTCAAGCTGCATCCGGGGCTCACTCGTCCGGCCATAGCCACGGCATTTCCGACGCGCCGCCAGCCCGTGGTCGTGCTCGACGCGGGCGCGAACGTGGACTGCTCTGTCCGCGAGCTGCTGCAGTTCGCCTGGCTCGGCGCCGTGTACGCGGAGTGCGTGCTCGGCAGGAGCAATCCGGCCGTGGGGCTGCTGAGCATCGGCGAGGAAGCGGAGAAGGGAAACGCCGTCGTGAAAGAAGCGAACGCCGCATTCGCGACCGCGGGCTTCAACTTCGTCGGCAACGTCGAGGGCCGGGACATTCCGGCGGGCGAGTGCGCGCGGGGTCCGATCGACGTCGTGGTGTGCGACGGCTTCGTCGGCAACGTCGTGCTCAAGTTCTACGAGGGCGTGATGCCGATGGTGCTCGAGGTCCTGCAGCAGCAGGGGATCGACCGGAGCCAGCTCAAGGACGTGATCCGCACCTTCGACGCCTCCGAGTACGGCGGCGCCCCGCTGCTCGGCGTCCGCGGCATCAGCATGATCTGCCACGGCAACTCCACGCCGCGCGCGATCGCGAACGCGCTCAAGGCTGCCGCCCGTGCGGCCGACTCGGGAATGAACGCGCTGATCGGCGAGCGGCTGACGAGCATGGCGAACGCCGCGCTGGCGGCGGGGTCGGTGGCGTGAAGCGGCCTATCGCCGCGATCGCGGGCACGGGCCGCGGGATCCCGTCTACGGTCGTCACGAACTACGACTTCCCGGCGATGGGCATCGACACCACGCACGAATGGATCGTCGAGCGCACCGGGATAGTCGAGCGGCACCTGGCCAAGGAGGGCGAGACTACCTGCTCGATGGCGACGGACGCGGGGCGCATCGCGATGGAGAGGGCGGGCGTCCACCCGGGGGAGCTCGACACGATCATACTCGCCACCGCCACGCCCGATCGTCTGCTCCCGTCCACCGCGGTGGACGTGCAGGCATCGCTGGGCGCGTCGCGCGCGTCGGCGTTCGATCTGTCGGCCGCGTGCTCGGGGTGGCTGTACGGCATGACCGTGGCCGAAGGAATGATCATGTCCGGCGTGGTCGAGACCGCGCTCGTGATCGGCGCGGAGAAGATGAGCTCGATCGTGGACTGGCAGGACCGCTCCACGTGCGTGCTGTTCGGCGACGGTGCCGGGGCCGTGGTGCTCAAGCGCGCGAAGACCGGCAAGGGAATTCTGTCGGCGTACTTGCGCAGCGACGGAACGCTCGCGGAGCTGCTGTACCGGCCCGAAGGCGGCGCAACCGTCCCGATAACCGCGGACGTGCTCGAGCGCCGCAGCCACCTGGTGAAGATGGCCGGACGGGAGGTGTTCAAGCACGCCGTGCGCTCGATGTCCGACGCGGCCGATCGCGCGCTCGACGGCGCCCGTCTCACCGGCGCCGACATCGACCTGCTCATCCCGCACCAGGCCAACACGCGGATCATCGAGGCGACGGCCAAGCACGCCGGTATCTCGATGGACAAGGTGTACGTCAACGTGGACCGGTACGGCAACACTTCGTCCGCGTCGATCCCGATCGCGATAGACGAGGCGATCGAGACCGGGCGGATCAAGGAAGGATCCACGGTGCTGCTGGTGGCGTTCGGCGCGGGCTTCACCTGGGCGTCGATGGTGGTGAGGTTTTGAGAACAGCTATTGGCTATTGGCTATTGGCTGTTGGCAACCGCCGCGGGCGCATCGTGCAGTTGGCCAAGAGCCAATAGCCAACAGCCAACAGCTATGTCGTTCATTCTCGTCTTCCCCGGTCAGGGCTCGCAGAAGCCCGGCATGGCCAAGGACCTCGCCGACGCGTTCCCGCGCGCGAAAGAGATGCTGCAGGAGATCGACGACGTGCTGGGCGCCCCGCTCAGCCGGCTGATGTTCGATGGGCCGGCCGACGAGCTGATGGCCACCCACAACGCGCAGCCCGCGCTGCTCGCCCACGGAGCCGTTGCGTGGGAGCTGGTGAAGGAGCGCATCGGCGCGGCGAGCGCCGCCGCCGGCCATTCGCTGGGCGAGCACACGGCGTATCACGCCGCCGAGTCGACCACGCTCGCCGACGCGGTTCGCATAGTGCGCACGCGAGGCGATCTCATGCACGAAGCCTGTGTCGCGCGCCCCGGTGCCATGGCAGCGATCCTCGGCGAGCTGTCCTCCTCGATCGCGGACATCTGCCTGCGCGCCTCCGAAGCGGGAGAGGTCGTGCCAGCCAACTACAACGCCGATTTTCAGGTCGTCGTGTCCGGCGAGATCGCCGGAGTCGAGCGGGCGATGGAGCTCGCCAAGCAGTCCGGCGCCAAGCGCGCGGTACGGCTGACCGTTGCGGGAGCATTTCACTCGCCGCTGATGAAGCCAGCGGAGAACGGGCTCCGGGAGGCGATCGAGTCGGCGACCTTCTCCGACCCCGCGTTTCCGGTCTACTCCAACGTCACCGCCGATGCGTGCACGACCGCTGCCTGCGGGCGCGAGATGCTGGTCAGACAGCTCACGGCGCCGGTGCGCTGGACGGACCAGGTACGGAACATGGCAGCCGCGTACCCGGACGCGACCTGGATCGAGCTGGGCCCGGGCAACGTGCTGAGCAGCCTCATCTCGCGCGCGGTCGACGGAGCGCGCACCGCCACGTGCGGCACGCCGGCGGACATCGACAAACTCTTCGCCACCATCCAGTGATGCAGCTAGATCTTTCCAACAGAGTCGCGCTGGTGACCGGCAGCACCCGCGGAATCGGCCGCGACATCGCGCAGACGCTCGCTGAGTGCGGCGCCAGGGTCGCCGTCACCGGACGCGATCTCGCGCGGGCGGAAGAGGTGGCCGGAGCGATCGGTCCCGGAGCGGGCGGATTCGCCGCCGACATGGCGGACAGTGCGGGGGTGGCCAGGCTCGTGGCGGACGTCGAGGAGCGGATCGGACCGATCGACATCCTGGTCAACAACGCCGGCCTCACGCGGGACAACATCGTCGTGCGGTTGAAGGACGAAGACTGGGACGAGGTGCTGAACGCGAACCTGCGCGGCGCGTTCGTCGCTACGCGCGCCGCCTCGCGCGGCATGATGAAGCGCCGCTGGGGCCGGATCATCAACATCTCCAGCGTCGTGGGTCTGATGGGGAACAAGGGCCAGGCGAACTACGCCGCGAGCAAAGCCGGGCTGATCGCGCTGACCAAGTCCGTCGCCAAGGAGCTGGGCTCGCGCAACGTCCTGGTGAACGCCATCGCGCCCGGCTTCATCGAGACCGAGATGACCGAATCGATGACCGCCGACGCCCGCTCGGGGCTCACCGCCATGATCCCGCTGGAGCGGCTGGGCAAGCCGCGGGACGTGTCCGCGATGGTCGCGTTCCTCGCGTCGGAGCACGCGTCCTACATCACCGGGCAGGTGTTCGTCGTAGACGGTGGAATGGTCATGTAATGCACCTGCCGGTATGTATATTTCGCAGTCAGAATCACTCCGAACCACCGGCTGCACGCGCTGTTGCAAGTCACTAGTCACTAGTCACTAGTCACCATAGAGAGGAACCACCGATGGCCGATAACTCGAACAAGGTCAAGGACATCATCGAGAAGGAGCTCGGAGTCGAGCGCGAGAAGCTGACGAACGAAGCGAGCTTCATCGAAGACCTTGGCGCCGACAGCCTGGACATCGTCGAGCTGGTGATGGAGTTCGAGAAGGAGTTCAACATCGACATCCCCGACGAGGACGCCGAGAAGCTCCGCACGGTCGGTGACGCGCTCGCCTATCTGAACGAGAAAATCCCCGCGTAATGAGACGTCGTGTCGTCGTTACCGGTCTCGGGGCGCTCACGCCCGTCGGCAACGACGTACCGTCGATGTGGCAGGCGCTCGTCGACGGCGCCTCGGGAACCGCGCCGATCACCAAGTTCGACGCGTCCAGCTTCCCGGTCCGGTTCGCCGCCGAGCTGAAAGGCTTCGATCCGGCGCAGTACATGGATCGCAAGGAGATCAAGCGCGCGGACCCGTACACGCAGTACGCGGTGTCGGCGTCCAAGCAGGCGATGCAGGACGCGGGGCTCGAGGGCGGCGTCAACGGCTACGACCCCGACCGCATCGGCGTCATCCTCGGCAGCGGTACCGGCGGACTCAAGAGCTTCGAGGAGCAGCACGACGTCTACCGCGAGCGCGGGCCGAGCAAGATCAGCCCGTTCTTCATCCCGATGTTCATCACGGACATCGCGGCCGGCATCGTCTCCATGCAGTTCAACGCCAAGGGGCCAAACTACGCCACCGTATCGGCTTGCGCGACCGCGGCTCATGCAATAGGTGATGCGTTCCGGACCATCCAGTACGGCGACGCCGACGTGATGATCTGCGGCGGATCGGAAGCGGCGGTGACGCCGATGGCCATCGCCGGCTTCGCGAACATGAAGGCGCTGTCGGAGCGCAACGAGTCACCGGAGACCGCCTCGCGTCCGTTCGACATGACGCGCGACGGATTCGTGATGGGCGAAGGCGCCGGTGTGGTCATACTGGAGGAGCTGGAGCATGCGCTCAAGCGGGGCGCGCGAATCTACGCCGAGGTGGCGGGCTACGGCGCCACGGGCGACGCGTATCACCTCACCGCGCCCGCGCCCGACGGCGAGGGCGCCCAGCGGGCGATGAAGCGCGCGCTGAGCGACGGCGGGCTCATTCCGGCCGACGTGCAGTACATCAACGCGCACGGCACTTCGACTCCGGCCAACGACCTCAACGAGACCCGCGCGATCAAGGCGGTCTTCGGGGAGCACGCCGCGGGGATCAACGTCAGCTCCACCAAGTCGTCCACCGGCCACATGCTCGGCGCCGCCGGCGCGATCGAGTTCATCGTCAGCACGCTCGCGGTCCGGGAAGGCATCATCCCGCCGACCATCAACTACGAGACGCCCGATCCGGAGTGCGATCTGAACTACACTCCCAACTCCCCGGTGCGCCGCGAGGTGAGCGTCGCGATCAGCAACAGTTTCGGATTCGGCGGGCACAACGTGTCGCTCGCCGTCCGCAAGTTCACGGGCTGACAAAGGTGGCCGACCCCATCGCCTGTCCCGACCCGGCGCGGGTAGCGGACCCTGCGCTCCGGCGCGTCGCCGAGAAGCACGCGGCGGGGGAGCGCCTGAGCGGCGACGACGCGCTGGTGATGTTCCGCTCGCCCGACCTGCTGTCGCTCGGCAGGCTCGCCGATCACGCCAACCGCTCGCGGCACGGGGACGTGGTGACCTTCGCCGCGAACCAGCACATCAATCCAACCAACATCTGCATCCTGCGGAAGACGTGCGCGTTCTGCTCGTTCGCGCGGCTCCCCAAGGAACACGGCTCGTACCACTACACGTTGGACGAGGTCTGGGCGGAAGCGGCCGCGGCGGACACCGGACTGACGCGCGAGTTCCACATCGTGGGCGGCCTCGACATGAAGGCGGGGCTGCAGTACTACAGCGAGATCTTTCGCGGGCTCAAGCAGCGGTACCCGCGCGTGCACATCAAGGCGCTAACGGCGGTGGAGATCGCGCACATCTCGCGGATAGAAAAGATGTCCGTGCGGGACGTTTTGGTTGCGCTCCGGGAAGCGGGCCTCGATACCTTGCCCGGTGGGGGGGCCGAGGTGTTCGGCAAGGCGGTGCGCATGACCATCGCGGAGAAGAAGCTCGCGGGCTCCGACTGGATCAACGTTCACCGCACGGCGCACCACCTCGGAATCCGCAGCAACTGCACGATGCTGTACGGCCACGTCGAGTCGCTCGAAGACCGGGTGGAGCATCTCACCATGCTCCGCGACCTGCAGGACGAGACGGGCGGCTTTCTCGCTTACATCCCGCTCGCCTTCCACCCCGACCACAACCAGCTCGGCAGGGAGCTGGGGCGCGAAGGCACCGCGACCACCGGCTTCGACGACCTCCGCAACCTCGCGGTCGGCCGGCTCTTCCTTGACAACATCGACCACGTCAAGACGCACTGGATCATGGTCACGCCGGCGCTGTCGCAGACCTCGCTCTCGTTCGGCGTCAACGACCTCGAAGGCACGGTCGTGCGGGAGAAGGTCTATCACGAGGCGGGCGCGGAGACGGCGCAGTCGATGTCGCTGGACGAGATCCTGCGGCTGATCCGCGCGGCGGGGAAGGTTCCCGCCGAGCGCGACTCGCTGTACCGCGTCCTCCGCACGTTCGAGCCCGAGCCCGCCGGCGTGCCGGTGGCCGCGTGATCACCCTCGGCAGGATCCCGTACATCAACTGCTACCCGGTCTACGGCGCGGTCGATCGCGGCGTCGTCCAGCTCGATGCCGAGCTGGTCACCGGAGTGCCGAGCGATCTGAACGCGAAGATGGCGGCGGGCGAGCTCGACATCAGCGTCGTCTCCGCGGTCGAGTACGCGCGCGACTCCAACCGGTATCTGCTCCTCCCCGACCTGGCCATCTCGTGCGACGGGCCGGTTCAGAGCGTCGCGCTCTACTCCCGGCTCCCGGCGTCCGAGCTGACCGGACGCGACGTGCTGGTCAGCCGGAGCTCGATGACCAGCGTCGCTTTGCTCGAGCTGCTCTTCGAGAACTTCTGGCATGCCCGGCCGCGGTTCGTCCCCGGCGACGCGGAGCTGAGCGACGTGGAGGGGTTCGGCGCGGAAGATCACATCGCGCGGCTGGTTATCGGAGACGCGGCTCTGCTGCTCGGCGCGGGCGCCGGACCGCGCGTGCCGCGGTACGAGCACGCCTACGATCTGGGCGCGGCATGGAAGAGCTGGACCGGGCAGCCGTTCGTCTTCGCCGTGTGGGTGGCGCAGCGCACGACTCCGGTCAAGGATGCGCTCGCCGCGCACGCCGGACTCATTTTGGCCCGCGACTGGGGACTGGCCAACCTGCCGGCGCTCGCGACGCAGGCTTCCGCGGCGACGGGTGTCCCGGAGAGACGCTGCCTCGATTATCTGTCGGGGCTCGACTACGGCCTGTCGTATCCCCACCTCGCCGGGCTCACCGAGTTCTTTCGCCGGCTCGTCGACAAGGGCCGCGTACCGAACGGAACACTCACTTTTCTACCAGCCGCATGAGCGTCACGCGCGACATTCTCGACTTCTACACGCACGCGCCGCTGCTCGAGCTCGGCGCGGAGGCCGATCGCATCCGGGCGGAGAAGCATTCGGGCGACGTCGTTACCTACATCATCGACCGGAACATCAACTACACGAACGTGTGCGTGGCCGACTGCGGCTTCTGCGCGTTCTACCGCCGGCCGAAGGACAACGAGGGCTACACTCTCTCGTTCGAGCAGATCGGGGCCAAGATCGAGGAGGCCAAGTCGCTCGGCGCCGTGCAGATCCTGATTCAGGGCGGGCACAACCCGTACATCCCGTTCGACTGGTACCTCGACCTCATGCGCTACATCAAGCGCAACCACCCGATCCACATCCACGGCTTCAGCCCCAGCGAGGTGGATTTCTTCGCCAAGCTGTTCCGCATGGAAGCGCGTGAGGTGATCCGCGAGCTGGTGCGGGCCGGGCTCGACTCGATTCCCGGCGGCGGCGGCGAGATCCTGGTGCAGCGCGTGCGCGACATGGTCGCTAAGAAGAAAGCGGGCGCGGACCGCTGGCTGGAGATCATGGAGACGGCGCATCAGGAAGGGCTCAGGACGTCGGTGACGATGATGTACGGGATCGGCGAGACTCTGGCGGAGAGGCTCGAGCATCTCGAGCGCGTGCGGGAGGTGCAGTCGCGCACCGGCGGATTCACGGCGTTCATCTGCTGGCCGCTGCAGCCGGAGAACACCCCGCAGATGTCGCACATGCGGAAGACCGACGCGGTGGATTATCTCCGCACCGTCGCGATCTCGCGCATCGTCCTGGACAACGTCCCCAACCTCCAGTCGAGCTGGGTCACCATGGGAATGAAGATCGGCCAGATCGCGCTGCGGTTCGGCTGCAACGACTTCGGATCGCTGATGATCGAGGAGAACGTCGTGTCGGCCGCGAACACTACCCACCGGACGACGACGCAGGAGATGGAGCGGCTCATTCTCGACGCCGGCTTCACCCCGCGCCGCCGGCGGCAGGACTACTCCGTGATCGAGGAAGCCGCGCATGCCGCGTGACAGCCAGCCACAGCAGAAGCCACAGCAGAAGCCACAGCAGAAGCCACAGCAGAAGCCACAGCAGAAGAGCCGGCATTCCGGCGTGGAGGCGTATCATCCGCTGTTCGCCCGCACCGGGATCGGCTACGACTCGCACCGGTTCGTGCCGGGCAAGTTTCTCGTGCTCGGCGGCATTTCGATCCCGTCGTCGGTATCGCTGATCGGACATTCGGATGCCGACGCTGTCGCGCACGCACTGATCGACGCCATCCTTGGCGGTGCGGCCGCGGGAGACATCGGCGAGATTTTCCCCGACACGGACGACGAGAACGCGGGACGGGACTCGATTCAGATGCTCAAGGAAGCGATCGAGCTGGTGCGCGAACGGGGGTTCATCGTGCACCAGGCGGACATCAGCGTGATCGCGGAGACGCCCGCGATCGCGCCGCACCGGGACGCGATGCGCTCGAGGCTGGCCGAGGCTATGGGAATCTCGCCGGAGGCCGTCAGCATCAAGGGGAAGACCAACGAGGGGATGGGATGGATAGGCCGCGGCGAAGGACTTGCATGTATCGCCGTGGCCTCTCTCGTACCCGTCCCCTAGGAACCCTTGCTCGAGAACTTCATAGAGCGGCTGAGCGGTGTGCCGCTCTTCGTGCTGTACCCGATGCTCGGTCTCCTGGCCGCCGTCGAGAACATCTTCCCGCCGCTCCCCACCGACGCGGTCGTGGCGTTCGGCAGCTTCCTCGCCGCGCGCGGGCAGGGAAATCCGTGGGCCACGTTTCTCATAACCTGGCTGTCGAACGTGGCCGGCGCGGCGGGCATGTACTGGGCGGGGAGACGGTACGGCCGCTCGGTACTGACGCGCGGCTATGCCAAATGGATCGGACCGGAAGCTGAGGTCCGTCTCGAGCGGTCGTACAGGCGGTACGGGATTCCATCGCTGTTCGTGAGCCGGTTCCTTCCCGCAGTGCGAGCGGTCGTTCCGATCTTCGCCGGCGCCGCCAAGCTACCGTTCATCCCGGTCATCACCATCATGGCGCTGGCGTCGGGGATATGGTATGCCTTCCTCACGATCATCGCTTTCCGCGCGGGATCCAATTGGGAGACACTCCAGAGCACGATCGCGAATTACAGCCGGGCGATCACGATCCTCGCGGTGGTGATGGTGCTGGCCGCCGCCGCGATCTGGTGGAAAAAACGGCGAAGGTAGGAGCAGCGAACAGCGCGGGGGAGCAGCTGCCCGACGCGACGGCCCGCGAGTTCCTGCTCGAGCCGTTCCAGGACTTTCTCGCCGTGGAGCAGGGGCTCTCGCCGCGCACGCGGGAAGCGTACGCGCTGGACCTGGCGCGGTTCGCCATGTACGGGAAGCTCAAGGGATCGGCCGGGCCCGCGCACGTCGCTCCGCGGCTGCTCCGCGAGTACATGTACTACCTCAAGGACATCGGCCTCTCGCCCGCGTCCATTCGCCGCAACGTCTCGGCGCTGCGCACGTACTTCAAGTTCCTCGTGGGAGAAGGTCACGTGCAGCGCGACCCGAGCGACCGGCTCGAGACGCCGAAGCGGTGGCGCACACTGCCCGAGGTGCTGACGGTCGCGGACGTGGATCGCATCCTCTCGGCGCCATCGCTGGACGAGCCGCTCGCGTTTCGCGACCGCGCCATGCTGGAGCTGGCATACAGCGCGGGGCTGCGCGTGTCCGAGTGGATCTCCATCGGCGTGAAGGACGTGTTGTTCGAGGACGGGCTGGTGCGCGTGTTCGGCAAGGGCAGCAAGGAGCGGCTCGTGCCCATCGGACGCAAGGCGATCGGCGCGCTCGCGATCTACATGCGCGAGCTGCGGCCGAAGCTCGAGCGCGGGGAGGGGAAGGGGGCGCTGTTTCTGAATTCCCGGGGCAAGCCGCTGTCGCGCATGGGCGCGTGGAAGATCCTGCGCAAGTACGTGGATCAGGCCGGGATCAAGAAGCGCGTCACCCCGCACACGCTGCGACACTCGTTCGCCACGCACCTTCTGGAAGGCGGCGCCGACTTGCGCGCGGTGCAGGAGATGCTCGGCCACGCGGACATCTCGACCACGCAGATTTATACGCACGTGGACAGGGAGTATCTTCGCACGGTGCACCGGGAGTTTCACCCGCGGAAGTGAAGTGACTAGTGACTAGTGACTAGTGACTAGTAAGTGCTACGTCGTTCTACGTATCCCGCGCGACTCCTCGGACACGGCATCGTTCGCTAGGTTCTCTTGCAGTTACCAGTCACTAGTCACTAGTCACCATGCTTTTAGTAATCGACAACTACGACTCCTTCACCTACAATCTCGTGCAATACCTCGGCGAGCTCGGAGAAGAGCTCGTTGTGCGCAGGAACGACGAGATCGAAGTGGAAGAGATCGGCGAGCTGAAGCCGCACGCGATGGTCATCTCGCCCGGTCCGGGCGTCCCCGCCGACGCGGGCGTGACGATCCCGGCGATCAGGCGCTGGGGACCGGAGATTCCGACGCTCGGCGTCTGCCTCGGACACCAGGCCATCGGCGAGGCGTTCGGCGGCGAGGTCGTGCGGGCGCGCGTGGTCATGCACGGCAAGACGTCGCGGATCCGGCACTCCGGCACGGAGCTGTTCGAGGGCCTGCCCGACCCGATGGAAGTGATGCGCTATCACTCCCTGGTCGTCGAGCCGGATAGCTTACCGGACGATCTGGAGGTAGTCGCTACGGCAATCGACAATCCGGCGGAGATTCACGCCATCCGACACAAGACTTTTCCAATCTGGGGAGTGCAATTCCATCCGGAGTCCATCATGACGCCGGAGGGGAAGGCGCTGCTCGCCAATTTCCTGAGGATCGCCGGATGAGAGTCACAGTGAGTCTGTGCGCATTCCTGCTCGCGGCGGGCTCCGGCTCCGCCCAGATCGTGCTGGTCGACCAGGGGCCGGGCGAGGCGGGTCGCATCCTCGAGGCGGCTCTCGCGGCGCCGCACACCGTCATGTACTCGCAGGAGCCGGTCGCACTGCCACGCGACAGCGTGCTCCATCAGACGGTGATCATCCTCGCTCCCCGTGTCACCGTCGCGAGCACCGTGCATGGCGACGTGATCGTGGTCGGCGGCGACCTGTTCATGCACCCCGGCGGCAACATACAGGGCAGAGCGATCGCGATCGGAGGAGGCGCGTACAACTCCACGCTCGCGACCGTCCGCGACGGGCGGCTGAGCTTCCGCGACGAGACATATGATCTGGACTCCGACGCGAGCACCGGCGCCTTCCGGCTTTCATACCGGTCGCTGAGAATCGAGTCCGGGGATCCGCTGCTCACGTGGCCGCTGAAGGTCGGCGTCAGAATCCCGAGCTACAACCGCGTAGACGGAGTGGTGCTGCCGTGGGGGCCCATCGTATCGCTCGGCAACGGCCGCTTCATCATCAATCCCACCGTCACGTATCGCTCGCACCTGGGTAATCTCGATCCGGGCATCGATATCGACGCCGATTTCGGCCGGCTCGACGTGAACGTCGACGCGCGCCGGAGCACGTTCACCAACGATCGCTGGATCAGGGGCGATCTGCTCAACTCACTCACGACGCTGGCGTTCGGCACCGACACACGGAACTATTTCCGCGCCGACCGGATCGAGGCGAAGGGAAGCGTCGACTTCGCCTTCGGCGGCTTCACGTTCGCGCCGTTTCTCGGCGGACTGTTCGAGAACGCGTGGTCCACCGGAACTTCCCTGGGGCCCGACACGAGCGTGTTCAGCTTCTTCGGCAGGGACGACGAGGGCATATATCGCCCGAACCCCGCGATCCTACCGGGGCACATCACCTCGCTGCTGACCGGCTTCGACGGAGGCTGGAGCTCCGGCGACTTCACGTCGCGGCTGAGCGCGCGCGTGGAGTACGTGCTGGACGCGATGCCGTCGTCGATGGCGGACGATTTCCGCTTCACCCAGACCACCCTGGACGGACGCGCCGCGTTCCAGACGTTCGGTCCGCAGCGACTCGAGCTCAAGTCGTACGCGATCTTCACGAGCGGCGACACCCCTCCGCCGCAGCGCTACTCGTACATCGGCGGCTCCGGCACAATCCCCACCCTCGACCTCCTCGAGATGGGCGGCGACCAGCTCTTCTTTTTCGACGCCGCTTACGTCATTCCGATCCAGCGGTTCTCGTTTCCGCTGGTCGGCTCGCCCCAGGTCACGCTGAGATTCATCAGCGGGAGCGCGGGGGTCAGCGAGCTGCCCGACTTCGTGCAGAACGTGGGGCTACGGGTTGGATTCCCGTTGGCGGGGGTGGAGTGGCTGGTCGACCCGGCCAGTGGAGATTCGAAGGTCACGTTCGGATTCTCCTGGGGACAGTAACCGCTTCAGGGGCGTCAGCGGACAACAGGGTTGGGTTACTGGTCGTTGGTTTTGGTGCTGGTTAACTGATTGGTTACTGGTGGTCGGTTGATGGCTGTTCCGTTGTTACCGCCCACAATCGACCCGCAACCGGCAGTTAACCACCACCAACACCAATAACCTGTAACCCGAACCTGTTTTTCAGCGGCCTATCGTATCAACCCCTCGCGCTTGCGATTATATTGCGGAGCGTGACTAAATCAGCCCTCCGGTCAGCTCACGCATGAGGACGCTGGTAGTAATCCCCGCCCGCCTCGGCGCCACGCGCCTCCCCCAAAAACCCCTCAGAGATCTGGCAGGCCAGCCCCTCATCGTTCGCGTCTGGGAGCGCGTGGACGAGATGGAGCTCGGTGATGCTTGCGTCGTGGCCACCGACGACGAATCGGTGCGGCTGGCAGCCGCCGAAGCGGGAGCGGAAGTAGTCATGACTTCCGCGACGTGCGAGACCGGGACGGACAGGGTCGCCGAGGTCGCCCGGATGCCCGAGTTCGCGGAGTTTGACGTGTTCGTCAACGTGCAGGGCGACGAGCCGTTCATGAGCGGCGACGCGGTGATCGCGGCCAGGGAGATGGTCACTGCGCGATCGTTCGACGTCGGGACCGCGGCGGCTCGGGCCGAAGCCTGGGTGCTGGACGATCCCGGCATAGTGAAAGTCGTTCTGGGCGACGATGGGCGCGCGCTGTACTTCTCGCGGGCGCCCATTCCGTACCTGCGGGACCGGCGCGACAAGGCGGAGCTGGAAGGCATGATCCTCCAGCACCGCGGAGTGTACGTCTACAGCAGGGCCGCGCTCGAGCGCTGGGTCGCGCTGCCGGCGCACCCGCTCGAGAAAATCGAGCGCCTCGAGCAGCTACGACCGCTGGCGGCGGGGATAACTTTCGGGGTGGCGATTACCGACGGTCCGGTATACGCGGGTATCGACACCGAAGAAGACCTGGCGGACGCGAACGCGCGCTGGGCAGAGATCTCAGCGAGATAATCAATGGCCCCTCCGCGACAGCAGCAGACGAGATACGTGTTCGTGACGGGGGGCGTGGTTTCCTCGCTCGGAAAGGGGATCGCCGCGGCCTCCCTCGGACGGCTCCTGGTGGAGCGCGGCCTCAAGGTCACGATCATGAAGTTCGATCCGTACCTGAACGTCGACCCGGGCACCATGTCGCCGTTCCAGCACGGTGAGGTGTACGTCACGGACGACGGCGCCGAGACCGATCTCGATCTCGGCCACTACGAGCGGTTCATCGACCGGCCGGTGTCGCAGGACAACAACGTCACCACCGGGCGCATCTACCTCAACGTCATCACCAAGGAGCGGCGGGGCGAATACCTCGGGTCCACCGTCCAGGTCATCCCGCACATCACCGACGAGATCAAGTCGGCGATGAAGAAGGTCGCGGTGGACAACGACGTCGTGATCGTCGAGATCGGCGGCACCGTCGGCGACATCGAGTCGCTCCCGTTCCTCGAGGCGATCCGTCAGTTCCGGCAGGAGATCGGCCGCGAGAACGCGGTCTTCATCCACCTCACGCTCGTGCCGTTCATCAGCGCGGCGGGGGAAGTGAAGACCAAGCCCACGCAGCATTCCGTGCGCGAGCTGATGGAGATCGGAATCCAGCCGGACGTGCTGATCTGCCGCACCGACCGCGCTCTGTCCGAGGAGGTGAAGCGCAAGATCGCGCTCTTCTGCAACGTGGACGAAGGCGCGGTGATCGAGGCGCGCGACGTGCCGTCCATCTACGAGATTCCGCTGCGCTTCCACGAGCAGGGGCTGGACGAGCGGGTGATGCTTCGCCTCGGAATCCTCGGCAAGCGCTCACCCGATCTCACGAAGTGGCGGGAGATGGTGCAGCGGATCCGGCATCCCAAGGAGCGCGTCAAGATCGCGGTCGTCGGGAAGTACACCCAGCTTGCCGACAGCTACAAGAGCGTGGCCGAGGCGCTGAGTCACGGCGGTATCGCGAACAACGCCGGCGTGGACATCTCCTGGGTGTCGAGCGACATGTTCACGTCCGCCGAGCGTACGGCCGAAGTGCTGAACGACTACGACGGCATGTTGGTCCCCGGAGGATTCGGCGTTCGTGGCGTGGGGGGGATGGTCACGGCCGTCAAGCACGCCCGTGAAGCCGGCCTCCCATTCTTCGGTATATGTCTCGGAATGCAGACGGCGATCATAGAGTTCGCCCGCAACGTCATGGGACTCGAGGGCAGCGACTCGAGCGAGTTCGCGCCGGACTGTCCGGACCCGGTCATCTCGCTCATGGAGTCGCAGCAGCACGTGACCGACATGGGCGGCACCATGCGGCTCGGTGCGTACCCCTGCAAGCTGGCGCCGGGCACCAAGGTGGCGGCGATCTACGGCGAGCCCCAGATCAGCGAGCGGCACCGGCACCGGTACGAGGTGTCGAACAAGTACCGCGACGAATTCGTCCGGCACGGACTCGTGCTCAGCGGGCTGTCGCCCGACGAGTCGCTGGTAGAGATCGTCGAGCTGCCGGATCACCCGTGGTACGTCGGCTGCCAGTTCCATCCCGAGCTGAAGTCGCGGCCGACCCGCCCGCACCCGCTGTTCGCGAGTTTCATCGAGGCGGCGCTCGCGCGGAAGAAGTCGCGCGGCGAAAGCGGCGAGAGCGGCGCGCAGAAGGGCGCGAAGACCCGGGGCGACGCGCCGGCGATGGTCAGCTCGGGCGCCAGGTAAGGATGGCGGTCGTCGCGCCCGTGACGGCGCGCATCGAGCTGTTCCCGGCCGACAGACTCTTCCTCATCGCGGGCCCGTGCGTGCTCGAGGGGGATGATCTCAATCTCCGCGTCGCGGAGCGGCTCGCGCGGCTCGCCGAGCGGGTCCCCGGCGGGGTGATCTTCAAGGCGAGCTTCGACAAGGCCAACCGGTCGAACGTCGACGCCGCGCGCGGTCCCGGGCTGGACGAGGGGCTCTCGGCCCTGCTGCGCATCAAGCGCGAGACGGGCTTGCGCGTGCTGACCGACGTGCATCTGCCCGACCAGTGCGCGCCAGCGGCGGAAGTCGCGGACGCTCTGCAGATCCCGGCGTTCCTCTGCCGGCAGACTGACCTGCTCGTCGCGGCGGGACGCACCGGACGCGCGGTCAACGTGAAGAAGGGGCAGTGGATGCAGCCCGAGGCAATGGCGGGCGCCGTCGCGAAGGTGCGCTCGGCGCAGGGGAACGGCGAGGTCGCCGTGACCGAGCGCGGGACGTTCTTCGGCTACGGCGATCTCGTGGTCGACATGCGCGGCTTCGCCCGGCTGCGCGCGGCATGCAAGGCGCCCGCCATCTTCGACGCGACCCACAGCGTGCAGCGGCCGGGGCAGGGCGCGCGCGGCAGCAGCGGCGGCGCGCGCGAGTTCATTCCGGTTCTCGCGCGGGCGGCTGTATCGGCCGGCGCGGACGGGCTGTTTCTCGAGACGCACCCCGATCCGGATTCCGCGCCGAGCGACGGTCCGAACATGATCCCTCTGCCGCAGCTCGATCACCTGATCGCGCAGGCGGTGGACCTGTGGACCCGCGCGCGAGTCTGACATGGCCCTCTCGCGCAAGCGCGCCACCCAGATAAAGCTCGTGGCGTTCGACGTCGACGGGGTGCTCACCGAAGGCGGGATCTTCCTCGGCGTCGCGGGCAACGAGCGCATCGAGTTCAAGCGCTACGACATCCAGGACGGGCTCGGAATCCACCTGCTCAAGACGACCGGGATCAAGGTCGCGATCGTCACCGGCCGTGAGTCGGAAAGCGTCCGGCTCCGGGCCGCGGAGCTGGGGATCGAGGACTGCGTGCAGGACAGGGAGGCGCGGAAGCTCCCGGCGTTCAAGCAGCTGCTGCGGCGGCACGACATCGCGATCGAGGATGCCGCGTTCGTCGGCGACGACGTGCCGGACCTGGGGATCCTGCGCATCGTCGGCCTCCCCGTCGCGGTGGGCAACGCCGTCAAGGAAGTGAAGGACGAGTGCGACGTCGTGCTGAAGCGGGCCGGCGGACACGGCGCAGTGCGCGAGTTCGTCGAGCTGCTGCTGCGGGCCCGCCGCGAGTGGACGCCGGCCGTGGAGCGGTACGTGGAACAGCGGTCGCGCGCGTACCTGGCGGACGAGCTGTGACGGGCCGGTCGTCCGACGAGGAGATTCTCGAGCGCGGCCGGCGCGTGCTCCGCATGGAGGCCGACGCGGTCGCTCGCACGGAGCGCCGGCTGGACGACAGCTTCGCGCGCGCCGTTCGCCTGCTGGCGGGCTGCCAGGGCAGGGTGATCGTCTCGGGCGTGGGCAAGTCGGGGCTGATCGGGCGGAAGATCGCCGCGACGCTCACCTCCACCGGAACGCCCGCGACGTTCCTGCACCCCGCCGAGAGCGTGCACGGGGATCTGGGAATAGTCGGAAGCTCCGACGTCGGCATCCTCATCTCGCGCAGCGGCGAGTCGAGCGATCTCGTGACGCTGGTCGATCATCTGAAGCGGTTCGGCGTTCCGACCATCGCCATCACCGGGTCGGCGGGCTCGGCGCTGGCCCGGCACGCCGAGGTCGCGCTGGACGCGACGGTCGAGAAGGAAGCATGTCCGCACGACCTGGCGCCCACCACCAGCACGACCGCGGCGCTGGCCCTGGGCGACGCCCTGGCAATCGCGCTGCTGGAGGAGAAGGGGTTCGCCCCGGAGGACTTCGCCCGGCTGCACCCCGGCGGCTCGCTGGGACGGCGCCTGCTGACGCGGGTGTCCGACGTCATGGTCGCATCACCCCTTCCGGTCGTGCCCTCCACCGCGACGCTCCGCGCGGTGATCGTCCTGATCGCCGAGCAGCGCGGCATCGCGATCGTCTCGGATGACCGAAAAAAGGTTCGCGGGGTTTATACGGCTGGCGATCTCACCCGGCTGATGGAGCGGGAGGAGAACGTCTTCCCGATAGTGATCGGTACCGTGATGAACACGAACCCGAAAACAGCGCGCGCGGATGAGCTCGGCAGCGGAGTCGTCTTCCGGATGGAGAAGGACGGGATCATGTCCATGCCCGTGCTCGATGACAACGACGAGCTCGTGGGCGTCGTGCACCTGCACGACCTGATGCGCGCCGGTGTCGTATGAGACTCCTCGCGCTGTCCCTGCTCCTGGCTCTCGCGAGCGCCTGCGACGACAAGCGTGAGCCGCCGGTGCTGACGCGGTCGGCGATGGCCGATTCCGCGGACCAGGTGATGTTCGGCGCGAGCTTCAACATGACCGACCGCGGCGTCATCCGCGCGGAGCTGCAGGCGGACACGGCGTACTTCTTCGACGACAACACCCGCATCGAGCTGGACGACGTGAACACGACGTTCTACACGGTGGCCGGGATGAAGGACGCGGTGCTCACTTCGGACCGTGGCCGGTACAGCACCCGGCTCGGCAACATGACCGCGTACGGGAATGTGGTCGTCAACACCGAGGACGGCCGGCGCATCGTGACTCCCGAGCTGCACTACAACCAGTCGGCCAACCAGTTCACGAGCGACAGCCAGTTCGTGATGACCGAGCCGGGGCGGCGGATAGCGGGCGTCGGCTTCCGCTCCGACCCGGGACTCAAGAACGTCCAGGTGCTCAGCGGTGCTAGCGGATTCATGACGGGGCAGGGCGGAGCGACCTCGCCCGGCGCCTCACCGGCGGCGCCTCCCCCGCCGGGGGCGGCGCTGCGCCCGGACAGCAACTGATGCGGCGCCTGCTGCTAGCCGCGGGCGCGCTGGCCGCTTCCGCGGGATACGCCGGAGCCCAGGCGCTCCCCAAATGCGATTACATCTTCGAGAACACGCCCGCGACGACCGCGAACCTGGTGGAGCAGCCGTCGGGCCAATCGCTGATGATTCTCGGGCGCGGGGTCGTCGTGTCCTGCGCGGGACAGGACAACCGCATCTCCTCGGACAGTGCCCAGTTCAACGAGGCGACCGGAGTCCTGCTGCTGATAGAGAACGTGCGCTACACCGAGCCGCAGATCGGCATCACGGCGCAGCGCATGACGTACTTCCGCGGGGAGGACCGGCTGAACGCCGTGGGGAACGTCGTCGCGACGATGAGCAGCGGCTCGGTGATGCGCGCGCCCGAGGCGGACTACTACCGCGCCGTCGTCGGCCGTCCGATCGCGCGCACGGTGGCCACCGGGAGACCGCAGCTCTCCCTCGTCGACCCCGAAGCGGGAGCCGGCGTCGAGCCCGTGGTAGTACTCGCCGACCGGATAGTTCTGGTGGGCGACAGTCTCGTGTACGCGTCGCGGCGCGTGGACATCACGCGCACGTCCGTGCGCGCGAACGGGGACTCGGCGTTCGTCGACAGCGAGCGCGAGTTCGTGCGGCTCATGCTGTCCCCGGTCGTCACCGGGCGCGGGGAGCGGCCGTTCACGCTCCGCGGCGGAGTCATCGACCTCTTCTCCCGCGAGCGCCAGCTCGAGCGCGTGCTGGCGACTCCGTCCGGACACGTGCTCAGCGGCGATCTCGAGCTGCTCGCGGACTCGATCGATCTGCGGCTGCTGAACGAGCAGCTGCAGGAGGCTTACGCGTGGGGTCCCGGACGCGCGCGTGCCACCAGCCCCGAGCGTGACATCACCGCCGATTCGATCTACGTCTCCACGCCCAACCAGCGCCTGCGCGAGATGCACGCGGTGGGCGACGCGTTCGCCAACAGCATCCCCGACACGGCAACGGTCATTTCCAACGAGCGCGACTGGATCAGCGGCGACACCATCGTCGCCCGGTTCGATTCGGCCGCCGCCGGCGACACGAGCCGCATGGTTCCGCGCGAGCTGATCGCGACCGGGAACGCGCGGTCGTTCTACCAGTTCGGCAATCCGGAAGGCGTCCGCGAGCGGCCGACGATGAACTACGTCCGCGGGCGGATCATCACCATCGCGTTCGCCGACGGCGAGGTGAGCACGGTTACCGTGACCGACCAGGCCTCAGGCGTCTACCTGGAAGCGGAGTCGCTGACCGCGATTCCACCCGCGAGTCAGCCCGGAACGCCGCAGGCCGCGCCGGCTCGACCGGCGCCAGCGCGGCCGGGGAATCCGCGCTGATGCGTCCCACCTATCCGCCCCGCGTCGAGGAGCTCATCGCCCGCATGTCCACGCGCGAGCGGTCCACCGCGCTGGCGCTGCAGGCGTTGTTCGCGCGGGCGGACGAGCAGGGTCGGGCGGGCGTGCACGACGTGGCGCTCGCGTTCCGCGACGAGTATCTGCGCACTCTCCGTGACGAAGGAAAGAACGCCGATCGCGAGGCCGGCCGGCTGAGCCTCGACGAGGTGGACACCTACGTGGCCGAGCACGCGCTGCCGCGGCTCACCGAGGACGGTGTCATCCGCCAGCTCGGCAGGAGCCTGAAGGATGCGGATGCGGCCGTGATCGTGGAGGAGGGGCTCTGGCGCGAAGTGGCGCCGGTGCGCATGGAAGTGGCGCGCATCGTTTCCGAGGCGTGCGATCAAACCGAGTTCGAGCTGCACCACTCTGGGGTCATCCCGATCCCGCGCGCGAGCGTGCTCGAGGCCGAAGGGCTCGTGAAGACGTACCGCCGCCGTAAGGTCGTGAACGACGTCGGGCTCCGGCTCAAGCAGGGCGAGATCGTCGGGCTGCTCGGGCCGAACGGGGCGGGGAAGACCACGACGTTCTACATGATCGTCGGCCTCATCCAGCCGCTCGCCGGCCGCATCATCCTGGACGGCGAGGACATCACCGACATGCCGATGTACCAGCGCGCGAGGCGGGGGATCGGCTACCTCTCGCAGGAGCCGTCCATCTTCCGCAAGCTGTCGGTGGAGGACAACATCCTCGCGATACTCGAGACGCTGCCGCTGACGCCCGACCAGCGCCGGGACCGGCTCGAGACGCTCCTCGACGAGCTCGGGATCAAGCGCCTGCGGAAGAACAAGGCGTATTCACTCTCCGGCGGCGAGCGCCGCCGGCTGGAGATCACGCGCGCGCTCGTCACCGATCCGAAATTCATGATGCTGGACGAGCCGTTCGCGGGCGTCGACCCGATCGCCGTGCACGACATCCAGACCATCGTCGCGGGACTCAGGCACCGCGGCATCGGCGTGCTCATCAGCGACCACAACGTGGAGCAGACACTCGACATAGTCGACCGCGCGTACATCATGTTCGACGGACAAGTCAAGGTGTCGGGCACGGTTCGTGACCTGGTATTCGACGACACAGTGGCCGAGATTTACCTCGGACCCACATTGACTACGCGGCTGCGCTCGCGGTTCGCGGAAGACGAGATCGGCGGAGTGGCGTGAAGCAAGGACTGTCGCAGGGCACACAGCTCAAGCAGGAGATGAAGATCAATCCGCGCCTGTACCAGGCGATGGATCTCCTGTACATGCCGCTGCTCGACCTCCAGCAGCACCTCAAGCAGGAGCTGCTGAACAATCCCTTCCTGGAGCTGATCGAGCCGGAAGAGGAGGACGACGAGGAGACCCAGCAGCCCGAGGAGCAGGTCGAGCAGACTCCACCCGAGGAGAAGGTCGAGGGGATCGACTGGGAGGAGATCCTGCTGGACGGCTTCGACGCCGGCGGACGGCGCGAGGAGCACGAGGAGAAGGAGTACTACGAGCCGGTCACGGTCGACAGCCGCGACCTGAGCGACCACCTGCGCGACCAGATCACGCTGCTCGATCTCACCCCGCGCCAGGTGCTGCTCGCCGACGAGTTCATCGGCAACATCAACGACGACGGCTACCTCGCTTCGTCGGTGGACGAGATAGTGCTGGCGCTCAACGAGGTCCTGGAGCGCGCCGCCGAGGTGGAGGACCGGGACATCGAGGATCTCCCGCTCTACATGATCGAGGAAGGCGAGGAGATGCTCGGCATCGTCCATGCGCTCGATCCTCCCGGCGTGGGAGCGCGGGACCTGCGCGAGTGTCTCATGCTGCAGCTGCGCGAGGCCGGGCTCGAGCAGTCCGTGCCCCACCGCCTCGTCCGCGACTGCTTCGAGGAGCTGATCAATCACCGCTGGAGCGAGATCTCCAAGCGCTTCGGCATCAGCCCGTCAGACGTGCAGAAGGCGGCCGACGAGATCCAGAAGCTCGACCCGAAGCCGGGGCTGCGCTTCAGCAGCGGGGACGACAACTACATCATCCCCGACCTCGTGGTCGACAAGATCGACGGCAAGTACCACGTCTTCCTGAACGACGCGAACCTGCCGCGGCTCAAGCTGAGCAAGACGTACCAGGAGATAGCGCGTGACAAGAAGAAGTTCGACGGCGAGAACAAGGAGTTCATCTCCAGCAAGCTCAACTCGGCGAACTGGATGATCCAGGCGATCGAGCAGCGGCGGCAGACGATGCTCAAGGTGATGAACTACATAGTCGAGCGGCAGCGCGAGTTCTTCGAGAAGGGCGTGCAGTTCCTCAAGCCGCTGACGCTACGCGAGGTCGCCGAGGTGATCAGCATGCACGAGTCCACTGTGAGCCGCGTGACCAACGAGAAGTACGTGCAGACGCCGCGCGGGGTGCTGCCGCTCAAGTACTTCTTCTCGTCCGGGCTCGCCACCGCGGACGGCGAGGACGTGTCCGCCCGCGGGATCAAGGCGCAGCTGCAGAAGCTCGTCGAGCAGGAGGACCCGAAGCATCCGCTCACCGACCAGGCGATCGTCAACATCCTGAAGGAGAGCGGCGTGCAGATCGCGCGGCGCACAGTTGCGAAGTACCGCGACCAGCTCGGCGTGCTGTCCGCGCGGATGCGCAAGCGGGTATGAGCGTGGCTTCCGGCGTGGTTCGGCGCGACACTCCGACGGTCGACCGGCGGGCGCGCCCGGTGGACGTGAGCGTGCTGGTGCCGGCGCGGAACGAAGCCGAGAACCTGCCGCTGTTCGTCGAGCAGGCAGCCGCGATGGCGGCGGCTTCGGGCGGGGTGCGGTACGAGTTCGTGATCGTCGACGACGGCTCGACCGACGGGAGCTGGGACGTGCTGCGGCTGCTGCTGAGCGACTATCCGTTGCTCAAGGCCGTCCGGCACCGCATCGGCCGCGGCATCGCCGACGCCCTGCGCACCGGCTACCTGCACTCGTCGGGAAGAGTGCTCGTCTTCTATCCGGCGGATCTGCAGTACAAGCCGGAAGACATTCCCCGCCTGGTCGAGCCGATCCTCTCCGAGCAGGCGGACATGGTGACGGGCTACAAGGAAGGGAAGTACGAGAAGGCGTTCGTCTCGAGCGTGTACAACAAGCTGAGTCGATCGCTGTTCAACGTTCCGGTGCGCGACCTCAACTCGGTGAAGGCGTATCGCCGGGAGATCATGGACACGCTGCCCCCGCGCCCGGACTGGCACCGGTACATGGTCGTGATGGCCGCCGCGCAGGGCTACACGGTCAGCGAAGTGCCGGTGCCGCTGTACCAGCGCCACGCGGGCAAGTCGAAGTTCGGGATCGGCCGGATCCCGATCGGCGTGCTCGACATGCTGGCGGTGTGGTTCGAGCTCCGCTTCGCGCGCAAGCCGCTGCTGCTGTTCGGCATGCTCGGTGCCGTGCTCTTTCTCACCGGGCTCGTCGTCGGCATCGGCGCGATATTGTGGCGCGTGATCGGCGGCGTGGGCTTCCGGCCGCTGATCGATCTCGTCGCGGTGTGTTTGACGGTCGGGTCCGTTGCCATCGCGACGGGGCTGATCGGCGAGCTGATGGCCGCGCAGCGCGCCGAGCTGCAGGAGCTGCGACGAAGAGTCGAGGAGCTGTCCGCGCGGTCGGGGTCGCAGCCGACGGAGATTCCGTAGTGCAGGGAATGGCGGTGAGTAGCGTTGTGCGTTACCCGTTAATCCGTAGGGCGTTTTTCCGTTACAGCAGGATCGCTAGGAAGGCATATGGTGGTTTTCCGCACTTCCGCCGTCACGCCCTGACGCAGAACGGAACAACCGTGAACGCACAACGCGTCCGAACCTTTTCCCTCACCGCCGGCAGATGAACGTTCTGTTTCTATCGCACGCATTCCCGCGGTATATCGGAGACCCAGCCGGCTCCTTCGTGCTGCGCCTGGCCAAGGCGTTGGAGAAGGTGGACGTCAAGGTTCACGTCGTCGCCCCATCGAGCGACAGCGCGGACACCACCGACGTGGTCGATGGGATCACCGTCGAGCGTTTCCGCTACGCGCCGCGCAGGTACGAGAAGCTGGCGTATACCGGCAACATGGCGACCGAATTCCAGCGCTCCTGGAGCGCCAAGGTCACGATGCTCGGTTTCCTCGGCGCCGACTTCGCCAAGTCGGTCATGGCGCGGCGGAGAGTGACACCCGACCTCATTCACGCGCACTGGTGGTTTCCCGGTGGGCTCGTGGGCACGTGGCTCGGCGGCCTGTCGCATCTCCCGCTGGTCACGACCCTGCACGGCACCGACGTACGGCTGGCGAAGGGCGTCGCCGTGGCCCGGCCGCTCTTCCGGCACGTCATCACGCACTCGGCCAAAGTCACGACCGTGTCGCACTGGCTGGCCGGTGAGCTGGATCTGCTCGTTCCCAACCGGTCGCCGGTCGTAGCGCCGATGCCGGTCGCCACCGAGCTGTTCGAGCCCGACGGCACCGCCGCGAGGGACGGCATTCTGTTCGTGGGCCGGCTGAACGCGCAGAAAGGGCTCGACCAGCTCATCCGCGCGCTCCCCGGGATGAAGACGAAAGCGGCGCTCGACGTCGTCGGCGACGGACCCGCGCGCGAATCGCTCGGCGCGCTCGCCGCGGAGCTGGGCGTGGCGGATCGCGTGCGCTGGCACGGGCAGGTCAGGCAAGGCGAGCTGCCGAAGTTCTATCAGCGCGCGTGCGTGCTCGCGGTCCCGGCGATCGACGAAGGGCTCGGGCTCGTCGCGGTCGAGGCCGCGCTGTGCGAGACGCCGGTCGTCGGCTTCCGCTCCGGCGGAACGCCCGACGTCGTGCGCGACGGCAGCACGGGAATCCTGGTGGAGCCGAACAACCTTCCCGCGTTGTCGGCGGCGCTCGACGACCTGCTGAACAACCCGGCGCGCGCGGCGTCCATGGGACAGTCGGGGCGGCTGTACGCGCTGGCCAACTTCGCTCCCGAATCGGCGGCGCAGAAATACCTCTCGATCTACCAGCAGGCGATTGACGGCTACGGGTCGTAAGGCCTGGACGGTAGCACAATGGCTGTTCGCGGCCGCGCTCGTCTGGTACGCGGTCCGATCGCTGAGCGGTCAGTGGGATGAAGTCGCGTCGGGGCTGCAGGGTCTCCGCCCCGATTGGCTCCTCGTAGGGGCAGCCAGCGGCGTGACGCTCGTCGCGTACGCGCTGCTCATCGAGGCATGGCGGAGACTGATCGCGGGCGCGGGTGAGGTGCTCGCGTGGCTCGACGCTTCCGTCATCTGGCTCGCGGGCAACCTCGGCAAGTACGTCCCCGGAAAAGTGTGGTCGATCGTCGCGATGAGCGGGATGGCAGCCGAGCGGGGAGTCAGTCCCGCCGTGGCGGCCGGCTCGTCGATCGTGATGCAGATCGTCACGATCGCGGCCGGCGCGGCCGTGGTCGTCGCGAGCGGCGGGGCAATCCCCGGCGGACCGCTCGCGGCCATTCTACTCGTCGCGGTGATCGTCGCCGCGCTGCTCGCATTGCCCGCGGTCATCCCGCGCCTGCTGAAGCTCGCCGGCCGCCGCGCCGACAACGTGACGGTGCCGTCGAGGAGAACGTTGTGGGTCACGATCGTGATCGCGTCCGTCTCGTGGGTGCTGCTGTCGCTGGGATTCATGCTGTTCGTCCGCGCGATTCTCCCCGACTCGGGGGGGACGGCGCTGGCGTACGTGAGCGCGTACACCGCGTCGTACATCGTGGGCTTTCTCGCGCCGTTTGCGCTGGGGGGAATCGGAGTGCGCGAGCCGGCGCTGGTGATCGCGATGACGGAGCTCGGGCTGGCGACGACCGCGGACGCGGCGGTGATCGCGGTGGCGTCGCGCCTATGGCTCACGGTTGTGGAGCTCATTCCGGGGCTTACGGCGCTTGGGTCGCATATGGCGAGACGGAATCGAAATCGTCATTGACAGGACACCGACCCGGCCCGAGATAGGATCAAAACAGATGGAGTTGGTCTATGGACGCCGGGCCTAGGAATTTCCGCTTCGAGAATGGCTTTGCTCTGCTTCCCGCGTTCATGTTGGCTCTCGGCTGCGGCCAGCAAGACGCTCTCTCCACATCCCTCAGAGAGCCGCCACGCGCGAGCCGGGTGGTGACGCCAAGCTCATCGTCTGGATGCGGAGTGTCCATTACGCTGGTCACGACCGACTACGATTCCGAATTAGAACCTTATGGCATCGCCGAGTCGACAGATACAGCGACCGTCTGTGAGACGTGGACCGGCAATGATTACGTGGTCTACGCCAAAATCGTCGGCAGTTCCGACAATGTTCCGGATTATGTAGAGGACGTGCACGGAGCCGACTATCAGAGTGGTGCCATAACCCCTTTCTCGGCGAGCGATGCTCCTGTCGGCCCCACGACTTCAGCTGCTCCCACGGCGTTCGATCTTATGCGGGCCGACGAGGCCCAGCGCCAGGCGTCATACGACGATCCCTACTACGGTGTTCGCGCCGTTGACAGTTGCGCTGACGGCGCTGCGATATGCGAGCCAGCCATGCAACTCCTTGCCGGGCCTAACGGTGCCGGGCAACCAGTGAAGCGTCGGGGAATCCGAAAGCTGGTGGAAGGCGCTCAGGAGTTGCCGCGCGGTACCGATCTAATCCGACGGTTCAAGCGCGAAAAGGGAGACGTACAGCAGGAATTTTTGATCCATCCGGTCACCGAGCTTCTAGTTGGGGAGGAACACGTCACTCCGGATTCCAGAATCTCTTCGCGACATACGTGGAAGCGAGTATCGAAGGGATGGGTGAGGGATCGCACAGAAATCGCAAGTACCGAATGGATCGGTGGAAAGAAAGTATCCGGCCGGACAACGCTCACTTTTTTGAACGTCCAGACTAACGCGTGGGAGGAACAATGAGCTACCAACGGATACGATGCGCGCTTGCCGGCTGGTTGCGGTCATTCGCAATGGCGGCGTCTATTGCAGCCGGATCCACGATGCTGGCCGGCCAACCAGCCCAGGCGCAACTCGCGTATGACAGGACGGTTTTCCTCCACGGTGGGAACGGCACGCCAAATACGTGGCTTGCAGGATCGACGCCGACGCGTCTCGCCGCGACAATTGTCCTCGGGACCAACTCCTATCGGGTGCCTGACTTACTGGGCAAGTTCTCGGTCGCGAGCCAGTCTGCAAGGCTTCGCGATTCTTTGAACGTTTACCAAGGCCTGAACGTGCTAATCGCTCACAGCATGGGTGGACTCGTCGCGCGCACAGCATACATCAATAATTCTGCAAACATCGCCGGTATAGTAACAGTGGCCTCTCCGCATCAAGGGATGCCGCTTGCCAACAACTTCGTGCTAATCAAAGCATTTGCTCTGGATGCGCAGCGTCGTGTGCAGGATGCTTGGTTTGCAATAGGTCAGATGACGGGCTACATCAGCTACATAATCGCCGGCAGTCGGTTGCCGCTCGACCAAATCACGCAATTCATCGAAGGTGCAGAGTCCGATGCGCTGTATGATCTCAAGGTAGGCTCAACGACGATCCTCAACCTTAACGGCTACACAAGCGACCAGCCGTCTCGAGCAAACGTGTACGGCACGATTCCTCACCAAAACGCCGTGTTTCGCATGGGCCTGTCGTCTCAAGGGAGCGACGCTGAGTTCGCTCAGTTCGTGAAGGACCGTAACACCCTGGTGACCGTGTTCCAAACGTGCAAATTCATTGGATACATAACGATCATCGGGCACGTAGCTGGTAGGCAGTGCTCCTACGCTCGCAAGATGCTTCGCCGGGTTGACGATCGCTGGGGGCGTTACGCGACCATGATCGAAACGCAAGGCACGAACTACCAACGACCCTTCGACGGCCTGGTACCGAATGAGCGCAGCGTCTATCCCGGGCTCTCATTCTCCGATCGTAGGCTGAACTTCCAGGCTAATATGGCAAATCACAGCAACATCACCTATTCATCTGTCGGCGTTCAGCAGATTGCCAACGCAATGGCGGCGATCGGGATGCAGGTCGTGCAACCGCCGCCAAGCACTCTCTCCATTTCGATCGCAGGCCCCACTCAGATTCAGCCAGGCGCGACGTGCACCTGGGATGCACCAACAAGCGGAGGGAGCCCTCCGTATAGCTACCAATGGACAAATGCCGGGCAACCAGCAGGAAACGACTACTACTACACCGGCTCGAAGGACTGGGGGGACTCTAATTCATGGTTCATCGTTGCAGTATCCGTCACGGATGCGGCCGGGGCGATCCGCGACGCAGAGGTCACAGTATACGAGACCTCCTCCGCGGGAATATGCGCGTTCTAAGTATGGGCCGCAGCCAAGGCGTGCGCCAAGTTGCCACAGTTTTTCTTTTCTGCACGTCATTACTCATCGGAGGCGCCTGCGGCAGAAGATCACCCACCGACCCTGTGATTGACGATGTGCGAGTCGCAATTGCACGGGATCGTGTGTCTGTAGGAGATACGGTGAGCGTATATGCTGGTGCTTACACAGCCTATGGATACGCAATCGGCTGGAGCGGCGAGGTTACGTGGACAGTTTCCGATCCCACAATCGTGCGACTGGAATCAACCGCAAATGCGGATAAGAAGCTTGCACGTGGCCTGCAGGCAGGAACTGTAACCATCCAAGCAACGATCGCCGGTAAGAGCGGCCAGTCTCCTCTGAACGTGGCGCCTTAGTTACCGCCTGGGATGCGGACGTTATCGGCAGTCACGTGTGCAGCCGCGATCGTCGCGAGCGGCTGTAACGGCCCTACGGGCTCGAATCGAAATGGAGTTGAAGACCGATGGTTTCAAGCGCAGGCGGGGTACGGGCAGGCGCGACCAGCCGTGCTCGAAGAGCTCGTTTTCTTCGCCACCGGCGCCGGTGACGTAGTCGCGCGCGATCGCGGCTCCGGATCTGTCAAATGGAACGCGCGGGTCGCGAATTCGCAGGTTATGGGCTACAACTTCGCGGTCACCGAAGGCGTGGTCGCCGTCGCCGTTGCGTATGAGACTGTCGGACTCGACGGGCGTACCGGTGCGATTCTCTGGCGTTACCAAGCGCCGCTTGATTCGCTGGGGCCTCAGCCGCCTGCCCCGGGGTATGTCCGCGGAGCTCGTATTGCCGCAGCTTCCGGAGTCGTTTTCGTCCCTGCTTGGGGCGCCAGCGTAGCCGCGCTCGACGCGCGGACCGGCGCTACGCGTTGGACTTGGCGATCTCCGTCCGGGCAATTCCGAACCGGCGCTGTGGGCGTCCGCATCAGCGAAGACACCGCTTTCGTCGGCGGTTGGGACTTCCTCGACACCAATGGATCCCGTTCGGTGCCATGGCTGATGGCCCTCGAAGCAAGCTCAGGCCGGCTGCTGTGGCGCACTCTGCTGGTGGATTATCCATCCGGTGGAGTGTCGATGAACGGCGCGCCCGCGCTCACATCGCGTCACGTGATCGCCACGGCGCTCGGCGGCGATACTTGGGGACTCGAAAGAAGCAGCGGTCGAATAGCATGGTATCGCCCTCCGCAGAGCAAGCTCGCCACAGTCGCGCAGGCGGAGGCTTGGGGGGAAGTCGCCTACATTGACGGTGGAGACGAGTTTCTCCATGCGCTGAATGGATCCGACGGACAGGAGCTGTGGCGCAGCCCGTTCCAGGGCGGGAGCGTTGTAGATCTCCTCGTCACCGAACGTAACGCATACGTGGCGAACGGCCCGACCCTTACCGTGTTTAGGCGTCAGTCCGGGCAGCAGGTGGCGCAAGCTGACGCTCCGAGCCGTAGCTCGGTGATCGAGACCTTCGGTTCCGCGCCGACCGCGGATCGAGGCCAGGTTTTCGTGACGGTCAGCGGTGGCGCGTGGAGCTTCGACGAGCCCTGATGTAGCCCCTCGCTCGCGCGACTGCTTCCGCGAAGAGCTCACCGGGATCCGGGTAGTGAGCCGCGGGCGATCAGCAATCAGCGGGTAGCACAAGGACATTGGCGCGCCACGACGATTGCTCGCAATCGTCGATTCGGACGTCCGATCACTCGGAGCAAACCGCTCACGCACTGGACCGTGCCGGCAATATCCCTGAAGCAACAATGCCGGCGAATCTGTCCGGTCCGTCCAAATCGTCGAAGCCAGCGGCCGATGTCTGATTGCCCACCGCTAACTGCCCGGATTCCGCTGAGAGCACCCCAGTAGCCAGCTATATTCCCCGAAGAATGCCCCCTAAAATCCAGCCCGCATCACCAGAGCTGCAGGAGTTCTACCGGGCGCGCAGCGGATGGAGGAGCGCGGGCGAGGAATCCACCCGCTTCCGCCGAGCCGCCGCGCTCGCGCGCGTGCCCAACGGTGCCGCCGTGCTCGACATCGGCGCGCGCGAGGGCGGGCTGCGCGAGTATCTGCCGGACGGAGTGAAGTACCAGGGCATCGACATCACGCCGGAGTTCGCGTCGGAATCAGTGATGACCCGCGACATCTCCGAGGGCATCCCGTTCCCCGACGCGAGCTACGACTTCGTCTTCTGCATAGAGGTGCTGGAGCACGTGCCCAATCCGTTCGCCGCGTTCGGTGAGATCAACCGCGTGCTCCGCGACGGGGGAGTGCTGATCGTGTCCGTGCCCAACCCCTACCATCTGAAAGAGATCGTCTGGAACGTGTTCCGGACGCCCGACCGGCAGGGCCACATCTACTCGTGGACGCGCCAGGCGATGACCAGGCTCGGAGAGATGAACGGCTTCCGGATCGACGCGTACGGCGGAACGTACCTGCACCCGCCGGTGCCCGCGCCGCCGCTGCTCGCGCGCTCGATCATATACAGATTCATCAAGGAATCCGCCCAACCGTGAGCACCGACGACAAGTCGTTGAATCCGTCCAACAGGCTCGGACTCCTCTGGGCGAGCCTCGTGTACGCTGCCGCGACGCTCGCGCTCGGCTACCAGGCGCTCGCCGGGAAGTTCCTCGCCGGCCCGCACAGCGACGAATACATCGCCGGCTATGCGTTTCGCGAGTTCGGCGCGGCCACGCTCCGCGAGAGCGGATCGTTCCCGCTGTGGAACCCGTACCTGTTCGGCGGCATGCCGTTCGTCGCCGCCATGCACGGCGACATCTTCTACCCGACGTTCCTGCTGCGGATGCTCGTGCCCACGGACGTCGCGATGACGTGGACGTTCCTCATTCACATTTTCCTCGCGGGATTGTTCGCGTACATGTTCCTCCGCGCGCTCGGCTTCGGCTTCGCCGGAGCGCTGCTCGGGGGACTGGCGTACATGCTCGGCGGCCAGCTCGCGTCGCTGGTCTCACCCGGGCACGACGGCAAGCTGTACGTCAGCGCGCTCTTTCCGCTCGCGCTGTTCGCGCTCACCCGCGGCATCCGCGACGCGCGAGCGTGGGCCTGGGGACTGCTCGCGATCGTCGTCGGGCTGGCGGTGCTGAGCCCGCACCCGCAGCTCCTACAGTACATGCTGCTCGCGTGCGGCGCGTACGCGCTGTATCTCGCCGTGCGCGGCGTTCGGGCCGGCGACATCCCCGGCGTAGCAGCCGTCCGCCGGCTCGCCCTCGCGCTCGGCGGCGTCGTCATCGGCGGGCTCATCGGCGCGATCCAGTATCTCCCGGTGCGCGAGTACGTGCAGTTCTCCCCGCGCGCGGGGGGAATCCGCGACTACGCGATCGCGACGTCGTACGCGTGGCCGCTCGAAGAGATCCTCGAGGTGTACCTGCCCGAGTTCGCCGGAATCCTCGACAACTACTGGGGGGTGAACGGGATTCACTTCCACAGCGAGTACATCGGCGTCGGCGTGCTGATCCTCGCCTTCGCGGCGTTCGGCGGAATGCGGCAGAGCGCGCGCAAATCGGAGATCTGGTTCTTTACGGGGATGCTGGTGATCGCGCTGCTCTGGGCCCTCGGCGGCGACACTCCGTTCTACCGCATCCCGTACGCGCTGGTCCCGGGAACGAAGTTCTTCCGCGCGCCGGAGACGGTGTTCTTCGTCGGCACTCTGGCGATCGGGTATCTCGTGGCCGTCGGAGCGGAGCGATTCCTGAGAAGGGAAGTGCAGCCCCGCTACCTCGCCCTGTGGGCCGGCTTCGGGATCGTCATCGCGCTCGCGGCGCTCGCTGGAATCCTCGATGGAATCGCCGAGACAATCGCGCGCCCCGAGCTGATCCAGCTGGTGGACGCGAACTCGGGCGCGGTGAAGGTCGGCGCGCTCCGCTCGCTGTTCTTCGTGCTCGCGACCGCGGGAGTGCTGTACGCGCTGCTGCAGCGGCGCATCTCACCCGCGATCGCCGCCTGGGCGCTCGCCGCCGTCGTGGCCACCGACCTGTGGAGCGTGCTGCGGCATTACTGGATCTTCTCGCCGCCCGCCGCGATCACGTACGCGTCCGACCCGACAATCGAGTACGTGAAGAGCCAGCCCGAGCCGTCGCGCGTCCTGCCGCTGTGGATCGATCGGTCCACGGGAGCGCGCGACCCGAACCTGAACGGCGACGGGCTGATGAGCCACCGCGTCCGGAATGTGCTCGGCTACCACGGCAACGAGCTAGCGCGCTACGACCAGCTCTTTGGAAAGGAGCGCGGGGGTGACCAGATCGGGAATCCCAACTTCTGGGAGTTGGCCAACGCGCGCTTCATTCTCACGAACGTGGACTCGCTGCCGCTCGAGGGCGCGACGCGCGTCGTCGGGCCGGCGCGCACGGCGGCGGGGACCACCGTCTATCTGTACGACCTGCCGGGCGAGCAACCGTTTGCCTGGGTGGCGCCTCTCATAGTGAAGGCGGCCGATCCCGAAGTCCTCGCGACCGTGCTCGATCCGCGCTTCCCGGTGCGGAGCGCCGCGCTGTTCGAGCCGGACGCGCCGGTGCAGGCCGTCGCCAACGTCCAATCCCTTCCGGAGGAATCGAGCATCCGGGTAACCACCACGAGCTACGCGCCCGGTGACATCTCGCTCACGCTGAGCGAGCCCGCGCCCGCCGGATCCGCTCTGGTAGTGGCCGAGAACTACTATCCCGTGTGGCAGGCAGAGGTCGACGGCAAGCGCGCGAACGTCGGCAGGGTGAATTACACGCTTACCGGCATCGAGCTGCCGGCGGGCGCGCGGTCTGTTCGTCTGCGCTTCGTGAGTCCGGCGTACGACGCAGGCAAGAAGACCACGATCGTCGCGCTGATACTTGCTTTCGCCACACTGGCAGCGGGAATCGTATTCGACCGGAGAAAGCGTGCCTGAGAGAGCGCTCGTAGTGATCCCGACGTACAACGAGCGCGACAACATCTCCCGGATAATCGACGCGGTGCTCGCGACAGACGCCTCGCTCGACATCCTGGTGGTAGACGACGGCTCGCCCGATGGGACCGGCGGGACGGTGGCAGCCATCGCATCGGTGAACGATCGGGTCCATGTCATCCGGAGGAGCGGAAAGCTGGGGCTCGGCACCGCCTACATCGCGGGCTTCAAGTGGGCGCTCGAGCGGAATTACGCGCATGTCTTCCAGATGGACGCGGATTTCTCCCATGACCCCGCCTACATCCCCGAGTTTTTCAAAGCCATCGGGTCGAACGACGTCGTGGTCGGCTCCCGGTATCGGGACGGACGGGCGAATGTGGTGAACTGGCCGGTGTCCCGCCTCCTGCTGAGCTATTTCGCGAATGTTTACGCCCGGCGCGTAACCGGACTGCCGGTGTGGGACTCGACGGCAGGGTTCAAGTGCTGGCGCCGGAAAGTACTTGAAACGATCCAGCTAAATGACGTCAAGTCAAACGGTTACGCTTTTCAAATAGAGATGATATTCCGCGCGTGGAAGCACGGCTTCCGAATCGCGGAGATCCCGATCGTCTTCGTGGACAGGCTCGAGGGAGAGTCGAAGATGTCCAAGAAGATCGTGCGGGAGGGCATCTGGATGGTCTGGCGCCTCAGGTGGTGGGCGATGCTCAATCGAATCCCGCGAGTGGCGAGCGATGGATCGCGCCGCGCGACCGATGCGGACAAGGCGGCATGAGCCAGCCCGGCGCGGCGGGCCGCGCCTTCTACAAGATGAGCGGGTCAGGCAACGATTTCGTCTTCTTTGATTGCCGGGCCGAGCCAGCCGGGGACCTCGAGACCGCCGGCAGGATCGCCGAGCTGTGCGCCCGTGGGACGGGAGTAGGCGCCGACGGAGTCGTTTTTATCCTGTCCTCGCCGACGCATGCCTATCGCATGCGGTACTACAACGCCGACGGCTCGCTGGGCGAGCTGTGCGGCAACGCGAGCCTGTGCAGCGTCCGCCTGGCCGCGGGGCTCGGCATCGCCCCACGAGGCGACTTCCAGATCGACAGCGACGCGGGAACGCTGACCGCCCGCATGCGAGACGACCTGCCTGAGATCGACCTCGAGCCCGTCACCGATGTGCAGCCGGATTTTTCGGCGATCCGGAAGGGCGGGGGAGAATCGGAGCTCGGCTTCGCACTCGCGGGCGTGCCCCACATCGTGATCGGCTGCTCCGACGTCGATTCCGCTGACGTTCTGGGTCGAGGCGCCGAGCTGCGGTCCCACCCCTCGCTGGCTCACGGGGCAAATGTGGACTTTTTGTCCAAAGGCCCCTCCGGCTGGTCCATGCGCACCTACGAGCGAGGTGTCGAGGGCGAGACCCTGGCCTGCGGCACGGGCGCAGTCGCATCGGCGATCCTGCTCAATGAATGGGGCAAGTCAGGCGATCGGGTGGCGCTCAGGACCCGGTCCGGCCGCACCCTGGAGGTCACGGTCAGGCGCAGGGGCGGCGCGTGGTATCCATCGCTCCGCGGCGAGGGGCGGATCGTTTTCGAGGGCCGGCTGCGGGAAGTTTGACCGTTTACGCGCCCCGTGGCGTGGTACAGGCGTAATTGTGCCGTTTCCGGGATGTTGAAGCCTCTGCCTTAAAGCGAGTGTGCGTAAACCGCTCGCAGGGAAGCACTTACAAATCGCCGATCCAGCGTTGTACCCGTTCTCCACATTATTGCACACTGTCTGGTTTACATAATATATCTTATACGCATAGCCCTTGCTCAGAGAGGGTTCGCAGACGCGAGCGCGGACCCTCTGCCTCGCAGCCGGGTATCGGCCCTCATGCGGCTCTCGGGGCGGCTTGGCGGACTTCTCCTCGCGGCGTTCCTGCCGGTAGGATGCGAAGCCCCAACGGGGCTGGATGAGCTCAGCCCCAGAGAGTCGCTAATCGAAACCCATCGGGCGATCGTCGACGGCGTGGTTCGTGGCAGCTTTGGGCAGCCGCTCGAGGACGTCGACGTTGTCCTGAAGATCGCCGGAAGCTCGCTCCCGGCTCCGGCCACCCGGACCGACGCGTCCGGACGGTTCTATCTGGTTCTAGCCATCTACAACGGCACCGGCGGCGCCGACTCGGCCGCCGCCACCCTCTATGCCTACGCCAGGCCTCCCTCATACTCGACGTACGCCGCCGGGCATGCAGACCTCATGGTGAGGTTTCTCCCTGCCTCGCAGGATCCACCGCGGACGAGCGTGGAGATTCGGCTGAGTATCTTCTAGCGTCGCTCCCCGGCTTTAGCTCGCCGGCTTGGCCGTCAGCTCGCCCAGCCTGACCCGGGCCTCCGACACCATCGATCCTTCGGGCTCCGCGGCAAGCTCCGCCCAGATGGCCCGCGCCGCCTCCGGCTTGCCACCAGCCATGAGCGCCCTGGCAGCCGATGCCCGGAACGCGGAAGCGTCGTTCGGAAATCGCGTAACCCCTGCTGCCGCTTGGTATTCCCGGGCTGCCTGGTCAAACTGCTTGAGCCCCTCATGGCCGACCGCGCGCAGCACGTGAATCGACGCCGCCAGCTCCTTCGGCCTCGATCCGGCCGCTTTGTCGAGCTCGGCGATTCCTTCCCGATATTTCCCTTCGTCGTACAGGATCTGCGCGAGCGCCAGCGCCGCCTGGGTGGCTCCCGCGGTGCCCTCGTACCGCGTCGCGACGTTCCGCAGGTCGGTCATGGCAAGAGGCGCGTTCCCCGACATCATTGCCTGCCGCGCCTGGAAGTACGCGGACTCGGCCCGAGCGGCCTTGATCTGGGTGGAGCGGCGGTAGAACCATGCCCCGCCGAAAAGCAGGGCGATCGCCACCACGCCGATTATCACCCGCTGCTTGTGGAGCATGAGCCATTCGGCGGCGGTCTCGGATCTATCGGGCTGAAATGCTGGATTGGCTGGACGCGTCGGCATTGGAGATTGTTGAGAGTTGATTGCCTGCCACAAAAATAGCCGCGCGCCGCGCGTCGCGCGTCGCGATGAAACGACGGGCTCAAAGAACCGTATTCCATCTGAGCGCCGCTCCGCCGTAGCGTGCGCCTTCTCTCTCCACTATCATCGCCCGATGCAAGCACCGCCGCGCATTTCCTTCCGCCACCGCCCGCTCCCGCGCCCTGCCCTGCTTGCCGCGGCAGCCGGGCTCCTGTTGTTATCCAGCTGTGGCGAGTCGAGCGTCACCGATCCTTATCAAGACGCCGCGGGCGTCTTCCTGCTGCAATCGATCGCCGGTGAGCAACTGCCGGCGGTGATTACGTCGTCGCCGACCGAGGGCGTGGTACGCGTGACGACCGGAAGTCTCTTTCTATCGGCCGACCGTCGGTTTCAGGAGACATTGACTGTCACCCTCGAACCGCCCGGCGGCGCGGCTCCGCAGAACGGCGCGGCCGTCGCGACAGGCACCTACACGGTAGTGGGCGACTCGGTGGAGTTCTCCATCGACGCGCGCGGATCCACGCCGGCGGGCACGATGCAGGCGACGCTTCGTGGCGATACGCTCTCGTACAGCATACTCGGTCGTGTGGTCGTGTACGTGAAGCTGTAGCAGCTCCTACCCGCCCCCACCGGTGGCGCTCGGCAGGGACATGGTAAAGGTCGACCCCACTCCCTCACGGCTCTCCACCGTGAGGTCGCCAAGCATCGCTCGCGCGAGGTCGCGGCTGATCGCGAGTCCCAGACCTGTGCCTTCCATCGGGCTCGCGAGGCTCCGGCCGACCTGCGTGAACGGCGCGAAAATGGACTCGTGCTGGCCCTTGGGAATGCCTATCCCGGTATCGCTGACGCTAAGCCACACATTGTCGGTCCCGGTGCCGCAGACGATCGTGATTTCTCCGCCCTCGTCGGTGAACTTCACCGCGTTCGAGAGCAGGTTGAGCAGGATCTGCTCGACCTTCGCGCGATCGGCTCGCGCCATGAGCGCCGGTGAGCAGCGCGTCACAGTGAGACGCTGCCGCTTCCTGCCGGCCTGCGGCTGGATCATCGTAGCGACGTCGTTGACCAGATCCTGGAGTACGATCGGCCCCGTCACGTAGGCGACCTTGCCCGCCTCGATTCTGCTGAAGTTCAGGATGTCGTTGATGATGCCGAGGAGATGCCGCTGGCTCCGCTGGATCCGGCTGAGCTGATCGTGCTGCGCTTCCGTGAGCGGCCCGCTCACACCCGCCTGCATCAGCTCCGTGTAGCCGGCAATGGCGTTGAGCGGCGTGCGAAGCTCGTGCGACATGGCGGCAAGGAAGTCGCTCTTGGACCTGTTGCCCGCCTCCGCTTCCGCGGTCCGCCGCTCGAGCTCCGCGGTCTGAGCGCGCAGCTGGTCGGTCAGCGAGCGCAGCTCGTGCGCGCGCTCCTCGGCGGCGGCTCTGGCTCCATCCTCCGCGGCGATGCGTTGCGCATCCATCAGCGCGCGCTCGTCCGCCGCGCGTCGCTGAGTCAGATCGCGCGTGACCTTGGCGAACCCGGCGATCCCGCCGCTCTGACGATGGATGGGCGTGAGCACCACGTTCGCCCAGAAGCGCGTGCCGTCCTTGCGCACGCGCCAGCCTTCGTCTTCCGCCTTGCCCGTTTCGGCCGCGACTTCCAGCAACCGCGCGGGCTTGCCCACCGTGAGGTCTTCCTCGGTGTAAAAGGCCGAGAAGTGACGCCCGGTTATTTCCCCCGCCGTGTAGCCCTTGAGACGCGCCGCGCCCGAATTCCAGGTGAGGACGTTTCCTTTCGGATCGAGCGCGAATATCGCGTAGTCCTGCACGCTGTCGACCAGGAGACGAAGAAGATTCGCCTCGGTGCCGGCCTTCGAGTCGGCGGAAAAAGCCATGGGCGCAGTCGCGGCCTTCACGGCCGCGGCCCCTCCGTCGCGCTTTCACCGGGCAAAATCATACGTAGAGGATGGCTAATCATCGCCCACGAAGATGCCAAGGGGGTGGTGACAGCTGTCACCCCGCAGGCACCGCGGGGTGGACAGTACGCGCTGGCGCGGCGATGCTTTGGTATGCCTCTGACGCGCCAGGCAGTGGCGGCGGACATCGACGAGATGCACCGCGTCCGCATGGCGGTACGCGAGAACAGGCTCGTGTCGATGGTACTGTCGCCCTCGCGCTACCTCGAGTTCCTCGAGTCGCGCGGCCGTGGGTGGGTGATCGAAGCAGATGGAGCGATCGTCGCCTTCGCCGTAGCGGATTCGCTGGATGGAAGTCTGTGGGCGCTGTTCGTCGATGCGAAAGCAGCCGCGCGTGCTCGCGGACTCGCGGGCGGGAGCGCTTGATGCCGCTGCAGTGGCGCGTGTTCGAGCCGTTCTCTCCGCTGCACGGACTGATCATCCTGCTCTTCGGCGGAGCGACGGCGTTGCTGATCTTCAGCGCGCGCGGAATGGCGCCGACCGGCCGCACGCGGCTCGATCGGAACCTCGGTCTGTTCATGATCGCGCTGTGGCTTGTGAGCAACGGCTGGTGGCTCCTTCCGCCCCGCTTCGACGCGGCGCGCGCCCTCCCGCTTCACGTGTGCGACGTCACCTCCCTGCTCGCGGGAATCGTCCTGCTGCTTCCGCGCAGGCCGCTGCGCGCGCTGCTGTATTTCTGGGGAATCGGCATGAGCCTGCAGGCGATCGTCACGCCGGAGATCGCGTTCGAGCCCGACACGGTCTGGTTCTGGATATTCTGGGTGAGCCATGCCGGCATCATCGCCATCGCGATCTACGACATCGTGGCACGCGGCTACCGTCCGACGTGGCCGGACTTCAGGCTCTCGGTGCTGGCAGGGCTCGTCTATCTCGCCGTCGTCCTGGCAATCAACATCTCGCTGGGCTTCAACTACGGCTACGTGGGCAACGCCCAGCCGGGCGAAGCGTCGATAATCGACTTTCTCGGTCCCTGGCCCCAGCGCGTCGTTCTGATGGTCGCTCTGGTGATCGGATTCATGGCCCTGTTGATGGCCCCATGGCATTTCGCCAGGAAATTCGCAAAAAGAAGTGACGAATTGGCGGCACCTGCGTCAATTAAACCGTAGCGGGCGGCCGCTCACGTCAGCACAGGATCGCAGTGGTCAAGTTCCCGGATTTCTTTTCCAGCCCGGAGCCGCGCGACGAGCGCGAGGCTGATGCCGCATCCCGGACCCAGGCCAGCGCGGCCGACGCTCTCGACACGATGCTTCATCCGCGTCCGTACCAGGCGGATCTCGATCCCGCGTTGCCGCCGCAGATCCTCCGCGGAGGTCGCGGGACGAACTTCCATCCGCAGGCCGTCGAGTCGCTGCTGCAGCTGCGGGGCCTTCGCTGAGAAGGCAGGCCTCTCCGTAGCGCCTCGTAGAACGCCGCCACTCCCGGAAACGGCAGCCGGGTCCGCGCGTTGCCGCGCATGGCCGCGGCGCCCCGGCGCACATTTTCCGCGGCCTCCCCCAGAACATCCGCCAGCCATGTGCGCATTAGATCCGCGGCTCTCGGAGTATTTCTTGCGGTAGCGGCGCCGACAGTCTTGTCATATCGAAAGGAGAGTCATGATGCCGTCCGACGAAACGCAGCTATTGAGCCAGCTCACCACCCGACGCGCGTTCATGGCGAAGGCAGGTGCGCTCTCGCTCGTGATTCCGGGAGTGGGCGGCGCGCTGGTGGCGTGCGCGGACAAGCCCGGGCCGGAAGGCGGCGACGACGCGCAACGGGGGCAGTCGCGCGATGCGGGCGACATGCCCGGCCAAAATGCAGACAGCCGACTCGACACCGCCCTGCCCCGGGATGCGCGCTCGTCAGGTACGGGCGCCGCGACGATCGTGGGATTCCACCGGTACAGCCCGGAGCTGCCTCCGCTGCCGGCCGGCGGGCGCGTGCAGCTGCACTGGCGGGCGCGGGAGACGAACATCCGTATCTCCGACAGCACGACGGTGGCGGCGTGGACTTTCGAGGACGAGCTGCCGGGCCCGATCGTGCACTGCCGTGTGGGCGACACAGTGGAGTTCACGCTGACCAACGACGTGGACGTGCCGCACTCGATGGACTTTCACGCGGCCCAGATCGATCCGAAGATCGCCTTCCGGTCGGTCACCAAGGGACAGTCGGTGACGTACACGTTCAGGCCGAGATTTGCCGGAGCCTTCATGTACCACTGCGGTACCGCCCCCGTGCTGATGCACATCGGCGCGGGGATGCACGGCGCGATAATCGTCCAGCCGCGCGAAGGACTCCCCGCCGCCCGGGAGTTCGTGCTCGTTCAGCAGGAGTTCTACCTCAAGGAAGAGGCGGCCGGAGTACGGTCCTTCGACTATCAGAAGATGCTCGTCGGGCTGCCCGATTTCGTGACGTTCAACGGTCGGCCCAACCAATACGTCGACGCCCCGATCAGGGTGAAGGTCGGAGAGCGCGTCCGTTTCTGGGTGGTGAACGCCGGCCCCACGCATCCATGCAACTTCCACGTCGTGGGCGAGCAGTTCGACACGATGTACCTCGGCGCTCCTCCGGGCTCGCCCATCCGCGGTGTGCAGACATTTGCCGTGGCACCCGGCGGCGGCATGTGCTTCGAGCTCCTGTGCGACGTGGCGGGCGAGTTCCCCTTCGTGAACCATGGCTTCGGCCACGGACAGAAAGGCGGGATCGGGTTCCTGGTCGTCGAGTCGTAGCCGTTCAGTCCGTCGTCGGCAGCTTGCGCTCGGGCGCGGCCTGCGCGTTGAGCCGCCGCCGGCGCTCGGCGGCGTTGAACGTGCGCCACATGTTGTACACGAAGCCATAGGCGCCGAGCGCCCACAGCGCTCCACCGGTCGCGGTGACGGGGACCGCCTTCGCGCCGATGTGCGGGGACAGCATAAACCCGGCGACGAGAGCGGCGAGCCCGAGGTTGGCCAGCCAGATGTGCGCGACCGCGAACGCCTTGCTGTGGATCGGGTGGCCGAAGAACCGCGGCAGCATCTGATACCCGACGCCGAAGATCATCATCACGACGAAGCCCACCAGATTCATGTGGGTGTGCGCGGGTCGGTACATCACCCACGCCGGATGAATCGCCATCGCGAGACCGAGCGTGATCCCGGCGATGAACCAGAGCAGACTCGCCCGGATGAATGCCTTGGCGAACCAGTCCATGCTGTGCAGCTCCGGAGAAAGCGTGATCTCGCGCGACGCACGAAGGCCGAAGCAGCGCCCCCGGGGTGACTCGAACACCCGGCCAACAGTTTAGGAAACTGCTGCTCTATCCAACTGAGCTACGGGGGCCGGCTACGGAAACGGCTCGGGAATCCAGACCCGAGCCGCTTCCTAAATATACCGGTTTTTCCCCGCTTATGGGACGACGCTTCCCGCCTCCGCCCGCGGCTCGTCGCCGTCCGGCGGAGAAACCCGGCCGGGGATGACCTCGCGCTCGAGCGGAGGCATGTCCGCCAGCGGCGCCGCCGCGTCGCGCGCCGGAATGCCGGTCTCCAACGCCGTCTTCATGCGGGCGAGATCGTCGATCATCCGCTGTCTCGGGTTGGAGCCGAGCAGCGACAGGACCGCGTGGCCCAGCGCGCCGGCGAGCGGATTGTACGACATCTTCAGGTCGATCCTGGTCCCGCCGTCACCCGTCGGCGCGAAGCGCACGATGCCGGCGTGGCCGATCGCGGATCCTTCCTGCGTCCGCCACGCGATGACCTCGTTCGGTACGCGCTGCGTCTCCTCGGCGACCCACTCGACCGATACTCCGGCCGGTCCCTCTATGACCCACTTCGACCGGCCATCGCCGAGCGCCTGGACCTCGCGCACGTGCGCCATGAAGGCGGGGAAATTCTCGTAGTTGGACCAGAACTGAAACGCGCGCTCGATGGGCACCGCGACGTTGATGGTGCGCTGCACATCCACGGCGCGGCGCTTGGCGCCGACGCCGGTCAGCCTCTTGGACTCCAGGTTGGTGGCCGCGCGCGCGAGCAGGCCCGCGCCGGCGACGGTCAGCGCCGCTCCGACAGGGTCCTTTCTGCGCGCCCCGTATACCGTCAGCGCGCCGCCAGCGAGCGCGGAGAGCAGCCGGGCGGCCGGAGTCCAGTTCTTCTGCAGCAGCTCGAACCGCGCCCCTTCCCGGGATTTCCCGCCCTGCAGCGAGGGCACGTTCCCCGGAGCCTCGAACACCTCCAGATCATGCGCGACCGACTCCACGCCGCGCGTGCCCTCGATGGCGCTCAGCACGTCGTCCAGCTCCGCTTCCAGTATCTGGCCGGTGAGGAACACGCGCCCGTCCTCGACCTCCACCGTCACGGCCCGCGGATGTGAGCAACAGCGGCCCATGCTCGAGCGCGCGCGCGCCTCGATCACCGCGTCCGACGCTCGATCGCCTTTCACCAGCGATCCGGCTTCGGCGACGAGTCCCGACGCGCGGTGCTTGAGGTCCCGCGAAGTCGTGCCGATACCGTCGCTAACGCGGTGCGCCGCGTGTACGGCCTGATCGCGGATGAGATGCCGCCGCCTGCGACCGCGCGCCGGATCGACCAGGTACATCACCGCGAGCCCCGCTCCGAGCCCGCCCAGAAACGTCAAGTTGTCGTTTTTCTCCACTGCAACCTCGCTGCATTGATGACGCCGGAATAGACGCGCAAACGAGGTGCCAGAAGCGGAGAAAACAGCTGGCAGCTGGCAGCTAGCAGCTAGCAGCGAACAACAACTACCGCACTTCGAATCCCTCCGGAATTTCTTCCTCGGCGATCGCGGCGAGCTCGGTCACGGATTTGACGATCGCGCCCGCGGGGCCCTGCGCCATGGCGGCCTCGAGCTGCTTCAGCGCGTCCGGTTCGCCCTTGGCCGCGATCTCGACGGTTCCCGCCCGCGTGTTCACCGCCCAGCCGTCGATCCCGAGTCTGCGGGCCTGCTGGCGGGCGAACCAGCGAAAGCCGACGCCCTGTACGCGCCCCGCTATTTCCAGGTGAATCGTTGCCAATTGAGTGTTCCGCGACGGAGCGTGGGAGAGCAGTTCGTACTTCGTAGTTCCTAGTCACTAGTCACTAGTGACTAGGAACTAGTAACTAGTCACCGCCTCACCCCGAGCAACGCCGCCAGCACCGCCGTCAGCGCCGCCTCCTCGGTCATCCCCGGCGTTCCGTTTACGCGCACGTCGCCTGAGCGGATTCGCCGCGCGATCCCCTCGAGTATCGTCGCTACGATCTCCGGCGGTCGCTGCCGCGCGGAACCGTGTTCCGCGGTGTCCCGCTCCCAGTCGAGATCGCCCCAGGCATCCTGCGCGGCGACGATGTTCGGGTCGCCCGTGAGAGTCGCGGCCTTCGTCCGGTCGTACTGCTCCCACTCCTCGAGAATCCACGCGCCGGTCCGTTCCTGCTCGGTGGCATCCGGAGTCACTTCGGTCGCGGCAAACGGCGACTTCCACTCGATGGACTCGAGGACCGGTTCGCGCGGTGCGTCGTAGGTCAGCGGCTGGGAGGCCGGCTCGCGCTGCTCGGCGTGGAAGTCGTACAGATAGCGCGTGATCGGCGGCAGCTCTTCGCGCCAAGGATCGCCCGGACGCCGCACGTACGGCGGTGCCGGTCGCTTGGTTCTCGTTGGGTCGCGCTCCGAGTCTTCCGTCATCGCGCTCGCGGGTGATTGAAGCCCCTACAACCTATCGGGATGGCTCTTCTCTGCCAACACCGATCATTCCTCCCAGCTGTGCTTGCCGACCAATGGAACGAACCGAACCGGCCCGATCTCGGTGCGCTCGAGCCGGTCGCCGCGCTTCACCATCAGATAGAGGATCTGCTCTTCGCGGTCGCCGAGCGGAATTAGCAAGCGGCCCCCTTCGGCCAGCTGCTCCAGATACGCCTGCGGAACTTCCGGCGCGGCGGCGCTCACGAGAATGGCGTCGTACGGCGCATACTGTCTCCAGCCGAGCGTGCCGTCGCCGAGGAGGAGCGATACGTTCCGCGCGCCCACCTGCTGGATGATCGCGCGCGCGCTCTCGAGCAGCGGCGCGACGCGCTCGATCGAGAATACCTGCGCCGCGAGATGCGACAGAAGGATCGTCTGATAGCCCGAGCCCGTCCCGATCTCGAGGACTTTCTCCGTCCCGGTGAGGTTCAGCAGCTCGAGATAGCGCGCGTGTATCGACGGCTGCGAGATCGTCTGGCCGTTCCCGATCGGCAGCGCGGAATCCTCATACGCGCGGTGGCGCACGGCCCGCGGCACGAAGAGATGGCGCGGAGTCTCGTCGATCGCCTTGAGCACGGCGAGGTCGCGGATGCCCTGGTCCTGCAGCTGCTCGACGAGCCGCCGGCGCGGCCCCCGAAACTCCGGCTCTACGGTTCCCGCCACCAGCTCTCCCGATCGCTCAGACATTTGTCGTGCGTGAGGTCGAGCGAGAGCGGCGTGATCGAGATGTAGCCGTCCGCGACCGCGCGGAAATCGGAGTCTTCTTCCCCGGACCACTCGATCGAGCCGCCGCCGATCCAGAAAATGTCCCGCCCCCAGGGATCCTTCATCGGCATGAGCGAGTTCGAGTACACGCGCCGGCCGAGCCGGGTGAGACGAACGCCCTTGATCTCCCCGCCGCCGATCGGAGGCATGTTGATGTTGAACAGAGTGTGGCTCGGGTACGACGGCAGGCTGGTGAGATGCCGGAGCAGCAGCGACAGCGGCTCGATCTGATCGTCCAGCATCGAGGTGTCGGCGCGCAGGTCTCCGCCCGCGAACGAGATCGCGAAGGATGGAATTCCGAGCGACAGCCCTTCCATCGCGGCCGCGACGGTTCCGGAATACAACACGTCCTCGCCCATGTTCTGACCGTGATTGATCCCGCTGATTACGAAGTCGGGGCGCTCGGGGAGCAGGGCTTCCACCGCGAGCATGACGCAGTCGGTAGGCGTTCCGTCAACCTGCCACGTCCGCTCGTCTATCCGCCGCGGGCGCACGGGATGGTGCAGCGTCAGCGAATGGCTGGCCGCGCTCTGCTCGCGGTCCGGCGCGACGACGGTCACCTCACCCAGCGGCTCCACCGCCTTGACCAGGCACTTGAGGCCGTGGGCGAAGACGCCGTCGTCATTCGAGAGCAGTATGCGCACTAGCGGAAGATTCCCGCTTTGTGCCGCCAGAGCACGCGGACGATGCGCCATGCATCGACCGCGGCGCGGAAGTGGCTGGGTGCGCCGTACACGGTGGAAATGGGGATCTCCGCGAACCGGTAACCCTGCCGCGCCGCCCGGAACAGGAAATCCTGCTCGTAGTCGTACCGGTCGCCGACGGCGTGCACGTTCTTCAGCACCTCGGTGCGGATCGCGCGGTAGCCCGACTGGCTGTCGCTGATTTCGACCTTGGATATCGCGCGCGTCGTGGCGGACGAAAGGATGTTCGCTATGCGGCGGTGCCACGGCACCGCCTTGCCGCTGATCTGCCGCGCGCCGATTACGATGTCCGCGTTCTCCAGCGCCTTCAGCATGGCGGGCGCGAACGCCGGATCGTGCTGGCCGTCCGCGTCGATGGTCAGCACGGCGTCGTAGCCGCCTTCGATGGCGAAGGCGAAGCCCGCGCGCAGCACCGTCCCCTTTCCGCGATTGACGTCGAACTCGATCATCTCGTCGCACACCGACCGCAGCACCGAGCGCGTCTCGTCCGTCGAGCCGTCGTCTATCCCGAGAATGGTCGCGTCCGGCAGGGCATTCTTGAGTCCGAGGACGACCTTGGCGGGCAGCTCGCCCGCGTTGTAGGCCGGAATGATGGCCAGAACTTTGTTGATCATTTAGTTGGCTGGGTTCCGTCGAGCAGTGCGAGAATCTCCTTGAGGTCCTGCTCCATCGAGCCCACCGTTTGCGAATCCAGCGCCGCGCGCGCGACGGCGCGCAGCTCGCCCGCCTTGCGGTGGTCCTCGATCTTCTGGCGCGCCCCGTCGATCGTGTACTTCTCCGAGTACAGCAGGTGCTTCACCAGCATGATCAGCTCGACTTCCTTGCGCTGGTACACGCGGTTCCCCGAGCGGTTCTTGGCCGGGCTCAGGAACTTGAACTGGCTCTCCCAATACCGGAGCACGTGCGGCTTGAGGCCGGTGAGCCCGCACACGTCCCCGATCGAAAAGAACTCGCGAATCTGGCTGCCGCCGTTTCCCTTGCGCTGGGGCGCCATCAATCACCCTCCGACCGCAGCTCGCGCGACATGAGCGCGCGCATGGCATCCCGCGCCGGCTCGCCCTCGAACAGCACGCGGTACACGGCGTCCACAATCGGCATGTCCACTCCCTCCCGCGCGGCCAGGGCGCGCGCGCTGCGAGTCGTTACAACTCCCTCGGCCACCGTCTCTCTCCCCGCGAGCGCCGCGTCCAGCGACGCGCCCTTCCCCACCGCGACCCCGACCGCGCGGTTCCGGCTGAGGCCGCCGGTGCACGTCAGCACCAGATCGCCGAGGCCGGCCAACCCCGCGAACGTCGCCTGTCTTCCGCCGAGCGCGACTCCGAGCCGCGTCATCTCGGCGAGCCCGCGCGTGATCAGCGCGGCGCGCGCGTTGTGTCCGAGCCCGAGGCCGTCGGCGATTCCCGTGGCAACGGCCATCACGTTCTTGAGCGCCCCGCCGAGCTCCACCCCGATCACGTCGTCGTGCGTGTACGGCCGGAGATTCGAGCCGCTGAATATGCGCTGTGCCACCAGCGCCGTCGCCTCGTCCTCCGAGGCGGCGACGATCGCCGTCGGCTGTCCCGCCGCGACCTCGGCGGCGAAGGTCGGTCCTGAAAGCGCCACCAGCGGAGGCGAGCCGAGCTCTTCTTCCGCTACGTCGCTCATCAGCGCGAGCGTGTCCTCCTCGACGCCCTTGCTGGCCACTACGACCACCGTATCCCGCCCGATCGCCGGGCGCACCGACCGCGCCACGGCTCGGAGCGCGTGCGACGGCGTCACGAAGATCGCGACCCGCGCGTCGCGCGCCGCTTCACACACGTCCCCGAACGCCCGGACCGACTCGTGAATCGAGTGGCTCGCGAGAAACCGGTTGCGGTGGGATCTGTTGACGCTGTCGACGACGTCCTCTTCCCGCGCCCACAGCGCGACCTGGTTGCCGGAGCGCGCGAGCAGATCCGCCAGCGCCGTGCCCCACGCGCCGGCACCTATGACCACACATCGCTCGGGATGCAACGTCAGCTCCGGAAGCGCGCGGGATGCGTCGCGCCGGCGCCGCGCTTGCCGCGGCGGAAGCGGTGCTCCTCGCCGCGCCGGAGCCGGGCGATGTTCTGCCGGTGCGTCCATACGACGAAGAGGGCCACGATCACGGCCACGACGAACAGCGCGGACCGCGCGGGAGTGCCGGTCGCGAGCAGCGCGAAGGGAAAGAGAACGGCCGTCACGATCGAAGCCAGGCTCACGTACCCGGTCGGCAGGAACGCGAGGACCCATACCGCGAGCCCGACGGCCGTCGCGAGCGGCGCGAGCGCGAGAAAAACCCCGCCGGCCGTCGCCACGCCCTTGCCGCCTTTATGGAAAGCGAGATACACTGGCCGGACGTGGCCCGCGATGGCTGCTACTCCGATCGCGATCGCCCACAGATCGAGCCGCGCCGCGACGACCAGCGGCACGAGCAGGAACACCGGGAGAAATCCCTTGAGCGTGTCGAGGAGATAGACCACCACGCCGGTGGTCGTGCCGAGCACGCGCACGGCGTTGGTCGCGCCGAGGTTGCCGGACCCGTGTTGGCGCAGATCCACTCCGCGCGCGCGTCCCGCGAGGTACGCGAAGGGGACGGAGCCCAGGAGGTACGCGAGCACGACCGCCGCGACCGGGTGCATCTCAGCCCGACTTGCGCCGCATCACCACTCTCAGCGGATTGCCGGTGAACCCCCACGCCTCGCGAAAACCGTTGTGCAGGTACCTGATGTAATGCTCCTGCACTTTTTCCGGGTTGTTTCCGAACACGGCGATCATCGGCGGCGCCGTCTCCACCTGCGTCGCGTAATTGAGCTTGATCTCGTGCCCCGCCGCCTGCGGCGGCTGCCTCCGCGCGACCAGCTCCCCCAGCGTGTTGTTCACCTGCGACGTGGAGATCCGCTTCTGCCGCTCGGCGTCCACCTGCAGGATCAGATCGAACAGCTTCTGCACGCGCTGGCCCGTCAGCGCCGACGTGAAGAGGAACGGCACGAACTTGAGGAACGGCGCTTTCTCGCCGGCTTCCTTCTGGAACTTCGCCGCGCTCTTGTCGTCCTTCACGGCGAGATCCCACTTGTTGACCACGACGATCAGCCCGCGCCCGGCCTCCCACGCGAGGTTCGCGATCTTGAGATCCTGGTTGTGCAAGCCCTCGACGGCGTCGATGAGCAGCACGCAGACCGTGGCGCTCTCGATCGCGCGCCGCGTCCGCAGCGTCGAGTAGAACTCGATCCCTTCGCTGACCTTCGCTTGCCGGCGGAGACCCGCCGTGTCCACGAACACCATGGGACGGCCGTGGTACGTGACGGGGGTGTCGATGGCGTCGCGCGTGGTGCCGGCGTCGTCGGCCACCACCAGCCGCTCCTCGCCGAGCAGCTTGTTGACGAGTGAAGACTTGCCGACGTTCGGCCGGCCCACCACGGCAACGCGCAGCTCGTCGGGCGGCTCTTCCGTGACTTCGGGGATCTTCTCGACGATGGCGTCGAGCAGCTCGCCCGAGTTCTTGCCGTTGGCCGCCGATACCGGCAGCGGGTCGCCCGCGCCCAGCTCGTAGAACTCGTAGAAGTCCGTGCTGGCGGGATTGTCCACCTTGTTGGCGACGAGCAGCCACGGCTTCTGCGAGTCGCGCAGCAGGTCCACGACCTTCCGGTCGCTCGGGTGCAGCCCCGCCTTCGCGTCCACGACGAGGAGCATCAGGTCGGCCTCGCTGATGGCCTCGCCCACCTGCCGCCGGATCTCGACGTCCATCGGCATGCGCGGATCGTCCGCCAGCCCGCCCGTGTCCACGAGCCAGAACTGGCGCCCGCTCCAGTCGGCCCTGCCGAAATGCCGGTCGCGCGTCGTGCCGGCCTCGTCGCTCACAATCGCGGAGTTGTCACCGATGATGCGGTTGAACAACGCCGACTTGCCGACGTTCGGCCGGCCTACGATCGCTACGACGGGAATGTTCACGCTGCCAGCGCCGCTTCGAGCGGCGCGCGCTCGAGCACGTCCACGAAATCATACGACGGCAGCACGGGCATCGGCATGGCGGCGCGCAGCGCATCCAGTGAGTCGTCGTCGAGGAACAGGCCGTCGTCGTTGATCGTCTCCGCCGGAATCAGCGCGAGGTCGAGATCCGCGCGCGACGAGAGTGCGGCGCGCAGGTCCGCGCCCACGAGCAGCCCCGCCGTGCCGATCGCGGGTCCGAACAGCGTGTTGACCAACGGTATCAGCTCGAACGACGCGCCCGTGACGCGGCGCAGCTCGGCGAGCAGCTCCGGCATCAACGGCTCCATGGACTTGCCGGTCACCACGCCGATGCGCATCCCGTCGAGCCGGTCGAGCCGGTCGAGCCGGCCGAGTCCTTCGCGCACCTGCTTCCGCAGCGCGGTCACCGCGCCCACGCCGTTCTCGATCTGCGCGAACTCGCCGTAGAACTCCTCTCCCGGCAGCTCGCGTCCGGCGAGCAGATACAGCTCGTCGGAGCCGGCGATCCAGGTCTCGCCGCGCTCGCGCTGGGCGCGCTCGCCCCACGTCTCCACCTGCTCGAGGATGCGCGTCGCGTTCCTCGCGTCCATCGTCTCGCCGGTGTACAGGTGGGAGAACTGCGTCAAACCCACCGGCACCACCGCGCACGAGAGCACCGCGTCGCCGAGATTCCAGAGGTCGCTAATCGATTCCTCCAGCACCGCGCCGTCGTTTAATCCCGGGACGATCACCATCTGGGAGTGAAAGCGGATTCCGCCCGCGGCGAGCGCAGTGAGCTGCTCGACGACGTTCGGCACCCGCGGGTTGTTCAGCAGGACTTTGCGCGCCTCCCAGTTGGTCGCGTGCACGGAGACGTACAGCGGCGAGAGCCTGTACTCGAGAATCCGGTCGATGTCGCGCTGCTTGAGGTTCGAGAGGGTGGCAAAATTGCCGTACGCGAACGACAGCCGATAGTCGTCGTCGCGGACGTACAGCGAGCGTCGGAGCCCGGTGGGCAGCCCTTCGATGAAACAGAACTCGCAGCGGTTGGCGCAGCGGCGGATGTTCGGCGGCTCGAGCACCACGCCCAGCGACTCCGCGTCGGGCCGCTCGATCTCGAGAAGGAGCTCGTCTCCACCCGGCAGCGCGGCCTCGATCAGCAGCTCGTCCTCGGCGGTGAGGAACTCCCAATCGAGGAAGTCGGCGAGCTTGCGTCCGTTGACGGTCTTGAGCGCCGTGCCCGGAACGATTCCAACCTGCTCGGCGATGCTGTCCGGAACGACGCGGGCGACTTTTATCATAGCTCAAGTAATTTATCCGTTCGTGGCCAGAAAACAAGCACACTCAACGGGTTACGACATACCACGAAAGTCGAGCAGTAAATAAAACCCGGGAATGGAGCGGGGCCGATGCCACTTGTGCTTGATTGCGTACAGAGGAACAGATGCGCCCCTCTTCCCACGTAGCGATGAACCGGAATCCCCCGCTGGTCAAGGAAATCGAGACGTACGCCCAGGACATCGTCGAGACGGTGCGGGAGCCGCTGCTCATGCTCGACAATGCCCTCCGCGTCCGCAGCGCGAACCGTGCCTTCTACCAGACGTTCCGCGTCTCCCGCGAGGAGACCGAGGACCGGCTCATCTACGAGCTGGGGAACGGGCAGTGGGACATTCCGGCCCTGCGCACCCTGCTCGAGGACGTGATCCCGACCAGCTCGGTGTTCAACGACTTCGAGCTGGAGCACACCTTCCCGATCATCGGGCGGCGGATCATGCTGCTCAACGGCCGGAAGCTGCGGGCGGGCAGCCACGCCGAGCTGCTGGTGCTCGCGATGGAGGACGTGACCGAGCGCCGGCGCGTGGAAGCGGATCTAAAGGCGATCGAGACGTACGCGCAGAACATCGTCGACACCGTGCGCGAGCCCCTGCTCATTCTCGACACCACGCTGCGCGTGCGGTCCGGCAACCGCGCGTTCTACCAGACATTTCAAGTCTCGCTGGAGGAGACTGAGAACCGCCTGATCTACGAGCTGGGCAACGGTCAGTGGGACATCCCCGCCCTGCGGACGCTGCTGGAAGACATCGTGCCGATGAGCTCCGTGTTCAACGACTTCGAGCTCGCCCACGACTTCCCGGTGATCGGCTGGCGGGTGATGCTGCTCAACGCGCGAAAGCTGCAGGCCGGCCATCACGGCGAGCTGCTGGTGCTGGCGATGGAAGACGTCACCGAGCGCCGGCGCGCGGAAGAGGAAGTCGCCAAGGCGAAGGAAGCGTCGGAGACGGCCAACAAGACCAAGAGCCTCTTCCTCGCCAACATGAGCCACGAGCTGCGCACTCCGCTCAACGCCATTCTTGGCTACTCGGAGATGCTCCAGGAAGAAGCGATCGAGCGGGAGCTCCTGGAGTTCGGCGGCGATCTCGAGAAGATCAACAGCGCGGGCAAGCACCTGCTCACCCTCATCAACGACATTCTGGATCTTTCCAAGATCGAAGCCGGCAAGATGGAGCTGTTCCTGGAGAGCTTCGAGATCGCCGGAATGGTGAATGAAGTGGCCTGCACGTTTCAGCCGATGGTCGAGACGAACGCCAACACGCTGCACGTCGAGCTGGCGCCCGACCTCGGCGCGATGCACGCCGACCAGATCAAGGTTCGCCAGGCGCTGTTCAATCTCCTGTCCAACGCCGTCAAGTTCACGCAGAACGGCAGCATCACGCTCGAGGCCGGCCGGGAGCCGATGGATGGTGAAGACTGGGTCGTATTCCGCATCACGGACACCGGCATCGGCCTGAGCGCCGACCAGATCGTCAAGCTCTTCCAGGACTTCACCCAGGCGGACGCGTCCACCACGCGGAAGTTCGGCGGTACCGGGCTGGGTCTCGCGCTCACCCGGAGATTCTGTCAGATGATGGGCGGCGACGTCACGGTGCACAGCACGCCGGGCGAGGGGTGCGTGTTCACCATCAAGCTTCCGGCGCACGTGTCGGACCCGCTTCCCGAGCTCGCGAGCGTGAAAGGCGACGTAGTCGCCGGCGCCGCAGGCAGCCGAGTGGACGAAAGCGGGGTTACGCTCACACCCGGCGCGACGTGCATTCTCGTGATCGACGACGACCCGACTCAGCGGGAGCTGATGAATCGGTTCCTGACCGGCGAAGGCTTCAATGTGCGCGCCGCTGGTAGCGGAGAGGAAGGGCTTCGGCTCGCGCGCCAGTTCAAGCCGGTCGCGATCACGCTCGACGTGATGATGCCCGGCATGGACGGCTGGAGCGTCTTGTCCTCGCTCAAGTCCGACCTCGCACTGCGGGACATCCCCGTGATCATGGTGACCATGGTGGACGATCCCGACCGTGGCTTCACCCTCGGCGCGGCCGACTACGCCACCAAGCCGATCGATCGCAGCCGCCTGGCGCAGATCCTCCGGAAGTACACGTGCGACAGCCCGCCCTGCCCCGTGCTCCTGGTGGAGGACGATCCGTCCACGCGCGCGCTCACGCGGAAGATGCTGGAGAAGGAAGGCTGGAAGGTCAGCGAGGCCGAGAACGGCCGCGACGCGCTGGAGAGCATGGAGCGGGAGCGCCCGCGCCTCATCCTGCTGGACCTGATGATGCCGGAGATGGACGGCTTCGAGTTCGCCGAGCGCGTTCGCCGGCATCCGGAGTGGCGCTTAATTCCGATCGTGGTCCTGACCGCGATGGATCTCACGACCGACGACCGGCAGCGGCTGAACAGCTACGTGGAGTCGATCATCCGGAAGGGCGGCGACTCGCGCGAATCCCTGCTCAATCAGGTGCGCGATTTGCTGGACGATCACAGGTCGCCCCTCGCCGCGACCCAGGCGATGTATGATGACGCCGTGGGGGTGCCGGCGTGAGCGGCGACGGGGGTACGCGCTTGGCGAAGATCCTGCTCGTGGAAGACAATGAGATGAACCGCGACATGCTCTCGCGCAGGCTGGAGCGAAAGGGCTACCAGGTAGTGCTCGCGTGCGACGGCCAGGCGGGCGTGGACATGGCCGCGTCGGAGACGCCCGACCTCATCCTGATGGACATGAGCCTTCCCGTGCTCGACGGCTGGGAGGCGACACGCCGGATCAAGACCGCGCCGGCCACCTGTCACGTTCCGGTGATCGCGCTGACGGCGCACGCCATGTCCGGCGACCGCGACAAGGCGATCGAGGCCGGCTGCGAAGATTACGACACGAAGCCAATCGACCTCCCGCGCTTGCTCGGCAAGATCGAATCGCTGCTCGGTCTGGCGGCGACGCAGAAAGGTGGCGCCGCAACACGGACGTAATGAGCGAAGACGACTGCCCGCCGGAGGATCTGCGCTATCTGGTACCCGCGGCGCTGCTGCACGATCTCCGCACGCCGCTCAGCCAGATGCTCGGCTACTCCGAGATACTGCTGGAAGAATCGGAGGCGGCGGGCAACGAGCACTTCGTGCAGGACCTGAAGAAGATTCGCGCTGCGGGCTGGAAGCTGCTCGCGCTGATGGACGCGAACTTTCAGCCGTTGAGGGTGGTCGTGGTGGAAAGCAAGGACGCATAGCGGCCCGCTGGTCCCAGGTCGCCGCGCCTGAATCGTCCGGTGCTATTTGGGGTGCCGAGCAATCGTGATGATGCGGATTGTCGCGCGTCCCGGGCCGTAGTACCAGAACACGCGCCGTGCGGCTGGGGTGTCCTGCTCGACATAGGCTTCAGAAACATCCTCTCCGTTCGGCCCCGACAGCGATTTGAACTTGTGCGTTCGAAGCCCGGGGTGACGGGGGTTCGATTCGATCAGGCCGAGGGTCTTCAGGACGTTTCTGTGCTTCGGCTTGTCTTTCTTCTCGAGCGCCTGCAGAACGTCACGCGCCTCGGGAGTGAAGCTCAGCTTGAAGGCCACCCGTCAGGATTTGTCGCCGCCGGCAAATCCCATTTGTGGGTATGTGGGCAATACCCACCTACGAGGTCGTTTCGGTGGAGCCTCCCAGTTGGGCGAGCAGCTTTCCCGCGGTGGCGACCGTCCAGCCCGGAAGCTGCGCTATCTGCTCGGGCGTGGCCTGGCGGACACCTTCGAGGCTGCCGAACGATTGGATCAGCTGTCGCCTCTTCATCGGCCCGACGCCGGGGATCTGGAGGAGTTCCGAAGTCACGGTGCGCATCGAGCGTCGTTTCCGGTTGTAGGTCACGGCGAACCGGTGCGCCTCGTCGCGCGCCTGTTGCAGCAAGCGTAAGGCGGGCGATCGCCGGGAGATCCGCACCGGATCGGTCCTCCCCCACACGTACACCTCTTCCTCCTTCTTCGCGAGGCTGATCAGCGGCCTGTCGCCGAGCCCGAGCGACTCCATCGCCTCGTGCGCCGCGGACAGCTGCCCGCGGCCGCCGTCGATCACCACCAGCTCCGGGCTCGGCTTCTCGTCGGCCATCCTGCGGTTGAAGTAGCGCGTGACCACCTCGCGCATCGACGCGAAGTCGTCGCTTCCCTCCACCGTCTTCACGCGGAACTTGCGGTACTCGCCGCGCTTCGGCCGCCCGTTCTCGAACCAGACCGCTGAGCCGACAGTGTCGGTCCCCTGCGTGGTCGAGATGTCGAAGCACACCAGCGTGCGCGGCAGGCGCTCCAGTCCCAGCTCGCGCTGGAGATCGTACACCGGCTCGCCCGCGCGCTCCTCCGACTCCAGCGACGACAGCTTCAGCTCCTCCAGCAGGTGCCGCGCGTTCTGCTCGGCGAGATCGACCAGCTCGCGCCGGGGCCCGCGCTGCGGCACGCTCATCTTCGCGTCCGGCACCGACTGCTGCAGCAGCTCGCGGTCGTCGAAGTCGAAAGGCAGCAGCAGCTCGCGCGCGCGCTCCGGCATCGCGGGATAGCTGCCCGCGAGATACGCCGAGAGCACCGTAGGATCCGGCTCGCCCTCGATGTTCTCCAGATACCGGTGCTCGCGCGCGAGCAGCTTCCCTTCCCTGATGCGCAGCATCGTCACGCAGGCGTCGTCCCCGTCGCGCGCGTAGCCCACTACGTCACGATCCCCGCCTTCCACGCGCAGCACGACCGTGGGCTCCTCCATTCGCTCGAGATGGTGCAACACGTCGCGCAGCTCGGCGGCGCGCTCGAAGTCCATCCTCTCCGCCGCCTCGTCCATCCGCGCGCGCACGCGCCGCACGACCTCGCTCGCGCGCCCGCCGAGGAAGAGCAGCACCTCGTCGATCATCTGCCGGTACTCCTGCTGCGACTGGGCGAGGATGCAGGGGGCCTTGCACCGCTTGATGTAGTAGTCGAGACACGGCCGCTCGGGCATCTCCGCCGGCATGTCGTAGCTGCACGACCGCACGGTGAAGATCCGCTTGACCACGTTCAGCGCGCGCCGCATGGCGCCGACGTCGGTGTACGGCCCGAAGTACTTCGCGCCGTCGTTGGTGACCCGCCGCGTGACAAACACGCGCGGGAACGGCTCCTGCGACGTCACCTTGATGTACGGGTACGACTTGTCGTCCTTCAGCGCGATGTTGAACCGCGGGCGGTGCTCCTTGATCAGGTTCGCCTCGAGGATCAGCGCGTGCGCCTCGCTCGGCACCACGATCGTGTCGACGTCTGCGATCTGCCGCACGAGATACGTCGTCTTGAGGCTCGTGCCCGGATCGTTGGCGAAGTAGCTGCGCACGCGCGAACGGAGCTTCGCCGCCTTGCCGACGTACAGAATGGTCCCGTCCCGCCCCTTCCACAGGTACACGCCCGGGGATTCGGGGAGATGCGGGACTTTCGATGCGACGAGGTCGGGGAGGGGTTGCACGTCTAATTATACCCCCGCCATCGGCTGCTTTCCCACCTGGATGCGACGAACGCCGCACACTCGGTAGTTGGTCAATCCCGGTGACGTTCACCTGCGATTGCGGATTGAGGACTTTGCGGCCTCAGGACGCTCCCGCGCCGAATATCTTGTGATTAACTTCGCGCTTACCCTCGCGCGAGATTTCCATGGAAATGCCGCCGCCCCGCATTGTGAGAACGCCGCTGACACGGGCGGAGGTCACATCGATCGCCGTCGAGCAGTTCGGCGACATGGTGAAAGCCGTGGTCGACGTCGAACGGCGTATCATGGCTCTGGGCGGCGAGCTGCACTCGGATGAAGAGGCGCTGTTGTTGGACGACGGATCTTCCCAAAAACACCTCTGGGGAATCAACCTCTATCCCGGGTCGAGCGACGAGGACTGGATCGAGTACGATTCCATGATCAACGTCAGACCATCCCAGGGCAATCGCTCGCGCGGAGTGGAAGACGCGGAACTACGCCACGCTATCAGGCGAATCGTGACCGAGCTCGTGAAATAGCATGGCTACGTCGGCGGCGGGACACGCCGGTCTGGCGGCGGGCAAATGGAGCTCGCTATCGCTGATCGAGCAGCTCGCCAACATCGGGAGTGAGGTGTCCCGCGCGATCAAGGCTCACGAGGCTGGCCGCCCGGACCGTCGGGACGCTGCCGTCGACCGCGGCCTCGAGCTGTTCGATCTGACAGCCGCCGACGACAGGTGGAGAGGAGCTCGCCGCCGCGAAGTGCTCAGAGCAAGGGAGCAATTCTGCGCGCTCTTCTGGGGACGCGAGCGCGAGGCTGACCCTGCTTCACTCAACCGGTACTTTCTTCACTTCGCGCTCGCGGCGCGCCGGGCGACCGGGCGTGCATGAAAACAGCCAGCAGCTAGCAGCGAGCAGCGAGCAGCGAGCAGCGAGCAGCGAACGAGTCGCCTATTGGCTGCGCTTGAGGAGGCCGGAGAGCTCGGAGACGCCTAGCAGCCAAGCGACGCCCAGGTAGATCGCGCCGTACACCGGCAGGATCGCGAGCGCGAGAACGAGGGGTTGGGAGTCTCCGATGAAGAGCCCACGCATCCAGCCCGCCGCCGCGGCGGCCAGACCTGCGATGGCGATGAGCTTCATCAGATGATTCAGCTCTACGGGCACGTGACCGATGCGCTTGCCCAGCCCGCGGCGAAGCAGCGCGTACTCGACCCACCCGGCAATGCCGCCCGCCAGCGTAAGCCCTACCGCGCCGAGCCTGCGATCGACGTCGAGCGCGCGCGGGAGGACGACGGCGAGAAGCAGCCCCAGCACCACGCTGATCGTGATCCGGATGATGGCATACCGGACCGGGGTGCGCGTGTCGCGCGTGGCGTAGAACGTCGAGGCGTACAGCCGGCTCAGCGTGAACGCCAGCAGCCCGATGGACGAGCCGATCAGGATCTGCCAGACCCAGATCGTGTCGGCGCGGGTGAACTCGCCCCGCTGATAGATGGCGCCGACGATGACGTCGCCCAGGAAGAGAAACGCGACGGCCGACGGCACGACGAAGAACGCGATACGTCGCAACCCGGTGCGGAGCCGCTGGCGCAGGTGCGCCGCCGTCTCGCCCAGATCGCCCGCGATGCTCGACATCGCGGGCAGCTCGGCGGCTGACACGGACATGGCGAACAGGCTGATCGGCAGCAGGTAGAGAATCTGCGCGTACACGACCGCCGCGAGCGCGCCCGACACGACCAGGCTGGCGATCAGCGTGTCGAAGTACGCGCTGATCTGGACGACTCCCCTGCCCACGAACACCGGCACGAAGTTGCGCACCACCCGCTGGACGCTCTCGCTCTCGCGCGCGAAAGTGAGCCGCGCCCCCTGGATGAGCGGGAGCACGACCGGCAGCTGCACGGCGAACTGCAGCGCGCTTCCGGCCACCGAGCCCCACGCGAGATAAACCGCGAGGTGCGGCTGGGTCGATGTGGCGCCGTAGAACAGCAGCGTCGCGATCAGCGCCAGGTTCCAGATCACGGGCGCGACGTACGGCAGGAAGAACCGCCGGTGCGAGTTGAGAATGCCGAGGCACCAGGCCGACAGGACCAGCAGCGCCGCTCCGGGAAAGAGGATGCGCGTGAGCTGGATCGTGAGCTCCCGCTTCTCCCCGGTGAACCCCGCCGCGATCACCGACACGAGCAGCGGCGCGGCCAGGATTCCGAGCAACACCAGAACCGCGGCCACGGTCGAGAGGAGCGCAAACACCGCTCCGGCGAGCCGCGTGGCCTCCTCGTGCTGTCCGCGCGCGCGCAGTCCGGCGTACTCCGGAATGAACGACGCCGACAGCACCCCTTCCCCGAAGAGGTTCTGCAGCAGGTTGGGAATTCTGAACGCGGCGTTGAACGCGTCGCCGGAGATGGACGTGCCGAAGAAGTGCGCGAAGACGCCCTCGCGAACGAGCCCGGTGATCCGGCTCAGGAATATGCCGGCCGCGACCAGGAACGCGGATCTGCCGGTGCGCTCGGTCACAGCGCCGCCGCGTGCTCCCGTGCCTTCGCGAGTATCCCCGTGAGGACGTCGCCACCGTACTTGGCGAACAGCGGTATCGCATTCAGAGCGCGCTCTTGCGGCTTGCCGTTCGGGTAGAGCGCGCCGCGCGCGGTGGCGACCTCGGTCAGAAGCTCGCTTCCCTTGCGCTTGGTCGCGGCGACGTACCGGCGCTCGAGGCGGTCGAGCTTGTGCAGCAGCTGCCGCTTGGCCCCTTCGAGCACCGCCGCCGGAAGAACGCCCGCCGCCGTGTCCTCTTTTTCCAGCTCGTCGAGCGCCGATTCGACGCGGACCCGCGCCTTCTTGAGCGCTTTCACGATGCCGGCGGGCAGTTGCTCGCGCGCCACGCGGGTCTCCACCGCGTGCGGATCGGCGAAATCGTCCACGTCCGCACCGATCCTGTCCAGCACTTTCCGGACGTGCGGCTCGACGATCACACCCGACCAGCGCGGCACGATCAGCGGCCGCCTCGCGCCGAGTCCGTCCGCGACCGCGCTCACCTGCGCGAAGTACGCGATCTCGGCGGGCCCGCCCACGTACGCGACCGTGGGGAGGATCGCCCGCTCCATCACCGGGCGGAGCAGCACGTTGGGCGAGAGGTCGGCGGCCTTCGACCCGGCCAACGTCTCGGCTTCGCGCACTCTGACGCGGTGGCGGCCGCCACTTCCGTTGCTGAACACCAGCGTGCGACCGGCGACGTGCGCGACCTGCGCGCGATGTCCCGCGTCCTTCAGCACCTTGGACCGCTGCTTCAGCGCGGCCTCGAGCTCGCCACCGTGCGCGAGAGCTTGCTCCAGGAGCGGACGCCCCGCCCCACGAACGGCAGGATGCGAGGCGTCCAGCACGGCCACGCCCAATGGCTCGAGTATCGTCCGGAGCAATCGCACGTAGGCGCCGCCTATCGTCGATTCCGGTGAATACGCGGCCCGCACAGCGTCGAGCACCGCGCCATTCGGCGCGGAGCCGCACGCGCGCGTGAGCGCGTCGAGCTGCGCGCCGAGATCGCCCAGGGGAAAGGCGGACATCGGCAGCCCGCCTTCCGCCTGTGATTCGATGCGGATGACCTCGGCGCCGCCCGGCATGCTCACCGTCGTCTCGCTCGCCTCCGCGAAATCCGCGTCGTCGGTCGCGGCCCAGAACACGGGCGCGGCGGGAACGCCGGTCAGCTTTTCCAGCTCGTCCGCGAGCGCGAGCGCCGACATCGCCTTGAACCACGTGTATAACGGCCCGCCGAACAACCCCGGCTGCTGTCCCGTGGTGACCGCGACGCCGCCCGAGTTGGCGGCGCGCCGCAGGCGAACCGCGGCGGCGCTCTTCGCTTCGAGCGCGGGCGCCAGCGCGCGCAGCCACGCCCCGCCCTCGAACTCGACGGCGGTCTCCGCGACGCGCCGCCTCCACCCTTCGGCATCCGGTCGCGGCTCGTACCATTCTGCTGGAGTGTCGGGTTGCCCTGCCAACGCAATCAATGGCGATGCGCTCAGCGGCCGCGAGCGGAGCTCGAGTGTCATTCCCGTATCGCGAACATGATCGTGCGGGGAGAGCTCTCCGAGTGGGCGCCGCCGGCATAGTCGCCCAGCACCTGCTCGACTCCGAAGCCGCTCTCCTCCAGCATCGTCTCCAGATCCATCCGGTCGAACAGGCGCACGCGCTCGACGAAAGTCTGGTCGGCGGCGCCGCCCTCCCCGCCCGACGCGATGGTCTTCACTACGAACCTGTCGTCGGCCGAGATCTCGCGGCGCACCTCCACTGCGCGGCCGCCGATGTTGCTGGATTCCCGCGGCACGAGCGCACTGCGCACATGCTCGGAGTTGAGGAAGTCGAGCACGAACTTGCCGCCGCGCCGCGTAACGCGCGCCACTTCGGCCAGCACGCGCAGGTGCTGCGCGTCGTTGTCGAAGTAGCCGAAGCTGGTGAACAGATTCACGACGAGATCGAACCCGTGGTCCACGAACGGAAGCGCGCGCATGTCGCCGCGGACGTAGAGACCCTCCGGGTCGGCCGCCTTCGCCCGCGCGAGCAGCGCCGCGGATAGATCCAATCCGGCCGTCCACCACCGCTCGCTGAGCACGCGGGAATGCCTGCCGGCGCCGCACGCGAGGTCCAGCGCACGCTTGACCTCGATCCCGCCGAGATTGGCCTCGACGAGTCCGACAGCGGCCGCCGCCTCGCGCTCGTCCCGGTGCGGGTACAGCGCGAGGTACTCCTCACCGAACCACTTCTCGAACCACTCGGTCATACGAAGAGCGCTCTTGGCTGTTGGCTGTTGGCTATTGGCATTCGAGACTCGCGGTCATTTGTGATAGGGCTCGCCGCGAACGATCGTGCCGGCACGGTAAAGTTGCTCCGCGAGCACCAGGCGGGCCAACTCATGTGGTAGCGTCCACGGCGCAAGTGACAGTCGCATCCGGGCTCGATCGCACAATTCGTCGGAGAGCCCGTGGGCCCCGCCGATCACGAACGCGAAATCGCGGCCCGACTCCCGCTCGGCCTGCAACCACGAAGAGAACCGGGCCGAATCGAAGGAGCGCCCGCCGGGATCGCACACCACGGCGCGGGCCGGCTCGCCGATCCGCTCGCGCAGCCGCTCGCCTTCCCGCTGCCGCACCATGTCCGCCGAAATGCCCCTGCCCGACTCCTCGCGCACCTCCACTACTTCCAGCGGCCAATACCGCGCGGCGCGCTTCTCGTACTCAGCGATCGCGCCGGCTAGGGAAGTGGCCTTCGGCTTCCCCACCACCGCGACGATCACGCGCATCGGCGGAGATCAGGCGTAGATGCCGCGCAGCTTGTGCACGGTCGAGACGCGCTCGACCGAGAGCATGTACGAGGCCGTGCGCATGTTCACCTTGTGCCTCTTCGCGATGTCCAGGACGTTGGCGAAGCTGCGGCACATGATGTCGCGCAGCCGGTCGTTCACCAGATCCTCCGTCCAGAAATAGCCGCCGCGGTTCTGCACCCATTCGAAGTACGAGACCGTCACGCCTCCGGCATTGGCCAGAATGTCCGGGATCACGAACACTCCCTTCTCGTCCAGGATCGCGTCCGCGGGCGCCGTGGTCGGGCCGTTCGCGCCCTCGCAGATGATCTTGGCGCGCACCTGCGATGCGTTCTTCGTCGTGATGACGTTCTCCAGCGCCGCGGGCAGCAGAACGTCCACGTCCAGCGTCAGCAGCTCCGCGGGCTTCATCTTGTCGCCGCCCGCAAACTCCTTCAGCGTGCCGTGCTTGCGGTAGTGCTCGATGGCCTTCTGGGTGTCGATGCCGTCCGCGTTGTACAGCGAGACGTGCCGGTCAGCGATCGCCACGATTCTGCACCCTTCCTGCGACAGCAGATCGGCGGCGACCGAGCCGACGTTGCCGAAGCCCTGCACCGCCACCGTCGCGTTGCGCACCGAGAGGCCGAGATGATTGAGCGCTTCCTTGGTCACGATCATGCAGCCGCGCCCGGTCGCCTCCCGCCTGCCGAGCGAGCCACCCATCACCACCGGCTTGCCCGTCACGACCGCGGTGACCGTATGGCCCACGTGCATCGAGTACGTGTCCATCAGCCACGCCATCACGCGCTCGTTGGTGTTCACATCCGGGGCGGGCACGTCGGAGTCGGGGCCGAGCGTGTTGATGATAGCCGCGGTGTACCGGCGGGTCATCCGCTCCAGCTCGCCCACGCTCATCTTCTCCGGGTCGCAGTTGACGCCGCCCTTGGAGCCGCCGAACGGAATGTCGACCACCGCGCACTTCCACGTCATCCACGCCGCGAGAGCCTTCACTTCCTCGAGCGTGACCGCCGTGTCGAATCTGATGCCGCCCTTGGCGGGGCCGCGCGACGTGTTGTACAGCACGCGGTAGCCGGTGTACACGTCCACGCTTCCATCGTCCTTCAGCACGGGGACCGCGACGATGATCTGTTTTTCCGGTTGGCGCAGCACTTTCACCAGCCCCGGATCGAGATCGAGCAGCTCCGCCGCTCGGTCGAAGCGCGACATCATCGCCTCGAAGGGATTCTCTTCGGAAAGGAAACGGTCCTTGTCCCGGCCGAGTATGCCGTGAGCGGGAGTGAGGCGGCGGTCTTCTATGATGGCCATTTTCAGTAAGACGGGCACGCGATGCGCGCCGTCGGCTGTACCTTGTCAGTGAGTGTCATCGAGAGGCGCGGCGGGCCAGCAGCGCATCCACCAACCGATCGAAAAGCTCGGCTCCCCACGCCACCCGAACGGGCTGTGAAACATACCATAAGGCAGGTGCGTCGGCAGGCCACAACGGTGCCAGCTTGACGGCGTCCTTGAGCGTGCAGACCGCCATGCCGCCCCGCGGCGCGAGGCCCGCCAGGTCGCGCGCTTCATCGCGGGTGAAGTGGTGGTGATCGGGAAAGCCGCGCGGCTCGACCGCGGCGCCGGCGCGCCGGAGCTGCGCGAAAAACGCTTCCGGGTTCCCCACCGCCGCGATCGCCAGGATGCTCGCGCCCGAGAGTCCGCCGGTCGGCAGCCGCGCGTCGGGATCCCCGAACCGGAATAGATCTCCCAGCTCGAGCACGATGCCGGCGACGGGCGTGTCGGGCGCGGCCCGGGTGACCGCTGTGCGCGCGGCCTCGATCTCGGTGGCGGTGGCCGCCTTGCTCGTGATCACCGCGAGGTCCGCCCGGCGCAGCGCCTCCAGCGGCTCGCGCCACGGGCCGGACGGCAGCATCCGCCGCGGGATGGTCCATCCGTCGGCCGACACCAGCACGATGTCCGCGGCCCGCGCCACGCGCCGATGCTGAAAGGCGTCGTCCAGCACGGCGACGTCCGCGCCGCGCGCCGCCGCTTCCGCCACGCCCTTCGTCCTGTCCGCCGACACGACGACCGGGATCGACGGATTCAGCACGGCGTGCACGAGCGGCTCGTCGTCGCCATACCCGCGAAGAACCACCGCCGGTGCCGCGCCGCGCGTCGCCAGCTGCCGCGCGATCCAGGCGGCAACCGGAGTCTTCCCGGTTCCGCCCACTGTGAGATTACCGACGCTGGCGGCCGGGATCGGCGTCGCGCGCGCCGGCAGCGCGCCGCGATCGTACAGTTCGTTCCGCACGGCGACTACGCCGGCCATGGCCCGCTCGGCCGGCAGCAGCAGCGCCCTCGCGGCGCGCGCCGCGACGCTGTTCGAGCGCCACAGGTCAGCGGGAGTCATCGGCTCGACGCCGCGCCCACCGCCGCGTTCATGGCCGACTCGAGGCGCGGCGTATCCGCAGCGGCGGCGCGCGCGTCGTCCGGCAGGCGCACCGGCGCGCCGTAAGCGATGGTCACCCTGGCGAACGGTCGCGGAATCATGAACCGGTCCCAGCTGTTCAGCCGCCACGCGCGATCCGCGTGCGCGGCCAGTGGAAGTATCAGCGCGCCCGCCTTGCTCGCGGCCACGGCGGCGCCGGGAGCATAGCTGCAGGCCGGGCCGCGCGGACCGTCCGGGGTCATCCCGACCTGCTTCCCTTCCTCCAGCGCGCGCACGAGCCCGAGCAGCGCGCCCGCGGCGCCCCGCGTGGACGAGCCGCGAATCGTGCCGTACCCCACCGATTGCGCGAAGCGCGCGATCAGCTCGCCGTCCCTGTGCTCGCTCACCAGGATGGAGATCCCCTGATCGCGGTGGTGCCAGAGCAGCGGCAGCAGCTGGCCGTGCCAGATGGAGTAGATGAACGGCTCGCCGCCCGCGCGGAGCTTTTCCAGCTGCCCCGCGTTGCGCACGCGGTACCGCCACGTCGAGGCCAGAAGCCGGATCAGCGAGCCGCCGAGCGTCACGGCGACACGGTCCGACAGACGAAGCGCTTTCCAGTTGGAGTCGTCGTCGCTCACGCGACGAGCTCGCTCGCCATCCGCGCCACCCGCGCGGACGCGCCCGGAGTGCCCAACTTTGCGCGCACCTCCGCGAGATCCTCGATCGTGCGCCGGCGCAGCGCCTCGTCCGTCAGCAGCGAGTCCAGCGACGCCGCGACGACTTCCGGATCGAGCGCGTCCTGCACGAACTCCGGCGCGACCTCGCGCCCCGCGACGATGTTCACGAGCCCGATATGACTGATCTTCACCATCCGGCGTGCGATCGCGTACGACAGCTTCCCGACGCGGTACGCAACCACCATCGGGCAGCCCGCGATCGCCGCTTCCAGAGTGGTCGTGCCGCTCTTGCACAGCGCCACGTCGGCCGCGCTGAACATCGTGAGCGCGGGCGCAGCCACGACCGGATACGGCATGTTCGAGTACCCGTGCTCGGTCGCGGGCGCGGCGCTTATGATGACCTGGAGATCGGGGTGCCGCTTCTGCAGGGCGCGCGCGGTCTTCACGAACGGCTCGATGTGCCGGATGATCTCCTGCACGCGGCTTCCCGGATACAGCACCAGCACCCTGGCGTCGTCGTCGATGCCCAGCACCGACCTCGCCGCTTCGCGCGACGGCAGCCGCTCCCATCCGTCCAGCAGCGGGTGTCCCACGAAGTGCGCGTCGATTCCGTAGCCGCGCAGCAGCTGCTCCTCGAAGGGCAGGATCACCGCCGCGCGCGTGACTATGCGCGCCAGCTTGGGCAGCCGCTTCGCGCCCCACGCCCACACCTGCGGCGTCACGTAGTACAGCACCGGTACGCCCGCCGCCTTCGCGCTCTCCGCGAGCCGCATGTTGAAGCCGGGATAATCGATCAGCACCAGCAGGCTGATCTCGCCGCTGCGCAGCCGCTCGCGCACCCGCCTGAGCAGCGCGTAGTGCCGCGGGATGTGCCGGATGACCTCGGTGAGCCCCATCACGGCGAGCTGGTCGTAGGACTCCAGCAGCTCCACACCCGCCGCCGCGAGCCGCGGCCCGCCGATGCCGGCGAGCTTCAGCTCGGGACGGATCTTGCGCAGCTCCTCCGCCACGCCGGACGCGTGCAGGTCACCCGAGGCCTCGCCGGCCACGAAGAAGACTTCAGCCAAGCGTGGCCGTCTCCGGGCGGGAGCGACCGAGTCCGCCCTCCACGGATCCCGTGAGCTGCGGCAGCGTACGTTCGATCTCGCGCACGATCTTCAACGCGACGTCGAGTGCGCGGCGCCCGTCCTCTCCCGTCACAACCGGGGGCGCCTCTCCGGTCAGCGCCCGCGCAAAGCTCTCGAACTCGAGTCTGAGCGGCTCCCCCTCGGGAGCGGTCAGCCCGACGCGCTCGACGAACTGGGAGAAGTCCAGCGGACCCGCCGCCAGCTTCTCGAGCGGAAGATTCTTGTTGAGCCTGAAGAATTCGCCGTTCCCCGCGGCCAGGTCGAGCGACAGGTAGCCGGTCTTCTGGAAGATCCGGATCTTCCGCACGCGCTCGCGCGAGATCCGGCTCGCCGTGATGTTGGCGACCGCTCCCGACGCGAACGTGATGCGCGCGTTGGCGATGTCCACCGTAGGCGTGAGGACGGGCACGCCGACCGCCGCGATCGACTGCGCCTCGCCGACGGCGAGCGTCAGGATCAGGTCGATGTCGTGGATCATGAGATCCAGCACGACCGCGACGTCCGACCCGCGCGGATTGAACGGCGCCAGCCGCTCGCTCTGGATGAATCGCGGCTCCTCTATGTGCGGCAGCGCGGCGCGAATGGCCGCGTTGAATCGCTCGACGTGTCCGATCTGCACGACGACGCCGTTCTTCCGCGCCATGGCCAGGAGCTCGTCCGCCTCGGCCACGGTCGTCGTGATCGGCTTCTCGATCAGCACGTGCTTGCCCAGGGCGATCACCCTGCCGGCGACGTCGAAGTGCGCCGGCGTCGGCACGGCGATCGTCACGGCGTCGACCTGCGCCAGCAGCGCGTCGAGCGAGTCGTGCGCCGTGATGCCGAGCTCCGCCGCGACGGCGGCCGAGCGCTCGGCGCGGGAATCGAAGCAGCCGCCGAACCGCACAGCCGGGAGATCGCGCAGGATCCGCGCATGATGGAAGCCCAGGCCGCCCACGCCCACGACACCCACGCGCGGCGCGCGCCCGCCGCCCCCGGTCAGACTACGACTCCGCGACCGCTCGCCTCCAGGAACCGCATGAGCTCCTTCACCTCGGGACGCTGCTCCAGATCCGCCTCCGCCCGCTCGAGCGCCTGCGTGATGTTGAGGTCGGAGTTGAAGAACAGGCGGTACGCCCGCTTCAACTCGCGCAGCGTCGGTTCGTCAAAGCCCGCGCGCTGCAAGCCGACGGTGTTCAAGCCGTACAGCTTGACCGGATTGCCGACCGCCTTGAGAAACGGCGGAATGTCCTTCGACACGCGGGAGCAGCCCCCGACGAAAGCGTGGCGGCCGATCCGCACGAACTGATGCACGGCGCTCAACCCCGACAGGATCGCGCGATCGTCGATGCGGACGTGTCCCGCCAGCTGCACGCCGTTGGCCAGGATCACGCCGTCGCCGAGATGACAGTCGTGCGCGAGATGGACGTACGACATGATGAAGCAGCTACGGCCGACAGTGGTCTTGAACGACTCGGACGTGCCGCGGTTGATCGTGCTGTACTCGCGGATCACCGTTCCCTCGCCGATCTCCACCGTGGTCTCCTCGCCCTGGAACTTGAGATCCTGCGGGTCTCCGCCGAGCACCGCGCCGATCCCGACGCGGACGTTCCGGTCCAACCGGACGTTCCGATCCAGCGTCGCCCGCGGCGCGATGACGCAACCTTCCGCCACCTCGCAGCCGGGCCCGATCATCGCGAACGCGCCGACTTCCACTCCGCGGGCGAGCTTCGCGTCGTCGGAGACGATCGCGGTCGGATGAATGTTCTTCACCTGTCGCGGACCATAGCGGCCATGTCGGCTTCGACCACCACTTCGCCATCCACGCGGCCGACCCCGTGCATCTTGCACACCGGCCCGCGAATCTGCGTGACCTCGACCTCGAAGACGACCTGGTCGCCGGGGTGGACGGGCTTCCTGAACTTGACGTTGTCGAGCGACATGAAGTACACGACTTTCGACTCCGGTACTTCGACCGGGCCCATCAGCAGCATCCCGCCGACCTGCGCCATCGCTTCCACGATCAGCACGCCGGGCATGATCGGATGCCCGGGGAAATGTCCCTGAAAGAAGGGCTCGTTGATCGTCACGTTCTTCACGCCGACGATCCGCTTCTCCTCTATCTCGATTATCCGATCGACCAGCAGGAAGGGATACCGGTGCGGCAGCACCTTCATGATTTGCTCGATCGAATACCCGCGCTTCTCCTTGGTCGCCACTTTGCTCGCCCCCTTCGCCGCCGTTTTTGTCCCAGCCTTCACCATCTCCCGTACCAGCGTCACCGTCCCCCGGTGGCTCGGCCGCAGCGCCACGATCCGCGCCTGCACGCGCGTGCCCGCCAACGCCAGATCGCCCAGGATGTCGAGCGCCTTGTGCCGGACGAACTCGTCCTTCCACCGCAGCGTCGCGTTCACCGGCCCGGTCTCGTCCAGCACGACGGCATTGGCCGTGGACGCTCCCTTGATCAATCCCTTCGCGCGAAGCGAATCTACTTCGTGAACGAAGCCAAAGGTGCGGGCCGGGGCGAGCTCACGCTCGAAAACGGCCGCATCGACGTCATATACGCCGCTCTGGCGGCCGATCAACGGATGGTCGAACTCGATCGTCACGTCCAGCTTCAGCTTGTCCGCCGGATACGCCTCGTAGACTGAATCCCCGTCGATGATCCGCACCGGCTCGGACAGCGTCAGCACGTACGCTTCGGCCCCGTTCGACTTGACCCCGGCCGTCTTCAGCGCGCGAAAGAACGGCTCCGAGCTTCCGTCGAGGATCGGCGGCTCGGGGGCGTCGATGTCGATCGTGAGGTCGTCGATGCCGAGCGCGACCACGGCCGCCAGCACGTGTTCGACGGTGTGCACCGCCCTGTCGCCCACGAAGTCACCGAGGTGCGTGCGGCGCTCGGTCGAAGCGACCTCGCTCAGCGCCACACGAATCGACGGCTTGCCGGGAAGATCGACGCGCCGGAAGGATATTCCGCTTCCCGACTCCGCCGGAACGAACGTCAGCGTGCACTGCTCGCCGAGATGGAGTCCGACGCCGGAGACCGTCGCGACGCGCTCCGTGGTGCGGCGCGTCATCGCTCGCCCTGCTGGTCGGCCAGACGCTCGAGCTTCTTGATGATGGCCGCGAGCTTGAACAGCGCGCTCGACGCGCGCAGCGACTCGCGGTGCGGACGCGCGGGATACCCGGACCAGGTTTCTCCCGCCGGGATGTCGCTGATGACTCCGGCTCGCGCCGCGACTCGCGCTCCGGCCCCGATGGTCAGATGCCCGGCTGAGCCCGACTGTCCGCCCATCACCGCCCCGTCCTCGAGATGCACCGAGCCCGAGATGCCGGCCTGCGCCACGATCAGGCACAGCTTGCCGATGCGGACGTTGTGGCCGATCTGCACGAGGTTGTCGATCTTCGTCCCCGCGCCGATCACGGTGTCGTCCACGCTGCCGCGGTCGATCGTCGTATTCGCGCCGACGTCCACGTCGTTCTCGAGCACGCACCGCCCGACGTGCGGTATCGCCTGGTGCGCGCCGTCCCGGAAGACGTAGCCGAATCCGTCGCTGCCGACGCGCGCGCCCGCCTGGATCTTGACGCGCTCGCCAAGCTCGCTGCCGGAATAGACGGTGGAATGCGCGTACAGCACCGAGTCCCTGCCGATCCGCGCGCCGTCGCCGACCACCGCATGCGGCCCGATCCACACTCCATCTCCGATGACGGCTCCCGCGCCGACGACGACGTACTCCTCGATCGAGACTCCGGCGCCGATCCGCGCGCCGCGCCCGATCCGGGCCGTGGGATGCACTCCCGGAATGCGCTTCGGCGCGGCGTACAGCCGCGGAAGGAGCGTGAGCACGGCGTCGTGCGGCTTGTCCACGACGATCGTGGCGCGCGCTGCCGTCGGCGTCCCGGCCAGCTCCCGGCTGACGAGGAGCACTCCGGCGCGGGTCTGCTCGGCGGCGCGCGCGTAGCGCGGCGCGGCGAGAAAGCTCACGTCGCTGGGGGAGGCCCGGTCGAGCGGAGCCATGCCGGAGATCGTGGCCGTTGCGTCGCCGTGCAGCTCCCCGCCAACGAGCTCTGAAACGGCTTCAGCGGTGATGGTGCGAACACCATCACCGCTGACTGACGAAGCGCTATCGGTGGAGGATGGCGCCGCTCGCGCCATTACTGTCTCGGTCGGGTCACTCCGGCCGGCTGCGGCGTGGTCGCGGGCAGCGTCGTTGCCGGCGTGGCCGGGGGCGGCGGTCCGAGCGCCACGAGGCGCGCGATCACGCGGTCCGTGAGATTGAGCGAAGTGTCCGCGGCGACGATCGCCTGCCCGGCGGACGACACGTCGAAGATGAACGCGTAGCCCTCCGCGCGGCGGACCTCGTCGAGCACGCGGTTGAGCTGGTCCATGATAGGGCGCACGAGCTCGGCCTGCCGCTGCTGCATCTGCTGATTCAGCTGCGTGGCGCGCTGCTGAAACGCCTCTTCGGTAGCCTCTAGAGCCTGCGTGCGCTGCTGCCGCACCGCCGGCGTCATCGTCGCCTGCTCGCGCTGGAATGCCTCGCTCATGACGCGCAGCGAGTCGTCCATCCGCTGGATCTGCTGGCGGAACGAGCCGACCTCGCTCTCGAACTGGCGCTCGGCGGCTTCACGGCCGGGAGCGGTCGCGAGAATCTGCTGCGCGTTTATGTAGCCCAGCTTGGGTGGCGCTTGGGCGGATGCCGGCGTCGCGCCCGCTGCTACGAGCAGCACGGCGACCACGGCAAGGCGGGAAATGATCTTCATCAAGACTCCAAAAGGGTAATTAGAAAAGTTGTCCCAGCTTGAAATGCAGCTTCCAACCCGGCGCGCGCCGGCCGAGCAGATCTATCTTGTCGAGTCCATACCCCAGGTCGAGCCCCAGAGGTCCGAGCGGGCTCAGCGTCGCGGCGCCGAAGCCCACGCTCCGGAACAGCCGCGTCGGATTGAACTCGCGGGGCCGGTCCCAGACGTTGCCGCCTTCGGCGAACGCATGTACGTACAGCGCCGACGACAGCCTCAGCCCGAGCTCGGCCGTGGCAGTAAAGTACGCGTTTCCGAAGGATTCGCGACGGGCCGAGCTCGTCTCGGCCGTGGGGTCATACCCGCCGGGGGTGATCGAGAACTCGTCGTACCCGCGCAGCTGCTCGCCGTACTGCGTGCCGCCGAGCGCGAAAGACTGGGAGTAGAAGAACGGCCCCGGGTTGCCGAAGAGCACGCCACCCTTGGCGCTCAGCCCGGTCACCAGCTGCATCGGCTGGCCGCCGAAGATCTGGTTGCCGAACGCCGCCAGCGGCGCGTACGACCGCAGCTCGGCCGTATACCGCTGGAAGTTCGACGTTCCGCCGAGGGGGCCGCCGTTGAACTGCGCGGCGATCGTCTGCAGCGCGCCGTCCACCGGGAACGGTAGTCCGATCCGCGTGTCGTGCGTACCCGTCAGGCCCAGCGTGGATCGAAAGCAGCTCCTGCAGTCCCGGGCCAGCTGGCCGAGGAGCGTGGAGTTCTCCTCGGAGTAGCGCACCGACTCGCCGCCGTACGACACGAACAGCCGCGTGTAGTACGACCACGGCACGGGAAAGCCGAATTGCAGCTGTCCGCCCGTGCGCGTGCTCTGGCCGAGATCGGCGATGCGGAAGCGCGAGCGCGTGTGGTACGCGGTGACGCTGCCCGAGATGCGCGACTGGCGGATGTTCGGGTCGGTGTACGTTCCGTTGAAGTCGTTGATGTAGCGGCCGAACTGCCACTGCACTTCGACGCGCTTGCACTTGCCGAACAGGTTGGGCTGGTTCATCCCGACGAATCCGCCGAGCCCCGTGCCCTGCCCCATCGACGCGCCGAAGTTCAGGTTGCCGGTCCGCTTTTCCTTGACGTTGAACACGATGTCCACGTCGCCGGCGTCGCCCGCCGGCCTGGTCTCCGGCGCCGGCATCGGCTGCTCGAAGAAGTTCATGTTGGAGATGTTCTGGTAGCTGCGGATCAGCGCCTGGCGGTTGAACACCTGCCCCGGGATCAGCACGAGCTGCTCGCGGATGCAGGTCTCCCACGTGTAGTCGTTGCCGGTGATGTCGATGCGGTTCACGATCGCGGGGGAGTTCTCCTGGATCTCCCAACGCAGGTTCACCGTGCGCACCGAGTCCCCGCCGGGTACGCGCTCGACGATCGGGTTCACGCGGGCGTAGATGTAGCCCTCGTTCATGTACGCCTCTTGCAGCTTCTGCTCGGCCTCCTCCCACCTGTCGGCGTCGAACGTGTTGGGCGGATTCCGGTGGCTGCGGCGGATCAGACTCGTGGCCCGGCCGGCCAGCGTGGGCGACTGGTCCCCGAACGGATAGAACTCCTTCACTGCCTCGGTGGGAAAGCGCCGGTTGCCGAGTACCTCGAACGAGCCGATCCGGTAGCGCGGACCTTCGCGGACCGCGATGTCGATCATCGCCTTGCCCAGCTCGCGGTCGACGATCATGGAATCGGACAGAATCTCGAAGTCGATGAAGCCGCGGCTGCCGTAGAGCTGCGGGATCCGCTCCGACAGATCCTGGGCGTACTCGATCTCGTCGAACTCGCCGGACCTGTAGAACAGGAATCCTTCGGGCTTCGTCTTCATCGCGCCCACGATGTCGCCGTCGGACACCCGGCTGTTGCCGCTGATGCGCACGCCCGAGATCGCGAGCCGCCGCCCTTCGTCCACAACGAAGTTGAGCGCGAGCCGGCCATCGGGGGTCATCACGGAGTCGACGCGGATCCTCGCGAGATAGAATCCTCTCGCCTCGTACAGCGAATCGGCCCGCTGGATCGACAGCGCGATTCTGCCCGGATCGGCCGGCACGCCGACGGGCTGCTCGAGCCGGTCGCGCACGTCCTTCCGGGAGACGCGGTCGACGCCGGTGAGCGTGAAGGCCGACACGAGCGGCCGCTCGCGCACGGTCACGACCAACGTGGCGCGCGAGTTGTCGTCGAGCGAGCAGGTGACGTGCACGTCGTCGAACTGGCCCGAGGCGAACAGCAGCTCGATCGCGCGCTGGATGTCGCGGTAGCCGTACGTGTCGCCGACGCGCAGTCCCGAGGTCGCGAGGATCGTCGCGTCGGTGACGCGCGAGTTCCCGGTCACCGATATGGCCGCGGGCGTGGCGCAGGGTCCGGGGGCGCCCGATACGTCCTGGGCTATGGCTTCTCTGGCTCCCATCGCAAACAACGCGAGCAGAAGCAGTCTAAGTCGATGCATCCGTGAAATATAAGGGCTATTGGCTACTGGCTGTTGGCTCCCGGCCAACAGCCCCGACGGCACCGTATTAGACACGCGCCAACCCCAAATCGGTCCCCCTCCTTTTCCGCCGTTTGCGGGCGCCTTTGTCCGATGTCGCGCCCGACGGCAGGGCGGGAGGCCTGGTCGCTCACGACGAGGCGACCGGTGTCCCACTCCGCTCGCTACGCGCGCACACTACGCGCGCTAAGACGCTCGCTCCGGGGACACCGGTCGCCTCGTCGCTTCTGGCATCTACCCGATGGCAGCGGGAGCGTGCGGCGCGGGGTGTCCTTCACAGCGCCGTCTTAGCGAGCGCAGTTTGCGAGCGTAGGCGCAGTGAAGGATACCCCTGCCCGCGCGCTCCCCGGACACCAAGACTGCCAACGCAAACGCGCCCCGGATATTTCCCGGAGCGCGTCCTAGACGATGCTGTAAACCGTGCTAACTACGCCTGCGGGGCCGCCGTCGTCAGGACCCGGAACTCGAGCTTCTCGCCGTCGGGCGCGACGTCGACCTCCACTTCGTCTCCTTTGGCGAACTCGGCCAGCAGGATCTTCTCCGAGAGCGGATCCTCGATGTAGCGCTGGATCGCCCGCTTCAGCGGGCGCGCGCCGTAGTCCTGGTCGTAGCCGTGCTTGACCAGGAAGCTCAGCGCGGGCTCGGTGAGCCTCAGGTTGATCTGCTCGTCGACGAGGCGCTTCTGCACGTCGCGCAGCACGATCGAGACGATGTCGCGGATGTTGTCCTCGGACAGCGGGTGGAAGACGATGACGTCGTCCAGCCGGTTGAGGAATTCCGGGTTGAACACCTTCTGCATCTCGTCCTTCACCTTCTCCGACATCCGCTCGAAGCTGCCGCGGTTGTCGGCGACGAAGCCGAGCGACTTGCCCTTGGTGATGTCGCGGGCGCCGACGTTGGACGTCATGATCACGACCGTGTTCTTGAAGTCGATCACGCGGCCGTAGTTGTCGGTGAGGTGGCCCTCGTCCAGCACCTGCAGCAGGATGTTGAACACGTCCGGGTGCGCCTTCTCGATCTCGTCGAGCAGCACGACGCTGTACGGCTTGCGCCGCACGGCCTTGGTCAGCGTGCCGGAGTCCTCGTAGCCGACGTAGCCCGGCGGCGCGCCGATGAGCCGCGACACCGAGAACTTCTCCATGTACTCGCTCATGTCCACGCGGATGAGCGCGCTCGCGTCGGCGAACAGAAACTGCGCCAGCGATCGCGCCAGCTCCGTCTTGCCCACGCCCGTCGGTCCGGAGAAAATGAACGACCCGATCGGCCGGTCGGGATCCTTGAGGCCCGCGCGGCTGCGGCGGATGGAGCGCGCCAGCGCCTTGATCGCCTCGTCCTGGCCGACCACCGACTCGTGCAGCTCCTCCTCCATTCGCAGCAGGCGCGTGGTCTCGGCTTCCTGCAGCCGCATGACCGGGATGCCCGTCCAGCGGCTGACGATGAACGAGATCTCGGGCTCGCCGAGCACGGGCCGGTGCGACTGGCGGTGCTTCTCCCAGTCTTCCTGCACGCGGCGGATGTCGCCCTGCAGCTCGCGCTCCTTGTCGCGCAGCGACGCCGCGCGCTCGAAGTTCTGGTCGCGCACCGCGGCTTCCTTCTCCGTGTTCACGCCCTCGAGCTGGCCCTTGAGATCCGCCACTTCCGGGGACGGCTGCTGCGCCGCCAGGCGCGCGCGCGCGCCCGCCTCGTCGATCACGTCGATCGCCTTGTCCGGCAGGAACCTGTCGGTGATGTAGCGCTCGGACATCTTCGAGGCCGCGACCAGCGTCGCGTCCGGGATCTCGACGCGGTGGTGGTCCTCGTACTTCTGGCGGAGGCCCTTCAGGATCTCGATCGTCTCGTCCACCGAAGGCGGCTCGACTATGACGGTCTGGAAGCGCCGCTCGAGCGCGCCGTCCTTCTCGATGTACTTGCGGTACTCGTTCAGCGTGGACGCGCCGACGCACTGCAGCTCGCCGCGCGCGAGCGCCGGCTTGAGCATGTTGCTGGCGTCGATCGCGCCTTCGGCCGCGCCCGCGCCGACGAGCGTGTGCAGCTCGTCGATGAACAGCACGATGTTCTTGTTCTGGGTGATCTCGTTCATCACCGCCTTGAGGCGCTCCTCGAACTGGCCGCGGTACTTGGTCCCGGCGATGACGGCCGCCATGTCGAGCGCGAGCACGCGGTGGTCGCGCAGCGAGTCCGGGCACTCGCCCGTGGCGATCAGCTGCGCCAGGCCCTCCACGATCGCGGTCTTGCCCACGCCCGGCTCGCCGATGAGCACCGGGTTGTTCTTCTTCCGGCGCGTCAGCACTTCCATGACGCGCTCGATCTCCTTGGCGCGGCCGATCGTCGGGTCGAGCTGGTCTTCCCCGGCGAGCTGTGTGAGGTCGCGACAGAAGTGGTCCAGCGCGGGCGTCTTCGATTTCTTGTCGCCCTTGGTCGCCGTGCCCGGGACGCCGGGCGTGGCCTTTTCGGCAGTCGCGGCCGCGCCACCCTGCGGCATCTCGGTGCCGAGCAGTCGCAGCGTCTCGGCGCGCGCGGCGTCGAGGTTGATTCCGGCGTCGGCGAGGACCTGCGCGGCGATTCCCTTCTCCTCGCGCAGCAGGCCGAGGAGCAGGTGCTCCGTTCCGACGTAGCTGTGGGAGAGGTCGCGCGCTTCGGCCATGGCGAGCTCGAGCACTTTCTTGGCGCGCGACGTATACGGCAGATCGCTCGCCTGCGGGGCTTTCCCCTTCTTCACCGTCTCCTCGATCTTCTGCTGGATCTCGTCGAGGTCGACGTTCAGGTTCTGCAGCACGGTCGCGGCGACGCCCTCGCCTTCGCGGATCAAGCCGAGCAGGATGTGCTCCGTGCCGACGTACTCATGGTGCAGACGGGATGCTTCTTCCCGCGCCATCGCGAGAACCTTTCGCACCCGTTCGGTGAAGTTGTAACCGTTCATCAGTCGATCCTCAGTCGCGGTACACCAGCGATCCGCGTAACCCCTATTTGTCCGGCTCTTCCTCGAGCGCCTTCCTGACCAACTTCGCTCGTGCCAGGTTCGCTTCGTTTTCAGTCAGGGCGCGTCCGGCCGCGTAGGCGAGATGGGCCGACTGGCTAAAAATCAGGAGCTTGTTGAGGGTGTATACACTGAGACCTGCCATCAGGTTCAGACCGACTGCAAGCCGGACGCCGCTGAGGAAGTTCATCGCTTCCTCGAACGTGAGACTCCGCGCGTACCGCAAAGTCCCGTACGCCCGCCAGAGCTTGTCTTCGATAATATAGCCCGCGTCCCGTAGCAGCACACGCCTGGCTTCTTCCTCGCGCTCGACCACGTGGCGCACCACGCGGACGAGGTGGTCGAGCAGCTCTTCCTCCGATCTGCCGAGCGTGGTCTGGTTCGACATCTGGAAGAAGTTGCCCACGACTTCGCTCCCCTCGCCGTACAGCCCGCGGTACGTGAGCCCCATCTGCTGCAGCCCGGTGAGGACCTTGCCGATCTCCTTCGTGAGCACGAGGCCGGGGAGATGGATGAGGACCGACGCGCGGAGCCCCGTGCCGGTGTTGGTCGGACACGCGGTGAGGTACCCGAACTCCTGGTGATACGCGTAGGGAACCCGCCCGCCGACTTCCCGATCAATCGCCTCGACCTCCGAGTATGCCTCGCTCACGGCGAAGCCCGACCGCAGCGACTGCAGCCGGAGGTGGTCCTCCTCATTGATCATGATCGAGGACTGCCTCGCGAGAAACACCGCCGCCCCACTCCGCACCGGATGCTGCGGGTCCAGCCCCGCGAGCTCCCGGCTCACCAGGTGCCGCTCGTGCAGCAGCAACCGCTCGCCGGGCTCCATCTCATCGACGCGCAACATGACGCCGTGGTCACTGCCCGTGACCGCGGGGATGGCGTCGCGCACTTGGGCGAGCACGCGGAGCCGCTCGCCGTCCCGCGCGCGCGACGCGAACGCGTAACCCTCGACGTTGCGCGCCAGGCGAATGCGCGTCGAGAGCACTATGTCGGAGTGGTCGCCCGAGGCGTCGAGCCACTGCACGCCTCCACTGGGGAGGAGCGAGAGGTCTAGAGCCATTGGTACTCCACCGCGTGGCCGCTGGCCCACGGTGCGACCGGGAATCCCCGGCTGCGCCTACGCGCGCAAACTACGCGCGCTAAGACGGCGCTGCCGAGGACACCCGGCCGCACCTGGGCCACGGCCACACGCATCGAGGTCACTCCAAGCCTCTCAGCTTGTCCCGAATGTCAGCGGCCATCTCGAACTGCTCCGACTCGATCGCGCGCTGAAGCCGCTCCCGCAGCTCGCCCGCGGTCACCGACCGCTCCACCTCGCCCTCGGACGGCGGACTATAGCGGTGACCCACGTGCCGCGAGTTGCCGTGCACCCGGCGCAGCAGCTCGCGCAGGCTCTTCTCGAAAGCGCCGTAGCAGTGCGGGCAGCCCAGCCGGCCGGTGCTGCGGAAGTCGCGCAGCGTGGACGAGCAGAAGGTGCAGCGCGCCGCGTCGTCCGACGCCGCCGGCATGTGCTGATGCACGCTCTGCAGCAGCTCCGTCACCTGCTCCTTCGGAACCACCAGCGAAGTCTCGACGCCCTGCTCCGCCGCGCACTTCTCGCACAGCCGGAGGTGGCGCACTTCGGCGCCCTCGACTTTGGTGAGGTCGATGACCACGACGCCTTCCTTGCACATGTCGCAGAGCATCAGGCCACTCCCTCGCGCGCGTGCGTCTCTTCCAGCCGCCCGTCGGCAAGAAGAAGCACGCGGTTGGCCCGTGCCGCCAGCGCCTGGTTGTGCGTCACCACCACGGCGCCGATCTCGAGATCGTTGGTGACCTCCACCAGGAGATCGTGCAGGTCCTGTCCCTGCGCCTGGTCCAGGTTGCCCGACGGCTCGTCCGCCAGCAGGACGGCGGGGTCCATCGCGAGCGCGCGCGCCACGGCGGTGCGCTGCTGCTCGCCGCCGGACATCTGCGCCGGCCGGTGGTGCATGCGGCCGCTCAGCCGGACGCGGGCCAGCAGCTCCTCGGCGCGCCCGCGCGCCTCGGAGTGCGACCTCCCACCGATCCTGAGCGGCATCATCACGTTCTCCAGCGCGGTGAACTCGCGCAACAGGTGATGAAACTGAAACACGAACCCCACGCGCCTGTTCCGCAGCGCCGCCACCTCGTCGTCCGAGCGGCCGTGCACCGGCTCGCCCGCGAGCACGACGTATCCCTTCGACGGAGCCTCGAGCGCCCCCAGTATGTGCAGCAGCGTGCTCTTCCCCGCTCCGGACGCGCCCACGATCGCGACCATCTCCCCGCGCGACACGGCGAGGTTCACGCCGGACAGCACGTTGATCGTGCTGCCGTCGCCGCCGACGTACGACTTGTGGAGGCCGTGGCCCTCTACCACTGTGAGTCCGCTCATTCGTGCCTGATCGCCTCGAGCGGGTACAAGCGCGACGCCTGGATGGAGGGGTACAGCGTGGCCACGGCGGCGATCGCGAGGCTGGCGAGCACGATGAACAGGACGTCGAGCGGACTCGTCATCACCGGCAGGTGATCGATGAAGTAGATCGCGGGATCGAGCGCGATCAGCTTGTACCGGTCCATGCTGATCGCGGCGGCGAGGCCGACGATCACGCCGAACGCCGTGCCGACCATTCCGATGAACACGCCCTGCGCGAAGAAGATGCGGCGGATCGAGCCCGCCGGCATTCCCATCGCGCGCAGAATCCCGATCTCACGCGTCTTGTCGGTCACCACCATGGTGAGCGTGCTGACGATGTTGAACGCCGCCACGATCACGATGAGCAGCAGGATCACGCCCATTCCCAGCTTCTCGAGCTTCAGCGCCTGAAAGAGCGACCGGTTCTGCTCCTCCCAGTCGACGGTGCGATACGGGAACCCGAGCATCTGCGTGAGCTCGGCGGCGATGCGCGACGCTTCCCAGCGATCGATCGTGCGGACCTCGATCCCCGTCACGCTCTCGCCCAGCCCCGCGAACTCGCTCGCCAGAGCCAGGTCGATGTACACGTACCGGTCGTCGTACTCGTACATGCCCGTCTCGGCGATCCCCGTAACTTCGAGCTCGTACACGCTCGGCACGAAGGTTCCCGTCGCGGCGTTGATCTTGGTGTTGGCGATCGAGATCAGGTTGATCTTGTCGCCGGGCCAGGCGTTGAAGCGCGCGGCCAGCAGCTTACCGAGCACCGCGCCGCGGCGCTGGCCGTCGGAGCTGGCAAAGCGGAAATCACCGCTCGTCACGTGCCGGCGGATCGTGGTGACGTCCTGCGCGCCGCGCCGCTCGGGGGGAAGCCCCACGAGCATGACGCCGCCGGCGTAGTCCCGTCCGGCGTTCATCCCCGCCTCGGTGAGCACGAACGGCTCCGCCGCCACGACGCCGGGGTGGCGACGCACCTTGGCGAGCACGTCGCGCCAGTCCTGGATCTTCAGATCGCTGCCGTAGGCCAGCACGCGGATGTCCGGGCTGCCCACGAGGATCTTCTCGCGCAGATCGTGCTGCAGCCCGTCCATCACGCCGATGATCACGATCAGCGCGCTCACGCCCACCACGACGCCGAGCATCGCGATCATGCTGATGAACGACAGCAAGCGCGATCCGCGGCGGCTGCGCAGGTAGCGCCAGGCGATGGAGAGCTCGAGACGGGACATGCCTGCAAGTTAAAGGGTGACTGGTGACTAGTGACTAGTGACTAGTAACTACGACCCTGTGCCACCCGTTGTTCCGCCGTTACCAGTCACTAGTCACTAGTCACTAGTCACCAGCCTCAGGCCTCATGGTCGGAAAGAGAATCACGTCGCGGATATTGGCCGTCCCCGTCAGGTACATGAACAACCGGTCCACCCCGATCCCCACGCCGCCCATCGGCGGCATGCCGTACTCCATGGCGCGGAGGTAGTCCTCGTCCACTCCGGACGCTTCCTCGTCGCCCGCGGCCTTGAGCGCGGCCTGGGCCTCGAACCGCGCGCGCTGGTCGATCGGATCGTTCAGCTCGCTGAAGGCGTTGGCCAGCTCGCGCCCGCTGGCGAACAGCTCGAACCGCTCCGTGAGCGCCGGATCGCCGCGCTTCGGCTTGGCGAGCGGCGACAGCTCCACGGGATAATCCACCACGAAAGTCGGCGTCTCGATCTTCCGCTCGACCAGCGCCTGGAAAATCTCGTCCAGCAGCTTCCCCCGGGCGAGCTTCTGGGTGTGCTCGACGCCCACGCTCTTGGCGAGCTGCCGCATCTCCTCGTCGCCGAGGGACATGACGTCGACGCCGGCCGCTTCGCGCAGCGCGGCCGTCCACTGCACGCGGGGGAATGGCGTCGAGAACGACGGGACGTCCGCCGCGATGCCGGGCGTCGAGCGCACGGCGTCAGCGGCCGCGACGATCAGCGCTTCCACCACCGTCATCATCTCGGCGTAGTCCGCGTACGCCTGGTAGAACTCGAGCATCGTGAACTCGGGGTTGTGCGTGCGGTCTATCCCCTCGTTCCGGAAGTCGTGCCCTATCTCGTACACCCGCTCGAACCCGCCGACCACGAGACGCTTGAGGTAAAGCTCGTCCGCGATGCGCAGGAAGAGCGGCATGTCGAGCGCGTTGTGGTGCGTGATGAACGGCTTCGCCGCCGCCCCACCGTACAGCGGCTGCAGCACCGGAGTCTCCACCTCGAGGAACCCGCGTCCGTCGAGGAACGTCCGCATGGCGCGGATGAGCCGGGACCGCGCGACGAACATCGTGCGCACCTCCGGATGCACCGCCAGGTCGGCGTACCGCTGCCGGTAGCGCTGCTCCTGATCGACGAACCCGGAATGGCGGATCGTCCGGCCGTCGACGACCTCCTCCTTGCCGTACGGCAGCGGCCGCAGCGACTTGGCGAGCAGCTCGAACGCCGTCACCCGGATCGTGACTTCGCCCGTCTTCGTCCGGAACAGCGGACCCGTGACGCCCACAATGTCGCCGAGGTCGTAGTGCTGCAGCACCGAGAACCTGTCGTCACCCAGCTCGTCCTTGCGGAAGTACAGCTGAATCTTCCCGCTCTCGTCGGCGACGTGCGCGAACGCGGTCTTCCCATGCGCCCTCCACGCCACGATCCGCCCCGCCACGCTCACCACCGGCCCTTCCGCACTATCGGGAGCGAGCAGCGAGACCACAGCGGCGGCCGAATGCGTCCTCGCGAACGAATACCCGAACACCTGCTCCCCGCGCGCCACGAGAGCATCCAGCTTATCGCGGCGTGCCTGCATGACGAAGTTCAGCTCGTCGCTCATGCGCACCTCCGCCGGATGGCCGTGCGGAGCCGGCGCCAGTGAAGGCGGCGTCTGTAGCGCGGTCCCCTGGACCGCGCGAAGCTAGCCGCCGCAACTGGCGTCGGTACGCACGGCCGCTCACACGAATGCGTCACGCTGCGGCCCCGCTCTGAACCGCGCCGAAGCGCTTGAGGTACGCCTCGATAAAGGGATCTATCCAACCGTCCATGACCTTCTGCACGTCGGGGATCTTGAGCTCGGTCCTGTGGTCGTTGACCATCGTGTACGGCTGGAACACGTAGCTGCGGATCTGACTGCCGAACGACACGTCGGATTTGGTCGCGTCCAGCGCCGCGCGCTTCTCGTTCTGCTTGTCGAGCTCGATCTGATACAGCTTGTTCTTCAGCATCTTCATCGCGGTCGCCTTGTTCTTGAACTGCGACCGCTCCGCCTGCGACGCCGCCACCGTGTTGGTCGGCAGGTGCGTGATGCGAACCGCCGAGCTCGTCTTGTTGACGTGCTGCCCGCCCGCGCCCGAGGCGCGGTACACGTCGATCCGCAGGTCCTCGTCCCTGATCTCGATGTTGATCTCCTCGTCGACGACGGGATAAATGAACACGGACGCGAAGCTCGTATGCCTGCGCGCGGCAGAGTCGAACGGGGAGATGCGGACCAGCCGGTGCACGCCGGTCTCGGGCCGGAGAAAGCCGAACGCGTACTGTCCGCGGATCTCGAGCGTCGCGCCCTTGATGCCCGCCTCCTCGCCCTCGCTCTCATCGAGCAGCACGACCTCGAATCCCCGGCGCTCGGCCCAGCGGGTGTACATGCGGACGAGCATGGAGGCCCAGTCCTGCGCTTCGGTCCCGCCGGCGCCCGCGGATATCTCGACCTGCGCGTCGCGGAAATCGTCCGGCCCCCGCATGAGCGAGCGCAGCTCGAAGCCGTCGAGGTCCGACTCGATCGCCTCGACGACCTTGTCGAGCTCGGCCTCCATCTCCTCGTCCGGGCTCTCGGCGAGCAGAGCGTCCATCTCGACGGCGCTGGTGACGCGAGCCGCGAGGGCGTCGAACGGATCGACCCAGCCGCGGAGCTGCTTGACGCGCTGCACGGTGGCTTGCGCGGTCTCCTGGCGGTCCCAGAAGCCCGGGGACGCCATTCGCTCTTCGTCGGCTGCTAGCGCCTGGCGCTTGGAGTCGATGTCAAAGATACCTCCGCAATTCTTCCAGCCGCGCGGTGTGCCGTGCGAGGTCCCGGCCGCGTTCAGTTTCTGGCATGTGTTGTATTTACGAGAGAGTACGGCGGCGAGCTAGAAGATGCGCTTCCCTTCACCCAGCACTTCGTTCAGAGCGTCCTTGAAGTGGGTCGTCGATTCGGCGAACGCCTGCCCGATCTGAGCCACGTATTCCTCGTAGCTCTTCTTGATCTCTTCGCCGAAGGTCTGCTTGAGCGAGCCGGCGCGCAACGCGTCGGCGTGCTTGTCGGGATAATACGTGACGATGTCCGAGATGAGCGCGCGCGCCAGCCGCTTGGCGCGCACGTCGGGGTCCCGCGTCAGATAGGGATTGATCGACGCCGCCGCTCCCGGCACGCCGCCCGGGGGCGGCGCGGCGGACTGCGCCGGTTGATCGGAGGGCTCCTGAGATGCCGGGGCCTCATATGCGGGCGCCGCCGGAGGGGTGACACCGGACACTTCGCCGGCTGGTGTGGTCATGCGCGGCACGCCCGGAGGAGGCGTGCCCGCGGGAGTTCTGCGCGAGTACTGCCCCGTAGTGCGCGGCGCCGGCGGCGGCGGCAGCGGGCCCGCCGCCATCAGCTCCGCCGTGGGCTCCGGCACCGGGATCACTCCGCCGCAGATCGAGCAGCGCGCGCGGACTCCGCCCGGCGGAACCTTGGCCGGATCCACCCGGAAAATTGAAGAGCACTGCGGGCAGCCGACGTTCACCGTGAGCCTCGCGAGGGATGTGCGCCGGTCGCTCGGGGCGTCATGATTTGACGCCCGATACCGCGCTGTGGAACGGTACGCGCTGGTCGACCGCAGCGGGCCGCTCGACGGTGCGGCGATCCACGCTGTAGACCGAGCCCGGCAGCGTCTTCGCGTACGATTTCATCTCGGTCGCAAGATCGCTCACTTCCCGCGCCGTGGCAAAGCGCCGCCGCGAATTCGTGATCACGCCGATGGAGAGGGTCATCAGCGGCACGCGGTGCAGGTGCCCGCGCCGGTCCTTGCCGAAGAAATATCCGGCGCGCTGGTCCTGCTCGGAGTACTGGTAAGGGATCAGCAGATCGAACACGGCCACGATCTCGCCGCACACCTCGGGCACCGCCGACGACGGAATGATGAAGATGAAGTCGTCGCCACCGATGTGGCCGACGAACCCGCGCTCTCCGCAAACGCCCTTCACGACGTCGTGCAGAATCGTCGCCAGAATGCGGATGACCCGGTCGCCGTCGCGGTAGCTGTACCGGTCGTTGTATTCCTTGAAGAAGTCGAGATCCGCGTAGCACACCGCGAACTGCTCGCCCGCCTCCAGCCGCCTCGTGATCTCGGCCTCGATCGTCGTCGTGCCGGGCAGCCGGGTGGAGGGATGGACCTCCGTGTCGCGGTCGGACCGCCGCAGCATCAGATCCAGCCGGGCGTTCACCTCCGTCCCGGGGGTCGTCTCCCGGATGATCTCATCGGCCAGCGTCGCGCATGCCTCGGCGAAGACCGCCTCCCCGGCGCCGCACAGGACCGCGGTCGGCACGATGGCGGTGTACGAGTCGGTCTTGAGCCGGCGCGACGCGTCGAGCACGTGCGACGGGCCGTCCCTCGCGTCGAGGATGGCGAGGCGCGGCCGGCTCCGGAGCGCGAGTTCCATTATCTGCTGCGCGTCGCCGACCACGACGATCTCCAGCGACTGCCCCGCCAGCCACGTCTCGATGGCGGGAGGCACTTCGCGTCCGGTTGGGAAAAACAGTACGGCGATGGGATGGATCAATGTCTCATGGGGTCGGCGGGCCCGGGCAAGATAAGACTATAGAGGACGGTTAGTCAAAGACGACCCGCCGCGGCGAACAGTTACTAGAAGTTGTAGCGCAGCGAGAAGTACGTCGGCGGCTCCCCCGCGTCCGCCGACAGGCCCTCGAACGTGCGGGCGATGTCGAAGCTCAGCTTGCCCGCCGTGATTCCGAAGCCCACCGAGGGACCGGATGCTTCGGTGTCGGCCGTGCCCCACCCGGCCCGGAGATGCACCCTGTTCTGGTACACGACGGCGCTCCCGAACCTGAAGCCGGCGTCCTCCAAGCTCGGAGCGCTGTCCATCTCGCCCGCGATCCGCACGTCCATGTCCGTCAGGTACCGGTCGACGAACCGGAGCCGGTATGATGCACCGAGCTGGACCCGGCGCGGGAGCTTGGCGGGCGGCTCGTCAGCGGTGGCGCTGAGATCGCCGCCGATACTCCTGATCGCGGCGCCGAGAGTGAGCGGAACGTTGTCCGAGAAGCGGTACTGCGCCCCGACGTCGAAGGCGCTGGCCGTTCCCGAGCCCGTGCCGATGTCGCCGCACTGCCCCGTGCAGTCGATCCGGGCCTGCACCAGCTTGTAGTTGATTCCCGCGTTGGCGTGCGCTCCGAGTCCCCGTGCCCAAGTCAGCGCGTACACGACGTTCCGCGGGAGCAGCAGCCCCACCGGTGGCTGGTTCGGATCCTCCGTTATCTGCTGGTCGCCGAAGTTGTACAGGTTGATCGAGAGGGCCATCACTCCCAGCGCGCGGACCGGCGAGGCGAAGGTGAGCGCGTCCCCCGTGACCGCGAGCGTAGTGGAGTGGTGGATCGCGGTCTCCCGCGTCGTCTGCCGCGCGAGTGACGCCGGGTTGGACCACACGGCTTCGGTGCCGGTCTCGGACGCCACAGTCGCCTGCCCCTGTCCGAGCGTGCGCGCTCCGACCGGCAGCAGGAGAAAGAGCGCGGTGTCGCTCTGCGCGCGGGCCGCCGGAAATGCGGCCCCCAGCGCAAGTGCGAGAGCCGCGCTAGCTGAGAGGAGTCGCCTCATCTATCAGCATGATCGGAATGTCGTCGCGCACGGGGTAGCGCAGCGAGCACGCATGGCAGATGAGGGCGTTGTCCTGTTCCTTGTACTCGAGCTCGCCCTTGCACTTGGGGCAGACGAGGATCTCGAGGAGCTGCGGTGGCACTGGCATATGAAACTCGTGACTGGTGACTAGTGACTAGTGACTGGTAACTGCTCCGCAATTTCTAGTAAGACAGTGTTTCGTTTCTGTTCTTGCGGTTACTAGTCACTAGTCACTAGTCACTAGTCACCGTTTGTATCCCAGCCTCTCCAGCGCCCCCGCGTCCCGTCGCCAGTTCGGCAGGACCTTGACCCACAGGTCGAGGTAGATCCTGGAGCCGACCAGCGTCTCGATCTTCTTCCGTGCAGCTTCCCCGATCGAGCGGATGCGCGCGCCCTTGCTGCCGATCAGAATCTTCTTCTGACTCTCCCGCTCCACGTAAATTAGCGCCCGCACGTAGATGGGCGAGCGGTCCTCGCGGAACTCCTCCACGACGCACGCCACGCTGTACGGGACCTCGTCGCCGAGCTGCTCCAGCGCGGTCTCCCGCACGAGCTCGGCGGCGAAGAAGCGCAGTGACTGCGTGCTCATGTCGTCCGCCGGGTACAGGAACTCGCTCTCCGGCAGACTGGCGCGCACGGTGTCGAGCAGCTCCTTCACCCCGTCGCCCGTGAGCGCGGAGACGAGCACCGCGTCGGGCCAGCGCTCCATCGCCGCCTTGAGCTGCGGCCGGCTGACGGAATCGGTCTTGTTCACCACGTGAATCACGGGAGCGGCGGGCGGCGACTCGAGGGCCGCGGCTTCCGCGAGGGTGGGAGCTTCGCGGTCCCCGGCGTCCGTGAGGTACAGGATCACGTCGGCGTCCTCCAGCGCCCGCAGCGACGCGCTCCGCATCGTCTCCTGCAGCTCGTACGCGGGATCGAGCAGCCCCGGAGTGTCGAACACGACCATCTGCGCGTCGCCCTGAGTGAGAATGCCGACGATCCGGTCGCGGGTGGATTGGGGCTTCGCGCTCGTGATCGAGAGCTTCTGGCCGACGAAGCGGTTGAGCAGCGTCGATTTTCCGACGTTGGGTTTTCCTGCGACGGTCACGATCCCGGAGCGCGGCATTCCGGTCAATCTAGAAGCGAAGCCAAAACCACTGCTGTGATGTCCGGTCGCGCGCATCGGCAACAAATAAAAACGGGGCCTCGCGGCCCCGTTTTCATGTGCCTCCTGGTACCGATCCTGGATCTACCGATGCGCGATCGGGTCAGGGTTGCCGTCCGGATCGGAGCAGGCATACCCGTCGGTCCGCGCGCTGCCGAGGAGAAGAATTCCCGCGACGTGCGGCGCGGCCATCGACGTGCCGCTCATGGTCGTCGTGCCGCCGCCTTTCTTCGTGGAAAGAATGCTCGCGCCAGGCGCGGCGTAATCCACCGGCGGGTTACCCCAGTTCGACCACGACGTGAGACAGTCGTTGCTCGCGATCGCGGAGATCGTGTAGATGTTCGCTCCGTTCACCCGGGCCGGCGTGAAGTTGTTCGCGTCCGCTCCGTCGTTGCCGGCCGCGAGCGAGAATTTCACGTTGGCCGAAGCGTCGAGCACGGCCTGCTCGAGCGTCGCGTTCGTGCCGGATCCGCCGAGGCTCATGTTGGCGACTTCGCCCGACTTGCCGTTCTGCCCGACGTGGTTAACCCCATTGACGACGCCTTCCCACGTGCCACTGCCGCTGTTATCGAGCACGCGCACGGCGCAGACGTACGCGTTGGCGGCTACGCCGACTACGTCGATGCTGTTGTTGATGGCGGCGATAGTGCCGGCGACGTGCGTTCCGTGCCCGTTACCGTCATCCGCGGAGTTCTTGCCCCTCGCCACGAAGTTGACGTGGCAGTTGCGCGAAGTGTTCAGGTCCGGGTGGTCGAGATCGATGCCCGTGTCGATGATCCAGGCCGTCTTGCCGGTACCGTCACCGGCGCCTCCGACGCGTGTGATGCCCCATGGCGTCGACTGTCCGCCGCCGCTGCCGGGCCGCGCGGTTACTCTGATCGGAACGACGAGCGTCACGGGCCCGTCCTTCTCGAAGATCTTCACTCGAGGGTCGTTCTGAACCGCCGCTACGCGGTGGGCCGGTATGACCGCCGAGAAGCCGCGGGCCGCGTGCTCGCGGATGAAGCGGACGGCGAAGCCGTTCTGCTGCGCTATCTCCCGCGCCGTCGCGGCGACGTCGCTCACGCCGTCATGGAACGTGACCAGGTAAATCGGGGCATTTTCCGACGCAGCGAAGCTCGCGCCGTCAACCGGTGCAATAGCCGTGGGTGCCTTGTCGCAGGACACGACGAGCGCCACGCCTGCCAGAGCCAGCAATCCGACTTTCCGCATCCGATCTCCGAAAGTGGGTGGAATGACATCACCGCGCTCCGTGACCAGGAAGGCCGGAGCGGGGGCAAAACGCGTGTTTGTCCTAGAGATTCTACAACCGCCGTGCTCGGCGCGCAATACCACGGCCCGCCGAAAAACGCCCGGACGGCGGCCGAGCTCGTCACGTGCCGCCCGGCACCGCTAAAGGCCCGTTTCTCGCAATCCATTTCAACAATGGCAGGAGCCGGGATCGGAACGCCGCTCGAGTCCGCGAGAACGGACTACGACGCGATAGTCGGAAGCGCACGCGACCGGGATGTCGTGCTCATAGGCGAAGCCTCGCACGGAACCCACGAGTTCTACCGGATGCGCGGCGAGGTCACGCAGCGGCTCATCGCCGAGCTGGGCTTTGACGCGGTGGTCGTGGAAGCGGACTGGCCCGACGCGTACCGCGTGAACCGGTACGTGCGCGGAGCAGGCGAGGACGCCGACGCGGAAGAGGCGCTCGGCGATTTCGAGCGCTTTCCGCAGTGGATGTGGCGCAACGCGGACGTGCTCGATTTCGTCGGCTGGCTGCGGCGGCACAACGACGGCCAAGCTGCGCGAGCGCGCGTGGGCTTCTATGGGATGGATCTGTACAGCCTCCACGGCTCCATCGGCGCCGTCCTGGCGTTTCTGGACGACGTGGATCCCGAGGCCGCGCGCCGGGCGCGGTACCGGTACGGTTGCTTCGAGCATTTCGGCGAGGACCCGCAGGCGTACGGCTACGCGGCGTCGTTCGCCCTGGAGCACTCGTGCGAGGAGCAGGCAGTCTCACAGCTCGTGGAGCTGCGACGCTCGGCCGCACGGTACGCGCGGAACGACGGCCAGGGACTGGAGGACGAGATCTTCTTCGCCGAGCAGAACGCGCGGCTGGTGTCGAACGCCGAGCGCTATTACCGGTCGATGTTCTCGGGTCGCGCCTCCTCGTGGAACCTGCGCGACACGCACATGGCCGACACGATCGACGAGCTGCGCGCGCACCTCCGCCGCCAGGGCGGGTCCGGTAAGCTCGCCGTCTGGGCGCATAACTCCCACCTGGGCGACTGCCGCGCGACCGAGATGGCGCTCCGCGGCGAGCTGAACGTCGGGCAGCTCATGCGCGAGCGGCACGGAGCGCGCGTGCTTTCGGTGGGATTCACCACGTATACCGGCACCGTGACCGCGGCATCCGACTGGGACGCGCCAGCCGAGCGCAAGCGAGTGCGCCCCGCCCTACCCGACAGCTACGAGCTGCTCTTCCACGACTTGGGTGCTGGTGACTTTCTCCTCGACTGTGCCGCGCCGGAAGCGCGCGCGGCGCTCGCCAAGCCGCGCCTCGAACGCGCGATCGGCGTCGTCTACCGTCCGGAGACCGAGCGCGTGAGCCACTACTTCCAGTGCGCCCTGGCCGACCAGTTCGATTTTGTGCTGCACATAGACGAGACTCGCGCGGTCGAGCCCCTCGAGCGCGAGGCGGTAACGCACGACGACGAGCCACCCGAGACGTATCCCAGCGGGCTGTAGCCGTTACTAGTCACTAGTCACGAGTCACCAGTCACTTCAGTCGTCAGTATCCCGGGCCTAGCACAATCGCATTCATCACCAGCTTGTCCAGCGAGCGCCACCAGCCGCGGAACCACGGCTCCCCCGCAAACGCCACGAGATGGCCCCCGCCGATAGGCTCCTCGATCACGTATGCCGTGTTGCGCAGGAGACGCTCTGTATTCGCGGGCCAGGTGAACCCCGCGCGGTGCAGCCGGCCCTGCGCGGGAAACACCGCGACGTTCGCGCCGCGGCGCGACAGCTTGAGAAACGTCGAGCCCTGCATCATCACGGTCAGGCGCGGCTGCTCGTAGCCCTGGGTGAGCCAGTGCGTTCTGTCCAGCACGACGTCGAAGTGGCTCCCCGGCAATCCCACCGGCCTCGCGTTGGACGCCAGCGGACTGGTCACCGCCAGTAGGTCCTCGTCTTCGCGGCCTTCCTCCTCGTCATCCTCGTCGGTCGTGTCGGCCGCCGCTCCGGGAATGCCGGTCGTATCCCGCTTCGTGCTGTCCGCGTCGGCACCAACCGCGCGCGCGCTGGTCAGGTCCACGCTGGAGCTCGCCGCCCACGCCGTGCTTCCACCCATGGTCACGAGCGTTCCCCCATTGCGCAGCCACGCCTTCAACCGCTCCACGCCGCCGCTGCCGACGAGCCGGCCGAGCGCGCCGGACGAGCCGCTCGGAATGATGATGACGTTGAATTGCGACAGGTCTCCCCCGCTCAGCCAGCGCGCCGCCACCGGAGTGAACCTGACGCCGTACCGGTGCTCCAGCGTCCACCACACGGCGCCGTACGCCGTCTGGGAGATTCCCTCGTCGCCCACGAGCGCGACACGCGGCGCAGGAAGATCCTGCACGGGCTCGGACCCTATGCCGAACTGTCCGCTCTCCGCGAACGCGGTCCCGACGCCCATGACCTCGACGTTGTACTCGGCCGCCAGGCGGGCGATGCGCGAGTGCAGCGAGCTGTCGTTCCGCGCGACCCGGACCACGTACGTGCCGCGCGGCCACCGCCGCCCGCCGGCATCGATCGGCGGACTGGACACGCCGACGCGATATCCGTCCGCCAGGAGCTGATACGCGAGGCGTACCGCGCCGCTGCGCTCCGGCGAGAAGACGTACGCCGCCGTCGCCCGCTGCTGGCCGCTGATCCCGCCGGGAATCGAAACCGGAAGACGCTGCACCGGCGGATTGTCCGGTGTGTGCGGCGTCGACGGCGGAGTGGGCTCGGCGGGCAGCGTCAGCAGCTCGCCGCTCACCGGCTGCGCGTCCTCCGTCCAGTACGCCTCCACTCCGAACGCCACCGGCAGCGACCACGCGGTCACGTCGTAGAACTCGTAGCTCTCGCCGGGGACGTTCTCCCCGCGGCGCAGGTTGCGGCCCAGCTTCTCGATCTGTGCCCGAGCAAAGCCGCTGTCGAGAGCCGGCGCCGGCTCGAGCACAGCTTTCGCCGCGCGTCCCTGCGGCTGCGCCAGGTCGATCACGTAAGAGCCGGACTCGAACCGCCGCGCCCCGCGCGAGTCGTCGCGGTACGCGTGCGCGCGCGCCGACGAGAACGGCTGGCTCGCGAGCCGCACCTCGATACCCGACCGCAGCAGCGTCGCCGCCAGCTCCGCGGCGCGGGCGGGGTCGCTGCCCGGGAGCAGCACCACGCGCTTCATGCTGCCCGTGCGCCCCGCATTGACCGCGCTCCGGCGGAACGCATGCCAGTCGGCGACGCGCTCGGCGCGGCGCGCACCCGTCGTCTCGATCGTCGCCATCGACGTGACGAAGTGCTTGGCGATCCCGTCGCGGAACGAGCACAGCGAGCCGTCGTCGCGCCGCCAGAGGATCCCCTTCCAGCCGCCGCAGTCGGTCTCGTACGTCATGCCGATGGCGCCGGTGAGCGACGGCCAGCTGTCCCAGTAGAACGGACCGTAAAAGTCGAACACGTCGCGCGAGTAGTACATCCAGCCGTACCGGTCGAACGCGGCCGCGTTGCCGCGCCCGTAGATCTCCATCCACTTCTTGAAATCGGCGCCGAGGTTCGGGTTCAGCGGCTCGGCCGTCGGCGGGAAGAAATAATTCGTCGTCTGGCCGTGCTGGTCGATCGCGACCATCGGGTGCCAGCGGTTCATGGCGCGCACGAGGTTCTGCACCTCGATCTGCGTCGTCGTCATCAGGTCGCGGTTCATGTCGAAGCGGTAATGATTGAACCGCCCCTGAATGCTCCAGGGCTCGGAGTGCTCGAGCGCGAACGACTCGGGCGCGCCCACGTGAATCGAGTTGTACCACACGGAGAATCGCTCGTGGCCGTCCGGATTGGTGCTCGGATTCAGGATGACGAGCGTGTTGCGCAGCGCGCTGAGCGTAGCGGGCTCGTCGCTTGCCGCCAGCTGATACAGCGTCTGCATCGCGTTCTCGAAGCCCGGCGCCTCGTTGCCGTGCACGCTCTCGTTGATCCACACCACCGCGGGGGTGCGCTCGATGAGCGCCGCCGCGTCCGCCTGCGACAGTCCGCGCGGATCGGCCAGCCGGTCGAGATCCGCCCGGATGGACTCGAGCCGGGAGATGTTCTCCGGCGACGAGACGATGAACAGCCGCATCGTGCGGCGCTCGTTGGTCAGGCCGATCGTCTCGATGGCGACGCGATCCCGCGCCGCGTCGGCTATCGCGAGCAGCACGCGCTCCTGCTGCGCGAACTGCGTGTTCAGCTCGCCGACGTTGTAGCCGAGCAGGCTCTCCGGCCTCGGCACGGCTGCCCGGTACGGGCCGCGGCTGTAGAAGGAGAAGTTCCGGTCGTCGCGGCCGATGCTGTCGCGAAGCACAGGGATCTGCGACTCGGCGACGCCGACGGGAGCGCAGAGCAGGAGGAGCGTGGCGATGCGGATCGCTTTCATTTGAGTCGTTGGAGGTTGTGTTACGAGAGCGGAGCTGCGCGCGCTAATCGTTGCCGGTCCCGGCCGCAGCAGCCCGGGGCGCGTTCTTCACGTACGTGTCCAGCCAGTTGACCATCTCCCAGAGGGTATGGCCGACGCTCTCGCGCGCGGCGTAGCCGTGGGATTCCGCCGGCAACACGACGTAACGTACCGTGCCTTTGTTCCCCATGAGCGCGGCATACATGCGCTCGCTCTGGATCGGAAAGGTGCCGGAGTTGTTGTCCGCCTCGCCGTGGATCAGGAGAATCGGCTCGTTGATCTTTTCGGCGTGGTAGAACGGCGACATCGCGCCGTACGTGTCGCGCGCCTGCCAGAAGGTGCGCTCCTCGGCCTGGAAGCCGAACGGCGTCAGCGTGCGGTTGTACGCGCCGCTGCGGGCGATGCCCGCGCGAAACAGATCCGAGTGCGCCAGCAGATTCGCCGTCATGAACGCGCCGTACGAGTGCCCGCCCACGGCGATGCGGTTCCGGTCGGCGACGCCCAGCCGTACCACCTCATCCACCGCGGCTTTCGCGCTGGACACCAGCTGCTCGACGTACGTGTCGTTCGGCTCCCGGTCGCCTTCGCCGATGATCGGCATCGTTGGCCCGTCGAGAATTCCGTATCCCTGCGTCAGGAGAAAAAGGTGCGACGTGCCCGCCGGGCGGCTGAAACGGTACGGCGATCCGACCACCTGTGCGGCGGCCGTCGCGCTGCGGAATTCCTGGGGATACGCCCAGAACAGAAACGGCAGCGGACCCTGGGCCGGCGTGTACCCCGGCGGGAGGTATAGTTTGGCCGAGAGCTGCACGCCGTCGTCGCGCTTGTAGGTGATGAGCCGCGGCTCGACCGCGGCGAACTGTGGCGCGGGGTCGGCGAAGCGCGTTAGCTGCGTAAGGCGATTTGCGCGGATGTCCCGCAGGAAGTAGTTGGGCGGATCCTTCAGACTCTCGCGCTGCGTTACGACGCGCGCTGCCGCGTCGTCGAGCACGGCGACGATCTGCTCGTAGTACGGCGCTTCCGATCGCCACAGCCGCTCCGTCCTGCCCGTGCTCAGCTCGATCCGGTCGAGAAACGGCCGGTCGCCCTCGGGGGACGCACCGGACCCCTGCAGATACGCGAATCGGCCGTCGGCGCTGGTGAGCACCACTCGCTCGCCGAACGGACCGACGGCGGTCACGAACGAACCGGGATTGGCGTAGCGGTCTTCCGATGAGCGATCGAAGAGCAGCCGCGGGGGCGCCGCGGGATTGCCCGGATTAATCGCCCAGGTGCGCGTGCGGCGTGTCTTCGACCAGCTCTCGCTCACGAGGGCGAGGTCCTCCCGCATCCACTGCACGCCTCTCGATCGGAGCTCGACATCCATGAGGACCGAGGGCTCCCCCCTAAAGGGGCTCGAGAGCATATACATCCTGTCGCGCTTCTCGGCGGGCTTCGACGGATCGCCCTCATCCAGCGCTTCGACCCACCAGAGCGTCGCGGGCGCATCCGCGCGCCAGCCGCCGACGCGCATTCCCCGCGGCACCGCGTCGAACGACGTGCCGACGTCGTCGCGGAGCGGTCGCTGCGCGAGGGTCTTCACGACCGCGCCCGACAGGGCCCACAGCGAGATCGTGGATGGAAAACTCCCGACAGTCACGATGTACGAGTACGGCCGCTGGATCGCGTTCACCACCAGGTATTTTCCGTCAGGCGAAGGATCAACCGTCGTGTAGATCCCGGGCGCGCCGATCGGGTTCATGCTCCCGTCGGCCGATACGATCGCGATCTGGCTGGTCGCCAGGTACGCGAAGCGCGCCTCGTCGGCCGCGTTCTGCAGCAGATCCTGGTAGGTGCGGTTGGCCGCGGCGCGGCCCATCGACTGCTGGATGACGGGTCCCCTGGGGACGGAGAATTCCGCCGGAGCGGCGCCTCTGTTCTCCGGCACGAAGCGACACACGAGCCTGGATGAATCGATCCAGGCGCAAGGCGCGCCCAGGGCCGCGTTCAGCTTCGCGGAGCTGAGCCGGCGCGCCGTCGCCGATCCGACGTCGGCGAGCCAGAGCGCGAGGCCGCTGTCCCCTGCAATGGTGAACGCGAGGCGTCCGCCGTCCGGCGCCCAGCTGACGTTGCCGACGCTCGCGCCCGGCGGGAGGGCGATCCGCCGCTCCGGCTCCGCGCCGCGCGCGCCGATCCGCAGGAGCCGAAGCCCCTTGTACCTGGTCGCGCGCGACGCGGCGTTGGTTCTCGGGTTGATCCTCAGTCCGGCGAGTCGAGCCTCCGGCGCGGCGAGCTCCGCGATCGAAGGCATCTCGTCGCGCTCCTGCAGCAGGAGCGTCGCCCGATCGGGGCTCACGCTGACGATCGGCGTTCGCTCCGCATCGAGAATCTGCCCGATCGGGGCCGGAGGCTGGCGGTAGCCTTCCTGCGCGGCCGCGGTCACCGCAAGAGTGAGGCAGAGCAGCGCCGGGCTAGTGCGGATCAACGAGCGAAGCATGGTGTCTCCAACCGTCTGAGTGGGATTCGCAAGATACGGGACGGCACAGCCGACGCGGAAGGCGGCGTTACCGCTTGCGACGCTTCCGCGGCTTGCGCTTCATGATGGTACCGCGGCACCTGGCGCTGCCGCATTCGCACTTGTACAGCGCGATGTCGCGCTTGTCGTCGCTCCACTCGTACTTGTAATCGTAGGCCAGCTCCACGCCCGGCTGGATGTTCTTCTTCGCGTAGATGAAGATCTTCTTGCCGACGGTCACCGCCTCGCAGTTCGGATCACACGAGTGGTTGATGTAGCGCGCGTCATTCCCCCGGCGGTTCCCGTCAATGACGGTGTTCTTGTCCAGGCTGAACAGGAAGGTGTGGTGCCGCCTCATCCGCGCGTCGTCGTAGCGGCGGTCGCCTTCGTCCGGGGTGATGCGCTCGCCGGCGTACTCGATGATACGCTGGCCCGGGCGGATCCGCCGCGCCGCGTAGACTCCCCTTCCCTGAATCGCGGATCTGCGGATCTCGTACAGCGGACGCTTCCGTGGCATTACGTGGGTGGGAATGTGGGCCGCCGCGGGCGGCACCGGGCAGTGAGCCGTCGCGGGCGTTGCGGAGTATAACCAGGGATGCAGCACGCATCTCGGTTTACCGCCAATGGAAAGCAACGTGGGCTCGCGGCTCTGCGTGCGCGTCGCGCGCTCGTCGCCGCGCTGACCGGTCTCGCGGCGATCGGGTGCACCGAGATCGCCGGCCCCCGATCTGTCGCGTCGGTGGACGTCCGAGTTCAGACGGTGGTGCAAGCCGAGTTGAGCTTGCTGACCGATTTCACCGTGGATGCCGAGATAACGAACACGGGCTCGGCGACGGTCCTGTACGATCGCTGGTGCAACTGGCGCATCGAGCAGCTGGTCAACGGATCGTGGGCGCCGGCGTACACCCCGGTGTGCGCGCCCGAAGGCCGGGAGATATACCAGCTGTGGATCGGCGAGCGCGCGGTCCACCGCTACCCCGCGCACCGCAGCTGGCGAGTGGGCAACGGAGCTCAGGTCGTGGGGACGTACCGGCTAAGGCTGAGCGTGTCTCCGGCGCGCCGGGCACGGCGCTGACCGACCTCGATGCGACGGTTGTCGTGTCGAACAGCTTCACGGTGCGATGACCACGCGAACGGCGTAGCGGCCGCCCCGGGACGAACTTATGTTGGTTCGATGACGATCCAAGCGCGCGGGCTGAGCCCCGCCGGCCGGATGAATGGGCAAGGATAAGACGGTCACCCGGCGCGACGCGGTGCGGATGCTCGCCGGCGTCGTGGCCGCCGCGCCGTTCGTGAAGGCCGGCCGGGCATCCGCGAGTCCGGCGGCGGCGGTGCCCAACATCGTGTTCATCATGACCGACGATCAGCGGCAGGACGCGCTGAGCGTCTACGGCAACACGATCCTGCGCACGCCCAACATCGATCGCATCGCGGCCGGCGGAGTAAGGTTCACCGAGGCGTTCGTCACGAACTCGCTGTGCGCGCCGAGCCGGGCGTCGTTCCTCACCGGGCTGTACTCGCACCGGCACGGCGTGCTGTCCAACGCCGGCGGCCCGCAGTTCTACAACCAGCCGGGGCTGCGCGACGAGGAGATCACCTTCCCCGAGCTGCTCAAGGCTGCCGGGTACTACACCGGCGTAGTCGGCAAATGGCATCTCCGCTCGGCGCCGACCGGCTTTGATTCGTCGGTCGTCTTCGGCCGGACGCGCGGCGGCTACTACGATCCCGAGATGGAAGTGAACGGCGTGCGCGTGAAGTTCCGTGGCCACGCGGACGACGTCGTCGGCGACCAGGCGCTCACCTTCCTGCGCGAGCGGCCCGCCGACAAGCCGTTCTGCCTGCTGTACCACTTCAAGTCGCCGCACCGCGCGTGGATGCCGGCGGAGCGGTTCGCGCGCACATTCGAGGACATCGACGTGCCGGTGCCGCGGACCTTCGAGGACCGCCTCGTGGGCAAGGACGCCGTGCGGCGCGCCGAGATGGCGATCGCCGACATGCCCGACTTCAGGAACAAGGGCGTGGATCCGTCGCTGCCGTTCGAGGAGCGCAAGCGGCTCAACCTGCAGCATCTCGTCAAGAACTACTATCGAGTGCTGCTCAGCGTGGATGAGAACGTCGGCAAGCTGCTCGACGCGCTCGACGCGCTCGACGCTGCCGGCCTCGCCGGCAACACGATCGTCGTGTACACCTCGGACAACGGCTTCTTCCTCGGCGAGTTCGGGCTGTACGACAAGCGGCTGATGTACGAGCCGTCCATCAAGGTGCCGCTGCTGGTGCGGTATCCCGCGCGCGTGGCGCCGGCCGTGGACCGGTCGCACATGATCCTGAACGTGGACGCAGCGCCAACGCTGCTCGAGCTGACCGGCGTGCCGGTGCCGAAGGCGATGCAGGGGCGGAGCTTCGCGCCGCTGCTGCTCGGCCAGAGCGTGCCGTGGCGGGAGGATTTCTTATACGAGTTCTTCGAGTACCCCGCCGAGCACTGCGCGCGGAAGCACCGCGGGGTGCGGACGAAGCGGTGGAAGCTCATCCATTTGTACGAGCAGCCGGAGCAGTGGGAGCTGTACGATCTGGAGAACGATCCGGACGAGACCCGGAACCTTGCCGGCGAGCGGCGCTACGCAGCGACCGAGCGCTCTTTACGCGAACGGATGGAGGAGCTGCGGCGCGAGCTCGGCGACGCGGACCCGCCGGGGCCCGCGCCGGTGTCGCTGCCGTGCGGAGACGGCGTCAACACCGGCTACGGCCCGCCGGAGTAGTCAGCCGCTTTTCGCCCTCTCCCGCACGAACTCCCGCGGCGTCGTGAGCTTCATCGGGAACTTCTCGAACGGCGGCTCCATGTCGGAGTCGAAGCCCCGCGCGACGCCGAGCATCAGGCTGGCGAACGTCTTCTCCATGGGATTCTCGGTGCCCTTCCACTGCGCTTCCAGCGCGTGCGCCGGAATCTCGGTGACGGAGAACGGCTTGCCGAATTCCTCTTCGAAGATCCGCCGGGAGATTCAATTTCGTGGCGGGCTCTCCAGGAAAAGCCGATGACAAAACAGCCCGCCATTCGACTGGCGGGCTGTTTTAGCAGGGAGGCTGCCTAATGCTACGGCGTCGCGCCGCCGGACGCCCCGCGCTGACCGGACCCCGTACCGCCGCGATTGCGCTGCGTCTGGTCACGAAGGTCTCTGCCCTTCTCGCTCCAGTCATCCAGCTTTCTGGCCGCCATGTCGCGCCCGCCGAGACCGAAGGCGAGTCCCGCCGCGAGCGCAACGGCGAATACGAGGCCCGTCACGAGCGTGTTTATGAGTGTGCGCGCAACGCCGAGCTGGTTGAAAGCGATCACGACCGCGAATGCCCAGACCGCGATGCGCGTGACGTTGGCCAGGGTATCCGGATTGGCCACGTCCGTTTCGGCGGTCGCGCCGCGCACGATGTTCGCGAGCGCGTTCGCGGCCACACCGGCTATCAGGAGCACCGCCACGGCGACGATGAGATTCGGCAGCCAGAGGAGGAATTCGCTCAGCACTTCGGAAACGGCGGGCAGGCCGAGCAGGTCGAACGCGACCAGCAGCACGACGATGCGGATCAGCCATTTCACGATCCCGGCGACGATGTCCGACGGGTCGGCATGGACCTCCGCGCGCTGCGCGAAGCGGGTGATTCCGGCGCGCGCGGCCATGTCGTCGAATCGAACGGTGCGCAGGAGAGTGGCCACCGCGCGCGCGATGAGGCTCGCGACCAGCCAGCCGATAAGGACGACGATGATGAAGCCAAGTATTCTCGGAATCGCGGTAAACAACATCGCCATTGCATTGCTGAACGATGCCTGGATCTGGTCGCCGAAGCTGACGTCGTTTACCGGCTGCGGCGAAGGGCGGTAGATCGTGTCACCGAGTGCGGTCTGCATTGTCAGTCTCCTTGAAGCGGGTTGTGTCGCGCCATTCGGCGCACGAAATCGCGCGGAGCAGTGACCGGCATTGGAAACTTACCGTACGGAGGCGTCGCCTGGTCCGGAACTGCGCCCACGGCCCTCGTATTGCACCGTGATGCATGGTCGGGGCCAGATCTGGACCCGTCCAGGGACGCTCATTGAACGAATGCACAGGGGGAAATGATGATCAGCAGACAGATACTGGCCGTTGCCAGCTTGGCGCTAGTCTCAGCCGCATGCGCTACGGGGATCGACATCACGCGAACCACTCCGGTGCGCCACTTTGTGCCGACATGCGAGGCGGGTGTCACCGTCCTCGACAGCCGGGCCCGCATAACGTCGGATTACTACGAGATTGCCTATATCACGGCGGAAGGGAACGCCGTCTGGACCGACAATGAAGATCTGGTCAAGCGGATGAAGGAGTCCGCGGCCGAAGTCGGGGCGACCGCCATTGTGGCTAACGTCAGCGGACCGTCGGCCACCACGGCCCAGATCCTCGGGGCCGCGGTCGGAACGGGCGACGCGGAGCGTCAGGGAAGCGCGCTGGCGATCCACCAGCCGTCGGAGCTAGCCAGAGTCCGGGCCGCGTGCGCGAGCGATCCGTCGCGATAAGCTTTGGATACCAGAAAAAAGCCCGTCACGGTTGTGACGGGCTTCGCGGGTTCGGTACGCACGCGCCCGGTGCGGCCTCCGACGAGCGCGTCTACCGTCTGGGGCAGTCCAGCCCGGAAAGCGGCACGCCTGGCCAGTCGTTGAGCACAAGCGCTGCCCGCTCGCGCGAAGCCGCGAAGTTCCACTCGGACGAACTGAGACGAGCGATCACCTCCGCAACAGGGCGCACATCACGTCGCTGCGCCTCGTTCAACAGGAGACTCGCGAGGAACGGCCAACCCTCCTGCGGCAGCCGCTCGGCAAGCCGCACGAGCGCCGACGAGGGCGTGTCCGCGTCGCAGGTCAGCATCATGCGGAACGCGCCGAATACGTAAAGCGCTTTCAGGTCATCCCAAAGCTCGTCCGCGAAGAGCTCGCTGTCCTGCGGCTTCACATCGTAAAACGAGGTTGTCCCTGGCGGCGCGCCGACGCCAATCCACCCGATCTGGTCGCGGTACGCCAACCCCCAGGCTGTCATGTAGAAACAGCCCGAAGGACAATCCTGGGGCTCACCGTAGCCGGCGCTGAAGATCAAAACCCCGTTACCGTCGTCTCGAAACTCGACGTTAATCTGGCGCGGCTTTGGCAGTTCGTCCGTTACGAACTCGACGATATTCAGCGGCACGTCATCGAATGGCGGATCCGCGACCGAGCCACATCCGGCGAGGACGGCAACCATCGCTGACGTACCCAGCTTACGCGGCCAACTCGACGCACGATCCAGGGTCATACGGGTTCCTCCCGGGGATGTCAGACTCTCGTTCGCTGCATAAACCAGACCCTCTTTGGCGGCAGACCAAGGAAAGGCCTGCGAACGGCCACTCTCCCGCGACCCTCTCAATCGCAGTACCATCGGCGCTGTCCGGCTTGACGGTCGTCGCCGAGTGGAGGATCGTCGCCGCGGCCCTCAGTATTGCACGGGTGGCTGCACAAAAAAAAGAGCCCGTCACGTTAGTGACGGGCTCTTTTAATGAGAAGCCGGCGACGGCCTACTCTCCCGCGACCTCTCGGTCGTAGTACCATCGGCGCTGCAGGGCTTAACGATCGTGTTCGGGATGGGAACGAGTGTGGCCCCTGCGCTCTAGTCGCCAGCAAGACTGCGGCTGTTGGCTATTGGCTGTTGGCTTTTAGCCAAGAGCTAACAGCTAACAGCTAATAGCTGTCAACGGAATTGGTAGTAATCGTGTAAGTCAGCGAATTGCTGCGATCGAACGCAGTGCTCTGCTCTAGCAGTTACGAGTCACTAGTAACAAGTCACTAGTAACTGCAGTTAGGAGGTCAAGCCTCACGGGCGATGAGGACCGCTTCGCTTGTAGGTGATTGCTCACTTTCCACGTGCGGCCTCTTGACGGGATGGTCTCTCCCGGCCCTTCAGGGAGCTCGAAGCTCCAGGGAATGTTCATCTTGGGGGAAGCTTCCCACTTAGATGCGTTCAGCGGTTATCTCCGCCAGTCGTCGCTACCCGGCGCTGCAGTTGGCACCACAGCCGGTACACGAGCGGACTGTTCGACCCGGTCCTCTCGTACTAGGGTCCACGCCCCTCAACATTCCAACGCCCACAGCGGATACAGACCGAACTGTCTCACGACGTTCTGAACCCAGCTCATGTACCACTTTAACCGGCGAACAGCCGGACCCTTGGGACCTTCTCCAGCCCCAGGATGTGATAAGCCGACATCGAGGTGCCAAACCGCGCCGTCGATGTGAACTCTCGGGCGCGATAAGCCTGTTATCCCCAGCGTACCTTTTATCCGTTGCGCGATAGCCCGCCCACGCGGTACTACCGGATCACTACGACCTACTTTCGTACCGGTTCGACATGTCTGTCTCACCGTCAGGCGCTCTTCTGCCGTTACACTCTTAAGGCGCGATTACCGACCGCGCTGAGAGCACCATGCGCGCGCCTCCGTTACTCTTTCGGAGGCGACCGCCCCAGTCAAACTGCCCACCTGCCACGGTCCCAGGAAAGGTTTGCTTTCTTTGGTGAGCACGCCGCACGACGCAGGGTGGTATTTCACTGCTGCCTCCACCCGAGCTAGCGCCCGAGCTTCAAAGGCTCCCACCTATGCTACACAGCCTCGTGCAGCGAGCAATGACAAGCTACAGTAAAGGTGCATGGGGTCTTTTTGTCCTGCTGCGGGAACTCGGAATCCTCACCGAGACTGCAATTTCGCCGAGCACTAGGTCGAGACAGTGTCCAAGTCGTTACGCCATTCGTGCAGGTCGGAACTTACCCGACAAGGAATTTCG
>JBBEBQ010000015.1 GCA_040882285.1 Gemmatimonadaceae bacterium
TCAACCTGCACGCCACCCCGCTCGAGCGGCAGATCATCCTGTACGGCATCGAGCAGTCGCTCATGCCGGCGGAAGTCGGCAAGCGCTCGGAGTACGAGACCGCCCGCGCGTCCGGCGACGAGCTCTCGGCCCACTTCCACGACTACGACTGGGCGGACGAAGTGCTGCACGCGCGGATCGGTCGCCGCGCGATGAAGCACGAAGGGATCTCTCGCGAGGAAGCGCTGGACAGGGCACAGCAGATCCACGACAAGACCTGGGCGGCGCTCGACGCCTATCGCGACCGCGACCCGCAGGCCGACTGGTGGCCGGACTTCGTCCGCCGCGTGCTCGGCCATGACAGCGCCGTGCGCGATCGGACCCTCGGCGACCCGAAGGTCCTCACGGAGTGAGGCCGCGCCTCACGCCGCGGCTCTTCGCTCCTCCTCCATCCGCGTGATCTCGGCCGGCGGCTCGGGCTCGTTCCTGAACGAGCGCGCGATCCAGGAGAACGCGAGCCCGGCGACGAGCAGCATGATCAGCCCCGTGCCGAACTCGAGGAAGACGAGCTTGCCGATCCCGAACAGCGACGCGTACACCGCGATCACGCCGGCGAGCCAGTTGCTCCACGCCAGCGCGCCGCCGGGAATCTTCTCGCGCCCGAAGCCGAGCCGGTTGGACACCGCGACCCAACCCGGTCCGCCCGGCCGCACTCTCTTGTAGAACGACTCGAGCGTGGCGTCGGACTCCGGCTTCGTGGCGAACGTCACCGCCACCCAGACCACCGTGCTCACCGCGACCGTCGTGAGCATCACCCACGCGTCGCCATTCGGATCCGTCGCCGCGAAGCGCGGACGGATGTAGGCGAACGCGAGCAGCGATACGATGAACGACGTCGTCATCGCGCTGATCTCCGACCACGCGTTGATCCGCCACCAGTACCAGCGAAGGATCAGGACCAGACCGGTCCCGGCCCCGAGCGCGAGCAGAAACTTCCACGCACCCTCGATCGTCTCGAGCTGCCACGTGACGAGCAGCGACGCCGCAAAGAGAAAGATCGTCGCGACACGTCCGGCGTTCACGTAATGCTTCTCGTCCCTGCCGGGGCGCATGAATCGCTTGTAGAAATCGTTGATGAGGTAGGACGCTCCCCAGTTGAGCTGCGTCGCCACCGTGGACATGTACGCGGCCGCGAATCCGGCGAGCATCAGTCCGCGCCACGGCGTGGGCAGTAAGTCCATGAACGCGTGCACGTAGCCGTGCTCGCGGTTCTCCAGGTTCGGGTACAGGAGCACCGTCGCGAGCCCGGTGATGATCCACGGCCAGGGACGGATCGCGTAGTGCGCCACCTGGAAAAAGAGCGTCGCGAGCACGCCGTCGCGCTCAGTCTTCGCGGAGAAGATCCGCTGCGCGATGTAGCCGCCGCCGCCCGGCTCCGCGCCGGGATACCACGCCGCCCACCACTGCACCGAGAGGAATACGGTGAGCGCGAGCAGCGGCATCCACGCGTACGCCATGATCCCGTCCGGGCCCATCCTTACCGGCAGCACCGAGAGCGCCGCCGTCTCGCTTCCGAAATGCTCCGTCACGCCGGCGCGCAGCGCGCCGATCCCGCCGACCGCTTCCACCGCGAAAAATGCCAGGATGATGATCGCGGTCATCATGATGATGAACTGGAAGAAATCCGTCCACAGCACGGCCCAGAGCCCGGCCGCGACCGCGTACGCCACCGTGATGGCGAAGCAGATCCCCACCGCGACCCAGGGCGAGATTCCCAGTGAGATCGACAGGATCGTCACCATCGCCTTGGTGACCCAGCCGAGGATGATCAGGTTGATCGGGATCGCGAGGTATAGCGCGCGAAAGCCGCGCAGGAACGTGGCGGGCTTCCCGCCGTACCGCACTTCCGCGAGCTCCACGTCGGTGAGAACTCCGGCGCGGCGCCACAGCCGCGCGAAGAAGAACACGGTGAGGATTCCGCTCATCACCATGTTCCACCACAGCCAGTTCCCCGCGACGCCGCGCGAGGCCACGAGACCCGTGACGACGAGTGGAGTGTCCGCCGCGAACGTCGTCGCGACCATGGACACGCCCGCGAGCCACCACGGGACGTTGCGGCCGGCGTTGAAGTACTCGCTCATGCTCGAGCCGCCGCGGCGCGTGAAGTAGAATCCGATCGCGACGGTCAGCGCGAAATACGCGGCAACGATCAGCCAGTCGATGACGGAGAAGCCCATATTTCCCGGGTTGGTTTGCGTCCAACCTACGACCGGCCTCCCGTTCCGGCCAGAAGGAGACGAATGAAGTACCGCCTCACCCTGTTCGATCGCTTCGGACCCGAAGCCGCCGATTACGTCAACGCCTTTCGCGGCGCATTCATCGCGGCCGGACTTTTCGGCGTTTACGGCGGCGCGCGCTACGCCAGCGAGCACGACTTCAACCCCGTCCTCGGCGGCCTGCTCGGTTTCGTGGGCGTGTTCGTGCTGACCTTTTGCGCGATCATCGGCGTCAGCCGGCTCGCCGGTGGATCGTTCAGCGCGTTCATCCAGCCGCAGGGCACGTACGACGAGACTTTCTCGTACGAGGAATCGCTCCTGGCCCGCGGCCACCATGCCGAAGCGATCGCCGCGTTCGAGCGACACGCGGCGGCGGGCACCGGCGGCGCCACCGTCGTCATCCGCGCCGCCGACCTGCACACCAGGCACGGCGATCTCCAGCGCGCGGCCGACCTGTTCCGCGAGGCGCAGCGGAGGCCGGATCTCCCGGCCGAGAGCCACATGTACGTGACCAACCGCCTGATCGATCTATATACGGGTCCGCTGCCGAATCTCGACGCCGCAGTCTCCGAGCTGCGCCGGCTGATCGCTACGCACCCTTCGTCGGACGCCGCGAAGCACGCGCGCACGGCACTGGTGAACCTGAAGCGCCAGCTTCGCTCCGAGGCAGCCGACTGACCGGCGGCGCTCCTCCCACGTTGTAGCTTGTAGCCTGTGAAATTTCCCGATAGCCCGCATCCGTCCGGCTCCGACCCGCTGGCGCAGAAGCTGGCCGCGTCGCTCGGGTCCACCTACGAGCTAGGGCGCGAGCTGGGCGGCGGCGGGATGTCGCGCGTCTTCCTGGCGCACGATCGCTCGCTCGGCAGGGACATCGTCGTGAAGCTGCTGCTGCCGGAGCTGGCCGCGGGGATATCCATCACCCGGTTCCGCCGTGAGATCGCGCTCGCCGCGCGACTGCAGCATCCGAACATCGTGACGGTGCTGAGCGCGGGCGAGGCCGACGGCCTGCCGTATTTCACCATGCCCTTCGTGCGCGGCGAGTCTCTGCGTGCCCTGTTGGAGCGGGGCGAGCGCGTCGAAGTGCGCCGCGCGATCCGGATTTTGCGCGACGTCGCCTGCGCGCTCGCGCGCGCGCACGAGGAAGGCGTCGTGCACCGCGACATCAAGCCGGCGAACATCCTGCTTTCCGGCGGCGCCGCAATGGTGACCGACTTCGGCGTCGCCAAAGCGCTGTCATCGTCCCGCGAGCCCGAGGATGATACGGGCGATTCGACTCTCACCGTCGCCGGCACTTCGCTCGGCACACCGGACTACATCTCGCCCGAGCAGGCCACGGCCGATCCGGCGATGGACCACCGCTCCGACATCTACTCGCTTGGCGTCGCCGCGTATCACCTCCTTGCCGGTCAGCTGCCCTTCCCGGCGGCATCGCACCGCGAGGCGATCACGGCGCACCTCACGAAAACGCCCCCGCCGCTCGCGAGCCGGCGCGAGGACATCCCGCCCGCGCTCGCCGAGCTCGTGACGCGGTGCATGGAGAAGGACCCGGCCGCGCGACCGCAGTCGGCGGAGCAGATAGTGGACGAGCTGGACCGCATCTCGCCGGACGCGCGTGTGACCGCGGACGTGGTGCCTGCGGCGCTTCCGGCCCGACCACCGTGGATGAGCCGCGCCGTCATCGGCCTGCTCGTCGCCACCTCGCTCGGACTCGCCGCGTTGAACTACATGTCGCGCTCGGCCCAGCCGGCGGACACCGCCGTCGCGCCTCCGTCCCCCGCGACGAGCGTCCCGGCCGCGCGCGAAGCGTACGGGCGCGGGCTCGATTATTTCCGCCGCTCGCGGCAGGACAGCGCGAACGCTCAGTTCCTCACGCCGGCCATCGAGGCGTTCGAGGAAGCCGTCAGGCTCGACCCACGCTACGCGCAGGCATTCGCGCGGCTCGCCGAGGCGCGCTTCTGGTGGGCGGCGCTCGATCCCGCCGACCAGCGCCGCGCGTCTCTGTTCAATCAAGCGCTGGACAGCGCTATCGCGCTCGATCCGAATCTTCCCGAAGTGCGCGCGGCGCAGGCGCTGCGAATGGACCACTGAGCGGCTGACTGCCTCCTCGCCGGGCGCCGGAACCCGTCGTATGATTCATGCAGCAACTCGGGTAATGGCCGGCTGAGCCGTCCACGCTTCGGGCAGGTCCCCATGCATTCGCTGCGCATAGGTTCGCCGCTACTTGTTATTGCCGTGGTGTCCGGCGCCGCCGGGCGCTGCGGGGCTCAGCCCGCCCCGACCCGCCCTTCTTCTAACGACCGCGCCGAGGCGATCGCCGCGGCCGGCGTTCCGGTGCGGTGGCAAGCGATGCTCCAGGCCACGCAGCAGCGAACCGGCGGCGTCGCGCCCACGGTTCGTAACAGAACCACGGGGTACATGTTCCTCTCCCCGGCCGGATCCGAGCGAACCCGCGTCCGGCTGACGGTGTCGACGACCGGATACGACGGATCGGCGCTGCAGTGGGCGATCTTACCGGGCCGTTGCGGCAGCGACATGGTGCCCATCGCCCCGGTCGAGCGATTCCCCATCATCGACGTCGGTGCGAACGGCCGCGGCGAGCTGGACATGGAACTCGCGATCACCATGCCCGCGACGGGACAATACCACGTGAACGTGTACCGGGGTCGTGGTACGCAGCTCAGTAACGTGCTCACCTGCGGGAACCTCACGCGGGCCAAGTAACTGAAAAGCTGCTACCGCACGATCATGATGTGCGCCCACGGCTTTCCCGGATACATCAGCCAGGGCGTGCCCCGCAGCGCGTCCGTCGTGAAGCCGGTCGATTTCGGCGTGGCGCCCGGGATGTACACGACGTCCAGGTACGACGGACTTTTCACGGTCGCCGTCGCCACGTCCACGCTGTCGTCCGCCGCGAATATCTGGTAGAGCACCGCGCTCGCCGGCATCCTGATGCGTCCGGCGCGGATGTCGGCCAGCCGCAGACTGTCGCTGAGCTCGCGCTTGTTCGGCCCGTGTATCCGCCGGATCTCGCGCCCGCGCGCCATGAACGGCTCGAGCGACTCGTGGTAGCAGGCGGAGTGGAAGCGCGGCTCGCGCGGGTCGTCGGCCAGGCAGATGATGCCGTTGTCCCCCACGCGCAACCGTACGAGCTGCCCATCGGGGCGATAGCCGAGCACGGTGGACGCGTCGCGAAATCCGGCGGGCGCCGGCAGCACCGCTAGCGCGATCTGCTGCGCGGGCGGGAGAACTTCGACCCGTTGAGTCTGGGCCGCGGCGATCGCCGGAGAGAGTCCGGCAGTGGCAAGCGCGAGCAGATACCTCACGTCCATCCTCTCTTCAGGTAACCCGGATAGCGGAACTTGGACTGCGAAGCTACATGCTGGGCTTGCGGACATCCAGTCCGCATCCACGGGCGGGCCCGGCAATGCCGGGCCCGCTCGTCAAACGATCACATGATCCAGCGCAGCCCCGCCTGGATCTGGCGCGGGTCGCCCAGCCCGCTCCTGATCGTCCCGTCGAAGTTGAACAGCAGCGACGTCGCCGCCGGGTCACGGAAGTTGTCCGAGTTCGTGACGTTGAACACCTCTACGATCGCCTCGAGCCGGCCCCGGCCGCGATTCTCGAAGGCGCGTGCAAAGCGAACGTCCCACGAGAAGAAGGCGTTCTCCTTTCGGAGCGTGTTGCGCAGCAGGATGGAGCCGTCGGGACAGATCCGGTCCCCCGGACCCGTCGCGCGCTCGCCCGTGCCTCTGTTCCCGGTGCCGCACTTCTCGGAGGTCGGCTGCGCCGAGTACGCGCTGATGCGGTTGTTCATTTCCAGCGCCCACGGCAGCCGGGCCAGCAGCCAGGCATTGAAGCGGTGCCGCTGGTCCCGATCGCTCCAGTTGTATTCCCGGTCCAGCCGGTTGGCTCGCGCGTACCTGAAGCTGAAAGGATCGCGCTCGTTGTCGTCGTCCGACTTGTCGAAGGACAGCGTGTAGTTCCCCTCGAACTGCAGGCGCTGGTGCGGCGCGCCCTGCAGTCCGACGGTGACCCCGTTGTACCGCGACTTGGCGCTGCTCTCCACGACCGTCAGCGTGAAGATTCCGTTCGAGCCGCCGGGCTCGAGCCCGCTGCTCCACGGACTGCCGAAGACCGCGTCGTTCCGGTTGATGAAGCGCGTGAGAAAGTCCGTGCGGGCGTGCGTGAAGCTCACCGACCCGGCCAGCCCCCGCCCCAGCTCCCGTTCGTATCCGGCCATCGCGCTGATCGTGCGCGGATTGCGGAAATCCTCGTCGAACACAAATACGTCGGGAAAGAACACCGCGCCCGGCGCCGCGAGCAATTCGTCGTAATCGGGCGGCGCCCCGAGAATTGCCCTCAGCTCGCTATTCCGGAAGAGCGTCTGCCCGATGGATCCGTTGGTGCTGCGCGAGCTCGCCAGGTTGAGCCCGGGGATCCTGGCGTAGAACATTCCCGCGCTTGCCCGCACGACCTGCTTCCCGTCCCCGCCGACGTCCCACGTCATGCCGAAGCGCGGCTGGAACATCTTCCAGTCCGACGGAATCGTCCCGTCCGACGGGAACCGGAAGGTGCCCGCCGAGTTCGTCACGGTCTTGCCGATGAACGGCGCGAAGAACACTTCGTTCGGCGGCGTGATCGGATCCGGCTGCACCTGCGCCTCCCAGCGCACGCCGTAGTTCAGCGTGAGCCTCGGCGTCGGCTTCCACGTGTCCTGGATGTACGCGGCCAGGTCGTGCTGCGGGATCGCCTGCGTCCCGGCGTCCTCGACGGAGCGTCCGCCCACGCCGACCTGCTGCAGGTACAGCAGCACCGGGCCCGTTATCGTCGAGCCGGCCGGACAGCTTCCCGTCGTGTTCGACGTTCCGTCCGAGCACTCCACGTACCCGTTGCCGAGCGTGACGTAGTTCCGGAATCCGTTCACGCTGCTGAAGATGAACCGGCCATTGGCGAAGCCGATGAACGTCTGCTTCGCCTCCACCCGGTTCCATTCGGCGCCGGCCTTGATCAGGTGATTTCCTCTCAGCCACGAGACATTGTCCAGGACCTGGATGCGCGTGTCGTGCGCTTTGATCGGAAGGAAGAACGGCAGCCCGAACCGGAAGCCGTGCTCGAAGTCCATCCCGGTGTCGGGGAAGGGGCGGCTTCCCCCGGGCATCGTCGGGCCGGCATACGGCCGCGGCCGGTCCTCGCGGGCCAACTGAAAGCGGAACTCGTTGGACACGCTGGCCGAGAGCTGCGACGCGAGACTCCCGTTGAAGGCGTGCGAGTAGTCCTTCTCCACGCCGTTGGCGCTGCGTCCCCAGGTGTCCACGTCGAACGTGCCGTTCACCTGCCGCGAGTTCGTGTAGTTGTACTTGAGCGCGGCGTTGTGCACGGGATTGACGCGCCAGTCCAGCTTCACCAGGAGCGCGTTCGCGTCATTCGTGCGCTCTATGGACCCGAAGTCGTCGCGCAGCGTGCCGCCGAATGCGGTCCCGAGGAAGCTCTGAAGCTCGGTGAACGCGGCCGAGGGCGGACGCGACTTCTGCTTGGTCTCGTCGTAGATCTGCTGATCGTACGCGATGAAGAAGAACGCCTTGTCGCGCCGCAGCGGACCGCCGAGCGTGAACCCGAACTGGTGCTGCGAGAAGTCGGGGTCGAGCTCGATCGCTCCGTGCCGCGCGTTCTGCGACAGTGCGCCGTTCTTCAGGTAATAGTGGGTGGATCCGCGCAGCTCGTTCGTCCCCGACTTGGTCAGCACGTTCACGAAGCCGCCGCTGGAGCGGCCGAACTCTGCGTTCGCTCCCTGCGAGATCACGACCACTTCCTGCACGGCATCGAGATTGAACGTGAACGCCGGCCGCTGGCCGCCGCGCTGCTCGCCGAAGAACGGATTGTTGAAGTCGGCGCCATCCACCGAAACGTTGTTGTGAATTCCGCGCTGGCCGGCGACGGACAGCTCGTCCCCGTCCGGACCCTGCACGATCGCCACGTTCGGCGTGAGCAGAGTGAGGTTGAGATAATTCCGTCCGTTGTTCGGCAAGCCGGAGACGACTTCGGCGGAGAGTCTCGTTGCCGCCTCGGTCTCGTTGGGATCCACCAGGGGACGGGCGCCTTCCACGACCACGGTGCCGAGCGTCGTCGCCTGCCGGGCCATGGCGATCTCGAGATCCACCGCCTGGCCAAGACTCACCCTGAGCGACGGGCGCCGGAACGGGCTCATGCCGAGCGCGCGAACGTTCACTTCGTAAGTGCCCACCGGGAGCAGCGTCGCCGCGAACGACCCGGTGCTGTTGGTGGTGATCGAGCGCTCGAAGTTGGTCGCGAGGTTGCGCACCGTCACGGTCGCGCCGACGACCGGCGCGCCCGCGGAGTCGGTCACCAGGCCGCGGATGACCCCGGTGGTTGCCTGCGCCTGGCCGCGAAGCTCGTTCGGCCACAGTAGAAGAAATGCGAGGACGAGTGCGGCAGCGCCGCGGAACACGGCGGACAGCATACGGTCCAGCATGGAACCACCTCCGATGCCATGGGTGAGTAGCGGCGCAACGTTGCGGGTTACTCGCGAATCCGGCAAGGAGGCCCCGCGAACACTTGGGGCGGGCCTCGCTTGATTCAGACGTTCACCGCCGCCTGCGGTGCTGCCCGCGCGTTTGTAACGCGCGCGGAGAACCGCCGAAATGGATCAACTGTGTCCGGCGATCGGATGCGGCCTGTACGGTGCCTCGAGCCGCGCTATCTCTTCCGCCGACAGCTCCAGCTCGATCGCTCTGACGGCCGCGTCGAGGTGGCCCGCTTTGGTGGTCCCGACTATCGGCGCCGTGACCGCCAGCTTCGACAGCAGCCACGCGAGCGCGACCTCCGCGGGCGCGGCTCCCCGCGCGGCGGCGACGGCGTTCAACGCCTCCACCACGTCCCAGTCGCCGCTCTCAGTGTACAGGGTGTGGCCGTACTCGTCGGTCTTCGCGCGCTGCGTGGACTCGCGGTCGCCGAGCGAGCGGCGCGCGCCCGCGAGATATCCGCGCGCCAGCGGCGACCACGGCAGCAAACCGATCCCCTCCGCCTCGCACAGCGGGTTCATCTCGCGCTCCTCCTCGCGGTACAGGAGGTTGTAATGGTTCTGCATCGTGACGAACCGCGCCCAGCCGTTGCGCTCGGCCGCGCTCAACATTCGCGCGAACTGCCAGGCGTACATCGAGCTCGCCCCGACGTACAGCACCTTGCCCGACGTCACCAGATGATCCAGCGCGGCCAGGATCTCCTCGACGGGCGTCGTTCCGTCGAGCCGGTGGATCTGATAGAGATCGATGCGCTCGAGGCCGAGCCGCCGGAGGCTGGCTTCGCACCCCTGGATGATGTGCTTCCGCGACAGCCCGCCCATATTGGGGCGGTCGGTCATGGGCCAGTAGACCTTGGTGGCGACGACTACTTCGTCGAGCTTCGCCATGTCGCGCACGGCGCGGCCGGTGATCTCCTCGCTCACTCCGAGCGAGTACATGTCCGCGGTGTCGAAGAAGTTGATGCCGGACTCGATCGCCTTCTTGAAGATCAGCCGGGCGTCGCTTTCTTCCACGACCCATGGCCGCCACTTCCTGCTGCCGAACGTCATGCAGCCGAGGCAGATGCGCGAGACCGACGCGCCGGCCGTGCCCAGCCGAACGTATTTCATTGTTCAGCGACGAGTGGATGGCGTCAGGTGATCTCCCTTCTGGTCGGGTCCAGCTCGAGTCGGAGCGCAACCCGAACCGCTGCCGTCTGGCCAGGCGGTCGGCTGCCGCCACTATCGTCGGGCGCTGGTGACGGAGGCGGAGGCAAGTCCGGATCGGGCGCAGAAACCGGGTCGACCGTGATGATGCGGGCGGAGTTCACCGCGTCCGTCAGGTTCCGATTGATCGTGAACCTGTCGATCGTGATCGTCACGTCGCGCTGGTACTCCGGAGGGCCGAGCAGCATCGTCGCGAACGAATCGTTCTCGAAGCAGAACCAGTGGCGGCGCTCATCCCCCGGCCACCGCGGCAATTGTCTCGCGCTAGCCGAGTCGACCTCGAAGCACGGCGCCTTGTAATCGGACTCCGGATGCGCCATCACGCTTCCGCGCACGCGCAACGTATCCCGGAAACGCACGCCGCCAACCCAGCTGCTGTCAATGGCGCGCTGCGCGTTGATCCCGTCGACGGACAGGCCGAGCAAGGAGCTTCCGGGACGCACCGCGCCGGGATCGAACGTCACGTCAATAGCGGGCGCCGCCACGTCACTGATCACGACCGGCGGATAAGTCAGTGGAATTCCCGGATGAGGCTCGCCCTGCAACAGCAACTGCACCCTCACGGCGTACCGCCCGGGCTCCAGAGCCATCGCCGCGTCGTACCACGCCGGCCCGGAGACGATACCTTCGCTCACGAACGACGGCGTTACATACAGCGTGATCTCCTGGCTGGACCGCTCAGCGCGCGCGGTCCACGCCGACGGCGAGGAGAGTGAGGGAAGGCCGCCCGACACGAGAATCCCGCCGCGGATCGCGCGCACTGCGTGTCCGATCGGCCCCATTTGCGCGGCCGCAGGATTCGGCCGCACCTCGAACGTCAGCAGCGGTACGTGCTCGGCCGGCGGAGTGGCGGCGCTCGTATCCTCGGCGCGAGCGAGCTGCGGCGAGGCTTCCGGTGGAGGCACGGTCGCGCACGCCCCCAGCTCCAGCATGAGGAGCATCGCCACCGCAGACAGTCGGCACTGGCCGGCGGCAGTATGTTTCGTGGCCGTTCGCCGGGCGATGACGCCGCTAGCCAGGAATGAGACGCTCATTCAATGAATTTGCAGAAATGACCCAAGCAGGTGAAGCCTCCGGTCGGTTTCTCGACGTCGGAAGTTGGAGTCGGCGGGAGCACTTCGAGCTGTTTTGTGGGTTCGCCAATCCGTTCTTCAGCCTGTGCGTGGACGTGGACGCCACCGCGACCTGGGAGAGATGCGCCCAGGCGGACTCGCCGTCGTTCTACATCGCCACGCTGTTCCACTCGCTGCGCGCGGCGAACGGAATCGAGGCGTTTCGCCTGCGGATTCGCGGCGACCGGGTGTGGGTGCACGACAGCGTGCGCGCCAGCGCGACGATCCTGCGCGAGGACGACACGTTCGGCTTCGGAATATTTCCCCCCGCTCCGGGTCTGGAGGAGTTCGCAAGCCATGCTGCCGGCGAGGTCGCCGCGGCGAAGCGCGTCACGCCGCTGGTGCTCCCGCGTCCCGGCGAGGACGATCTCATATATCACTCCAGCCTGCCGTGGATGCGCTTCACGGCATTCAGCAACGCGCTGAACGGCGGGAAGGCCTCGGTGCCGCGCGTGGTGTTCGGGAGGTGCGCGCAACGCGGCGGGCGCTGGCTCATGCCGGTCGCGGTCGAGGTGCACCACGCGCTGGTGGACGGGCTCGACGTGGCCCGGTACCTGGAGGCGTTTCAGGCCAGCCTGTCGTAGGCGGATGAACGCGGCTGCCGCAGCCCTCCCCTTGCGGCCTTCAACGCGCCAATCAGCGGGGTCTTTACATACATAGCAGCTCAATGTATAATACTGCTATGTACGACCGGTTGGGCTCGTCCGCGACGCGCACACGGGAAGCGATGGAGATCAACAAGGACCTCATGGCCGCTTCGTCCACCCCTATCGTCCTGGCGATCGTCGCCGAGGGCGACAGCTACGGCTACGCGATTCTCCAGCGGGTTCGCGAGTTGTCCAAAGGAAGGATGGAGTGGACGGACGGGATGCTCTATCCGGTCCTGCACCGCCTCGAGCGCCTCGGCTACATCAAGGCGCGGTGGGAAGTCGCCGAGAGTGGACGCCGTCGCAAGTACTACCGGATCACCTCGCAAGGGCGGGCGCAGCTCGCCGAAGAACGCAAGCAGTGGCAGGCGGTTGACGCGACTCTACGCGGCATCTGGCAGTCGCTGTCCCATTCCATTCCAGCCGGCCGCCCGACGGTGGCCGCGCTTCTACCTCAGGGAGCCTGACGTGGCTACGCCAGAACGCACCGTATCGCTCGAGGACCAGATCGACCAGTGGCGGAGCTACCTCCGCCGGCGGCAGGCGATTCACTCCGTGGATGTCGCCGAGCTGGAAGATCATCTGCGCGAGCAGGTGGCGGGGTTGACCGAGGCGGGGCTCGCCACCGATGAAGCGTTCCTGGTGGCGGTGAAGCGAATGGGCGACCTCGACTCTCTCTCGCGCGAGTTCGCGCGCGAGCACTCGGACCGACTGTGGAAGCAGCTGGTGATGTCACCGTCTGACACCGACGAGCCGCAGGCGGGGGCGCGTACGGATTCTGTCGTCGCATTCGGTCTCGCCGCGGCCGCCGCGCTGGCGGTCAAGCTGCCCGCGGCGTTCGGGCTCGACCTGGATCAGGACGCTCCTTTCTACGCTCGCAACGCGAGCCTGTTCGTCCTGCCGCTGCTCACCGGCTACTTCGCCTGGAAGCGGCAGCTCGACCGCAGGATTGTCGGTTGGCTGGCGGTGGCATTCGCAGCGGCGGCCGTATTCGCCAATGTCTATCCGTTCTCGACGGAGGAGAGTCATACGCAGGTGCTGCTGGCGCTGCACCTGCCGATCGCGCTCTGGCTGGTGGTGGGCGTCGCGTACGCCGGCGGCCGCTGGGGTCAGGTGGCGGGCCGGATGGATTTCATTCGCTTCACCGGCGAACTACTCATCTACTACGTCCTGATCGCGCTTGGCGGCGGCGTGCTTACCGGCTTCATGGCGCTCATCTTCCAGGGCATCGGGATCGACCCGGAGCCTTTCTTCGAGTCGTGGCTGCTCCCGTGCGGTGCGGTCGGCGCCGTGGTGATCGCCGCGTGGCTCGTGGAGGCCAAGCAGAGCGTGATCGAGAACATGGCACCCGTGTTGACGCGGTTGTTCACGCCGCTGTTCGCCGCCCTGCTCGTCACGTTTCTGGTGACCATGCTGTGGACCGGGCGCGCGATCGACATCGAGCGGGAGATGCTCATCGCGTTCGACCTGCTCCTGGTGGTGGTTCTGGGACTGCTGCTGTATTCCATCTCCGCCCGCGATCCGCGCACGCCCCCCGGTGTGTTCGACGTGCTGCAGGTCGTGCTGCTCGTCAGCGCGCTCCTGGCGGACATGCTGACGCTGTGGGCCATCGTCGCGCGCATCGACGAGTTCGGCTTCAGCCCGAACCGGGTGGCCGCTCTGGGTATGAACGTGATCCTGCTGGTGAACCTGGCGTGGTCGGCGGTGCTGTATGTGCGCTTCCTGAGAGGTGCCGGATCGTTCTCGGTGCTCGAGCGCTGGCAGACCAACTACCTGCCCGTGTACGCCGTCTGGGCGGCGATCGTCGTGATCGCCTTCCCGCCGCTCTTCGGCTACCTCTGAGAACGGAGCACAGGCGACAGGCGGGAGAAACTCGAGCGAAACGGGAGAAGGCCGGCAACACGCAAAAAGGCACCGCCAGCCAAGTGCTGACAATGCCTCTGCCTACTGAGTTGCCCCTCCTGGGCTCGAACCAGGACTCTTCTGATCCAGAGTCAGACGTGTTGCCAGTTACACCAAGGGGCAGAAAAACGCCGCGGAGGGCCGCGGCGCCGATATACGAAATCTAAGCCGAAAAGGCCTCCGACTCAACCGTGAAGGCCGCTGGCGGTGACCCATTCGGCCATGTCACTTGAGACTGCGCAATCCGAGCTCATCATCGCAGCGGTCCGCTACATCGCCGACGCGAGCGACTGGAACCGCGAGTCGGCCCGCAGCGACTCCAGATCGGTGTCGTGCTCCAGCCACTCCTTGTGCCCGAACCCGTTGTCCACCGCCTTCTCGAGACACGACAGCGCGGCGTCGGGCCGACCGCTCAGCGCGTACACGCAGGCCACGTTGTACAACGTCATCGGATCTTCCGGATCGATGGCGAGGCCGCGGCCGGCCCACTCCGCCGCCTTGTCCGGCTCCCCCGCCGCCGCGAGCGCGGTCGCGCCGAGCACCAGCGCGCGCGAATCGTCGGGATTCAGCTCCAGGTGCTTCCTGGCAAGCTCCACAGCCTGCTTGCGCGCCGCGATCGCCTTGTCGTGCTGCCCCATCCCCTCGTACGCCTGCGACAGGAATCCCGGCGTGCTGTAATCCTCGGGCCGGATCTCCGCCGCCCGAGCGAACATGTCCGCCGCGCGCTCCCACTTCCCCTGCGTCAGCAGCGCGCGGCCGTAGAAATACGCGGCGTCGTACGATCTCGGATCCAGCTCGATCGCGAGCTCCAGCTCCCGTTCCGCCTCCTCGAACTCCTTGCGCAGCGACACCGCGAAGCCCCGCGCGACATGCGCCTCCGCCAGCTGGGGATCCAGCTCCACCGCCTTCCGGCTGGCGGCGTCCGCCTGGTTCAGGTTCGACGCGCGCGCGTCGAAGTACATGTACAGGAACGCGCAGCAATACGCGACGCCGGCGTGAGCGAGGGCGTAGTCGGGGTCGATCTCGATCGCGCGGTTGAACATCTGCCGGGCGAACTTCAGGCTCTTCAGCCGCAGCTGGTTGAAGTACTGCCTGCCGCGCAGGTAATAATCGTACGCCTCGAGATTCGTGGTCGGCACTTTCTCGATCACTTCCCGCTCGCGGTCCGTCAGCACGAGTCGCAGCGCCTTGGCGATGTTCTGCGCGATGTCGTCCTGGATCGCGAACACGTCCTCCAGCTCCCGGTCGTACCGCTCCGACCACAGCTGGTAGCCGTCCGCCACGCTGATCAGCTGCGCCGAGATGCGCAGCTTGTTGCCCGACTTCCGCACGCTTCCCTCGAGCACGGTGCCCACCTCGAGCTTCCGGCCGATGTCGCGGATGTCCTCGGTCTTCCCCTTGAAGGCGAACGACGACGTCCGCGACGCGACGTGCAGCGCCTGGATCTTCGACAGCGCGCTGATGATCTCCTCGGCGATCCCGTCGGTGAAATACTCGTTCTCGGCGTCCGCGCTCATGTTGGTGAACGGCAGCACCGCGACCGATTTTGTCGACTTGCTCAACTCCGCGCCTCCAGTAGGACCGGCTCCGTTGCCCCGCCGCGTTTCCGGTACGATGGCCTGCACGAAGCTTATCACCGTGTCGAAACGCTCGGTGGGCTCCTTCGCCAGGGCGCGCGCGACGGCCTTCTCCACATGCTCGGCCACGCGCACGCTCGCCGACTTGAGCGTCGGAGCCGATTCGGTGAACCGCTTCGCCAGGACCGCCTGCGCCGTCGGCCCGGTGAACGGCCGGTTGCCGCTCAGCATCTCGAACAGCATGCACGCCAGACTGTACTGGTCGCTCCGACCGTCTATCTCGCGCTCGCCGGCCGCCTGTTCCGGACTGACGTACGCGGGCGTGCCCACCATCATTCCCGTCTGCGTGAGCAGCGTGTCGCCGCCCGCTGCGCTGATCGCCTTGGCGATCCCGAAGTCCATGACCATAGGGACGCCCTCGTGCAGCATCACGTTCTCGGGCTTGATGTCGCGGTGCACGATGCTCTGCCGGTGCGCGTAATCCAGCGCCGATCCGATCGCGCTCACGAGCTGCGCCGCCTCCGCGAAGGAGAGCTTCTTCTCCCGGTCGAGGCGCTGCCGGAGCGATTCACCCTCGACGTACGGCATGACGTAGTACAGCCAGCCGCTGGCCTCGCCCGAATCGAACAGCGGCAGGATGTTCGGGTGATTCAGCCGCGCGGCCAGCTTGATCTCGCGGAGGAACCGGTCCGGTCCGAGCGCCGCCGCCAACTCGGGGTGTAGCACCTTGAGCGCAACCACGCGGTCGTGCTTCAGGTCCTGCCCGAGGAACACGGTCGCCATTCCGCCCCGCCCCAGCTCTCGCTCCAGCGTGTAGCGACTGGACAGGGCTGTCTCGAGGTGCTGCGGAATCGCGCTCATGTGTCCTGCTTCGGTACACCGACCGGGAATGCCATTATCGCAAATTATCGAGGAGGCATCACGAAGCTAGGTGGAGTCATCGGTCGCGCTCCATGCAGCCGCGGGGAGATCAGTCCTTCGGATTCAGCAGGCGCGCGAACGGCGGATAGTCCCGAATACCCTCGAAGTCGATGTCGCGGTGGAAGTACATGTTGTACGCCACGCCTTCGGCCCACCCCTGCTGCACCAGTGCCACAGCCTGGTCGCGCCGTCCCACCAGAGCCGCGATCTGCGCACGCTCGTACTGATTCCAGCCGAAAGTTCCACGGAGCCGCGCCAACGCGGCAAAGATTCGCTCGGCTTCAGCGCGGTCTCCGAGCCGCGCCGCGATTCGACCCAGCGCGCCGAGGTAAATAGCGTTGGTCGAATCGGTTGAGTAGAGGCGCTCGAACTGCTCCCGCGCTTTCGCCCATTCGCCGATGTGATAGTGCGCGCCGCCCCACGTCACCACGTCGGTGATTTGGAGCTCAGCGGGTTCGCGGCTCTGAAACCACGCGATCGCTCGCCCCGTCAGCGCGCGTGACTCGTCGGGGTAACCGTGTGCGCGATACTCTCTGGCAGCGAAGTGCATCAGTTGCCCAGGCGTGTCGTTGCCCTCTGGCGGATTACGCAATCTTTCTTCGACACGCTCATTTACGTCCTCGATCCTACCCAGGGCCGCGTGGACCTGAACTTCGTCGTACAGGTCGGCGACGCCGAGCTCCCGTCTCTTCTCCACAGCCTGGAGCTCGGTGCGGTAATCGCCGACGAGATGAAGGGCGTCCGTCCGCTCGCCCCAGCCGACCGTGAGCTTCCACTCCGGATCAGCCTTTTGCAGCGCCGCAAGAGCTTCGTGAGGACGTCCGGCCGCAATTGCGGCGCCCGCAACCTCGAGCAGCGAGCTCGGGCCGGGCGCAAGCTGCGCGACCTGGCGGGCGGCTCGCAGAGCGCCGAGCAAATCCCCCCGCGCGCCCGCCTTCGCGCCCTCGAGCAATGCCCGATCTACCGGTGACCACCGCGGCCGCACCCGCTCCACCACGGCCAGGAGCGATTCCGCCTGCGGCCGAGTCGAGAAATCGGCCGCCCTGAGCCCGGCGAGTAAAAAGGTCGAGTCCAATTGAAACGCGCGCAGGAAGTGCGCACGCGCGCTTCGGCCGCCGAGCGTTGACGTTCGTCCACTTGCTCCAGTCACGCCTGTGCGCTGCTCGATGGCGGCCAGACCGGCCAGGTATTCCTGATACGCCTCGAAGAGCGGCGGCTCCGTGGTCGCTCGCGCCCAATCAGCTAGCTCGGCTGTGTTCAACGTTGCGAGCGCGCCGAGTACGCGCTGGCGCACCCGCTCAATGGCGGGCATGGGAACATCCACGGGAGCCGATGTCGCTTCGAGCGATCGAATAACGCGGTTGGTATTCGCGTCGACAAGCTCTGCCTGGAACCGCAGCGAATCCCCGTCGCGATAATACCGCCCCCGGATAATCGTGCCCGCCAACAGCTCGTCGGCGTCAGGCAGCCGGCGATCCCTGCTGTCCCGGGGAACTGCCGCGCCGCCGCTCGCCGCGTCTCGGATAGTGAACGGAAGGGACAGGACCTCCGCCACGCCGGACTGCGAGATCCCCTGCGATATCCAATCCGCCGCCATCGGTCCCAATGGATTCAGCGCCGCGTCGCGTGTAAGATTTTCGAATTCCTGCACGGCTACGCGCTTCGGATCGAGCTGGGCTCGACCGCCTCGCTGAAACAGCGCCAGAACGGCGAACGCGGACAGGCCGAGCACAAAAGCTCCGGCGAGCATCGCGCGGCGGCCCCTCCACGCTGCGGCCGGCGGCTGCTGTGGCGTCGCACTCGTGGCCGTCGCGAACATTGCCTGCGTCGCTTCGTGCCCGCCGCTCGTCGCCATCGCCTCGAGCTGCTGATTCAGCTCGGCTGCCGTTTGCCAGCGATCCGCCGGCTTCTTCTCCAGGCAGCGCATGACCAACGCGCCGAGCGCAGGCGGTACCGCGGGGCGATGCTGCGTAACCGGCTCCGGAGCTCGCGTCACGTGCGCGGCCAGAACCATCTGCGGATTGGGCCCCGTAAACGGCGGCCGCCCGGTAAGCATCTCGTACGCGACCGCGCCCAGCGCATAGATGTCGACTCGATGATCCGCTTGCGGATCGGCCGCTGCCTGCTCGGGCGCCATGTAGGTTGGCGTCCCCAGAGCCATCCCGGCCGTAGTGAGATTCGACTCCCCGGTGGCTTCGCTGACCGCCTTCGCCACGCCGAAATCAGTGACGAGCGCAAACTCGCCGGACAACAGGATGTTATCGGGCTTTATGTCGCGATGCGCCACGCCGCGCGCATGCGCGTATGCCAGCGCGGACGACACGTCGCGCAGGATGCGCGCGACTTTCAGAATCGGCAGCTCTCCGCCCTTGATGAGGCAGGAGCGAAGGGATTCGCCCTCCACCATCGGCATGACGTAGTACAGCAAGTCGTCGGCGGATCCCGCCGTGAGCAGTGGCACGATGTGCGGATGCTGCAGCGAGGCAGCGAGCTGGATCTCGCGGCGAAACCGCTCCACGTTCACTCCGGCGGCCATGTCCGGAGGCAGCACCTTGATCACTACCTGCCGGCCGAGCGCAGTGTCGCGCGCCACGAACACACGGCTCATTCCTCCGCCGAGCTCGCGCTCTAGCGTGTATGTCGAACCGAGTGTCGACTGCAGTCGCTCTAGTAGGTTTGCCACGGATCCGGTTGGAGGAGGCGCTCCAACCTACGACCGCGCCGCCCGCTCAGCCAGCTTCCACAACCGGGCCGCCGTCAGCAGCTCCCGGCTGCCAGGAACCAGCAGCTCGTGTACGGCGAGCCCTTGAAGAATTCGAGCAGCAGGCGCCCGACCTTCTGCTGGCCGCTGTCCGACGGATGCGTACCGTCGCCGACGAGATCGGTCCGGACATACGTCAGGCCGTCGGAGCGCGCGGTCGTTCCGTTCGCCCAGAGGTCGGGGCCCCACGCGATCCACGGGGCCGTGGTGTCGTAGTTCAGGTTTCCCGCGCGCGGATCGATCGCGCCGGTGCGCATCTGGTCGATCTGTGCCTGGATCACCCACTTCACCGCGAAGCCGGACTCGTACGCGTACGGCTCCGGGTTCAGCGCGGTCACCGCGTACCCGGCGTATATCCGATTCGAGAAGAAGACTTGGCGGACGTTCGGATAGCGTGTCCGCAGAGCGCGCGCGATGCTGCCCATCTGCGCGACCAGCGTGTGCGCGTCGGCGTTGGCCGCCGGCAGCGAGCTCGACGGCTGCGCGTTGGCGACCTTCACCCACACGGCCTGCACCTGCGATTCGCTCAAGCCTCTGGGGGCCAGCCGCGTATCGCGTATTCTGTCATAGTCCGGATCGGTGGGCGAATCCCACGCCGACGCGGTCCGCCCGCCCGCCGCTCCATTCACGAGCTCGAGCGACGTCCGGTCTACCGCTGCGTCCCCGAGTGCCTGCCCGACGAACGTCCACCAGTTGCACGGCGGCGCGGAGCTCCCGGAGCAGAACTCCTGCGTCGTGTTCGACATGCCGATCGAGAGCAGCACGTATTTCCCGGAGCTTGCCTCGGTACCGGTCGCATCCAGCGGCCGCAGGGCGCGCGCTCTGGCTCGCCCGACGCTGTCGTGCTGCGCCGGCGCGGTGTTTACGCCACCGGGATACAGTCCACCCTGAAAGCCCAGATAGCTGCCCGTCCGCAGATCGGTGAGCGGGACGAACGACGGCGGCGGCGGCGTGTAGCCCGGGTCGCCCGGATACTCAGAACCGGAGCAGCTCAGCGCCCCGAGCGCGGTGAGCGCCGCACATGCGACGAGCGCCGACGCCGTAGTCGTCGTGCGGATATTTTTCATTTATGCTGCTCGGTTTCTTGCCATAAGGTTCATCCTACTCTCCGGGCGCAGTTGACGCGTCGCCGGACCTTTCCCGGTCGCGCGCCGGTAATGATGTTTCGCGCCCGTCCCTACTGACGTATCCCCGCCCTGCGGAGCAACCAACCTGAACCATCTCCCGACTCCCGCCCGCCCGGCCCGACCGACCTTCGCCGCTCGCGCCGCGCGCGCCGCGCGCGCCGCGTGTCTGACGCTCCTGGTTGCGCTCGGCGCTTGCTCGCCCTCCGCGGACGGGTTCCGCGCGGGGCCCGCGCCCGCGCGCGCCGCCGCCGACGACCTGTTCGGCGCGCTCGCGTCCCGCTTCACCCACCCGACCCGCACCCCTAAAGCCACCGCCGCGCGGCGCAAGTTCGGCCGGCACACGTTCACGCCCTCGCTGATCTACAACGACACGTCGGTGTGGAACTACGTCAACGGCCGCGACAGCACGCGGGCGTTGATCCTCGCGGGGCAGCCGGCTCCCCGCGGATACCTCATCGTTCCGCGCCTCCCGACTCCGTTGCCCGACGCGCCGGCCGACGGAATTCACGGCCTGCATCTCAAGCGGCTCAGCGCAAGCGAGTACGAGTGGACGACGACGTCCGACTTCTCGGTCGGACGCATCTCGCCGGAAGGATTCGCGCGCGTGATCGCCGGCCTGTTCACGGCCGCTGACGGCCGGTCGAGCGCGGCGCTGCGCGCGCAGTTCCGCGCCGAGCTGCCGCGCACCTTCGCCATCATGGAGAAGCTGTGGCGCGTGGACACGCTGCGCACGGTGGACGACCGGGACGGCGGCACGACGCTGACGCTCGGACTCCGCATCACTCCCGAGCGGATGCCGGGCGCGTACGCCGACTTTCTGAACGAGTACTTGAGCGACACGCGCATGCGCCTGATCGCGACGGATGCGCGCGGCTCGCGCTGGCTCGAGCTCACGCTCCGCGACAAGCTGTTCATCGTGCGACTCCGGTCGCGCGACGGGAGGCTCGCGCCACTCGACGGCGGCACGCGCGCGCTGCCGGACTCGCTCATCCTCCGCTCGGACCTGACGACCAAGATCGGAATCTTCACGGTGGGCTGGAGCAATCTCGTCGGCGATTTCTCGATCGTTCGCGGAGCCAATCAGCGCGGCTGGCTCTTCCAGTTCAGGAAGGAGCCGGAGTGGCGCCTGCCGCTCGGCGCGCGCCACTTCATTCCGACGCCGCTCAAGCGCCCGTTCGCCGGCAACGGCACGACCTACCAGATCCTGGTGTACGCGCAGCCGAACGGCCAGACCATCGTCAGCCGGCGCGGGCGGGTCGTCGTGCAGGAGAGCGGGATCCTGCGATTCTTCGCCCGCCTCTCCGCGCGCGCGACCGGCGATTTCTACGGCAAGACGGAAGTGGACGAGTCGCGCTTCCTGCAGGACGTGTTCACCGCTCTTAAGGCCGACGTGACCGCGAGATTGGATTAGCTTCGCCGGCACGCCGAGAGGCCTGGATGCACGAACGCCGCGATTTCTCGGGATGAGAATCGCGGCGTTCCCCGCTTCAGCAGGTAACCCAGCACATGGCCATTGGAACTCTACGTCCTACCGAGCGATGGCGGGTACCTACTGATTGATACTTAATATACTCGCTGGTTAGACGATTTGTTGCAAGAATCGTTTCACCGATGGAGCTGAGGGGGCTCGAACCCCTGACCTCTGCAATGCGAATGCAGCGCTCTCCCAGCTGAGCTACAGCCCCAAAACTGACCTTGCGACTGCTTCGCCCTCTGGAGAGTACCGCCCGTCGCATTCGGCCGGTGCGTAGTCTAAACGAGTGATACCCGTTTCGGGACTACTCCGAACTATAACCGTCCGGACCCCGGAAGTCAATGCAACACCGACAGTTAGCCCTCCGCCGTTCCGCGCCTGCACGCCCGCTGCCGATATATTGGGCGCATGTCGCTGACAGTCCGCTTTCTCGGCACCTCCGCGTCCCGCCCCACGGTCGAGCGCAACGTCTCCTCGCTCGCGATCGTCCGCGAGGGCGAGACGCTGATGTTCGACTGCGGCGAAGGCACGCAGCGCCAGATGATGCGCTACGGCATCTCCTTCGCGCTGTCGCGGATCTTCTTCACCCATATGCACGCCGACCACATGCTCGGCGTCATAGGGCTGTGCCGCACGCTCGCGCTCGGCGGCCGCACCGAGCCGATGCACCTGTTCGGCCCACGGGGCGCGGACGATCTCCTGCGCCGCGCTATCCGGCTCGGCACCGAGAAGCAGCCTTTCCCCATCGAGGTCTCTGAGCTCGAGCCGGGCGCGGTCATCGAGCACGACCAGTATTCGCTCCAAACCTTCGCGGTGGATCACGGCGGACGGAGCGCGATCGGCTACGCTCTGGTCGAAAAGGAACGCCTCGGCCGCTTCGACCCCGAGCGGGCGCGCGCGATGGGCGTGCCGGAAGGTCCGATGTGGGGCGAGCTCCACCGGGGCCGCCCCGTGACGCTCTCCGACGGCCGCGTAGTCACCGCGGAATCGCTGGTAGGTCCCACGCGTCCGGGCCGGCGCGTGGTGCTCACCGGCGATTCGCGTCCATGCGATGCCACCATCGCGGCAGCCGCCAACGCCGATCTACTCGTGCACGAAGCGACTTTCTCGGACGAAGAAGCCGTGCGCGCCCTCGAGACTGGGCACTCCACGGCTCGCGAAGCCGCCGAGGTCGCGGTAAAGGCGGGAGTAAAGAAGCTGCTGCTGACGCACTTCTCCGCGCGCTACACGCGTGATGCAATCGAACTGGAGAAGGAAGCGCGCGCGGTTTTTCGGGAGACCTACATCGCGCGCGACGGAATGGAGCTGGAAGTCCCCTACGGGGACGTGACTAGTGACTAGAAACTGTGACTAGTGACTAGTGGACTGTAACTGAAGTTCGTTTTGCAGCGATCCGATTCTTTGGATTGCT
>JBBEBQ010000016.1 GCA_040882285.1 Gemmatimonadaceae bacterium
GCCCAGTACTGCAAGATCAATGCTCCTGTTATTTCAGTTACAGCCCACTAGTCACTAGTCACTAGTCACCAGTCACTGCTCTCCCGTAGCCTGCACGAACTCGGCGCGCCGATTCAGGGCCCAGGCGGCCTCGCCGGACCCCTGCGCCGCCGGCCGCTCCTCACCCATGCTCGAGATGTCGATGCGGGCGGCGTCGATCCCGTTCGCGACCAGATAGGCCTTCAGCTCCGCGGCGCGGCGAAGACCGAGCGCGAGATTGTACTCCGACGATCCGCGCTCGTCCGTGTGTCCCGTGATCTGAATGCGGAAAGCAGGACGGGCCTGCAGCGCCGGAACCTTGGCATCGAGGGCCGCCCGCGCCTCGGGAGACAGGTCCGACCGGTCGTACTCGAAGTAGACGGTCCCCGTTATCGCGGCAATGGCTTCCGTCTCGCGCGCGGCGGAGAGCTCCGCCTCGACGCGCTGACGCTCGCGGTCCCGCTCGAGCTCCCGCTCACGCACCGCGCGCAAGCTGTCCTCCAGCGCCTGCTGCCGCGCGCGCTCGATCGAATCGGCCGAAGCCGTGCTCACCGGAGCGGGCGTCATCGGCTTGATCTTCTTGCCGCACGCCACGGCGGAGAGGCCGGCGAGAGCGATCAGGAGCAGCGGGAGTTTTTTCATCGTAGTATGGGTTGTAGGGTGTGTTGCTTTCAGCGCCCGAGGATCGGCGACCAGTCCGGCAGTCTCGCGCCCGCCCCGCGCGTGAGCTGTCGCAGTCTGCCGGATTCGGTGTCCACGACCCACAGCTGCCGGGCGCCGGTCCTCGTGGAAGAAAATACTAGATGCCGCGAGTCCGGCGACCATGACGGATCTTCGTTCTCGCCATCGCTTGTGTGCAGCTTCGTGGACCGGTCGCGCAGCGCCAGGCTGACGATCTGGAACGCGCCACCCGTCTGCGACTGGTACGCGATCCTCCGGCCGTCCGGCGACCAGTCCGGCGAGCCGTTGTCGCTGCGGCTAGCGAGGCTCGCGGTCGTGAGCGGCTGAGCGTTGGTTCCGTCCGCGTCCATCAGATAAAGATCCGGCTGGCCCGCGCGTCCGGAGGTGAAGACCACGCGACGCCCCGTGGGATCGAACGACGGCCCCGTGTTGTCGCCGGAGCGCGCGGGCGTGAGCCGCCGCGGCGCCCCACCGGATGCGTCGACGATCCAGAGATTCGTTCCGCCTTCGTCGCCGTGCGCGTACGTGATGGAGCGTCCGTCCGGCGCGAACGCCGGGGTGATCGTGATGCCGCGCGAAGGAATGCCGCCGAGCCACCGCGTCGATCCCGCGGCGAGACCGGAAACGCCGAGGCGCCATCTGCCGCCGCTCACGCCGGCGAAGACGAACCCCGAGCCGTCCGGCCGCCAGGCCGGCGACAGCGCCAGCTCCGCCGAAGTCAGTCTGCGCGCGTTGGCACCGTCGCTGTCGATTACCCAGATCTGGCCCTCGCCGCCGGTGTACAGCACCCGCGTCTGCGCCGCGCCCCGCGAGCCGAACATCCAGAGACCGAGCGCATCGCTCACTCCGTGCAGCGCCATCCGCCAGCCCGGCCCGTACACGTCCACCGGAAGCGTGAAATCGGCGGTGCGGGCCAGCTTCTTCCCGGCCACGTCGTACACCCGGATCGTCAGGCCGCCGGGGGTCAGCCGCGGCTCAATGAGGGCCGCGGCGCCGAAAGGCGCGAACCGGTCCAGCTCCAGCTCTCCGTCCGGGCGTGGCAGCAGAGCCCGCGCGGCACCACCACCCAGCGTAATCAGCGTGACCCGGTCGTCGTAGTCGAGATCGCGCTGCAGAATCGCCCGGACCGAGTCGCCCTCGGCGCCCTCGACCGGCAGCACCAGCACGGCCGGCCGCGTGCCCGGAGTGTAGGTAAGCCCGAGCCGCACTCCCTCCGGCGGTTGCGGGTCCTGCGCCCCGGCAGTCGAGGCGCAGATCACGGCCAGTGCCAGGCAAAGAGGGCGGCGGAAATAGCTCATTGGCGTCATCGGAAGTTAGTCACTAATCACTAATCACTAATCACTAATCACTAATCACTAGTCACTAGTAACTAGTCACTAGTCACTAGTCACCTTTATCTTTACGGCATGGAAACTCACGGTCCCCTCGGCACACTCTGGGTCTCTTTCGGGCTGATAGCGTTCTACATCGCGCTCATCTGGATCAACACGCTGCTCGGAATCATCCTGACTCCGCTCTTCATCATGCCCGGCACCCGGCTGCAAGACAAATTCATGGCGCGGAAGAAGCAGCAGCCGGAAGCAGAAGAAGCGCCCTAGTCTCAACGAATTCCGGCCATCCCAAGTATCTTTGGGATGATGCCTTCAACACACCGCATTTTACCGCGGCCAGCCGAGCTGTTCCCGCTCCTGGCCGCGTTGTCGTTCCTGACTGCGATTCCCGTCGCGGCGCAAACCGCTGACAGTCTCCCGCTGACTCTCGACGCCGCGATCGCCTCCGCCCTCCGGACGGGCGACGAGGCGCGCGCCGCCAGGCTGCGCGTTGACGTAGCCGACGCGCAGGTGACGGTCGCACGTGCGGCGGCGCTCCCGCAGCTCCGCGTCAACGCCACCCAGACGCACGTCATGGAAAGCGCGCGCGCCCAGGCCGTCGGCGCCGTGTTCAACCAGCCGAACACCTACAACACCAACGCCAGCATCTCGCAGCCGCTCTTCCAGGGCGGACGGCTACAAGCCGGCAGACGCGCTGCCCGGCGCGTGCGCGAGTCCGCGCGGCTGGACGAGTCGGAGGACAGGGCGCAGGTCGTGCTCGACGTGCAGCGCGCGTACCTCCAGGCCCTGTTTACGGCGCGGGCGCTGGAGATTCAGACTTCGGCGTATGCTCTCGCGGGCGAGCGCGTGGTTCAGGCCGAGCAGTTCGAGCGCGCGGGGCGCGCCGCCCGGTACGACGTGCTCCGCGCGCGAGTCGAGCAGGCCAACATCGAGCCCAACGTCATCCAGGCGCGCGGCGACGCCGAGCTCGCCCAGCTCGAGCTCAAGCGGCTGATCAACACGCCGCTCGACCGGCCCCTCAAGCTGGTGACGGTGATAGACAGCACGCTGGTGCAGCGAATCGTCGCGCAAGCCGAAGGGGCCGGCGCCACCGCGGAGCGCGCCGCGGTGCGGTCGGCGGAGCTCGTGGCGGCGGCGCGGCGGGACGCGGTCACCGCGGCGCGGGCGGATCTGCTGCCGAGCGTGACCTTCAACGCGCAGCTCGGCTACCTCGCGTTCCCGATCAGCGGCTTTCCGCCGGGCCGCGGCCGGCTCGAGCCGGTGGCGTGTCCCCCTGGAAGTGCGGCCGAGCGCGTCTGCACCCAACAGAACGGCGGCTGGTTTCCCGACCGCTCGATGAACTTCGCGGTGAGCCTGCCGGTCTTCGACGGTCTGCGCGCGCGGGGCAACATCGATCTCGCGCGCGCCCAGTCCCGTCTCGCCGAGCTCGACCTCGCGCGGGAGCGCGAGCGCGTTCGGATCGAGGTCGCGGGCGCTCGCGAGAACCTCGACCGCGCCAAGGCGCTGTACTCCGCGCGCAGGCAGACCGTCAGCGAAGCCGACGAGGCGTTCCGGCTGGCCTCGCTGCGCTTCGCGCGCGGACTCGGCACGCAGCTCGAAGTGTCCGACGCCCAGCTCGCGCTGATCACGGCGCAGATGACCGAAGCTCGCGCCATATACGATCTTTATCTTGCCGCCGCGTCGCTCTCGAGGGCGCTCGGTGCTTCGATCCCCGCCATTGAGAGCACCGGTGAAGTTACGAACTGACATGCGTCCGCTGGTCCTGGCATTCGTCGCGGTCGCGGCCTGCTCCCGCGGCGAAGCCGACACGCCGGCGGCACCGCAGACGCCGGGCGCGCCCGCGGGCGCGCGCGCGCAACGCTCCGTCACGCTCGGCGCCGAAGATGTGGCCCTCGTGCGCACCGCCACCGTCGAGGACGGGGTTCCGATCACGGGCACGCTGCGCCCCATTCAAACCATAGACGTCAGATCCAGGCTGGAGGGAGACCTCACGGCGGTGTACGTACGCGAAGGAGAGCCCGTGCGGACCGGCCAGCTGCTGGCGGTGTTCGAATCGCTCGACCAGCAGGGTGGAGAGCAGAGCGCCCGCGCCGACCAGGTCGCGGCGCAGGGCGAGCTGTCGACCGCGGAGTGGAATCTCGAGCAGACGCGCGAGCTGCACCGCGTCGGCGCCGTTCCGGAGCGCGACCTGCGCGCGGCGCAGCAGGCCGTGACCACCGCGCGTGCGCGCAAGGCGGCCGCGGACGCCCGGCTGCGATCGATGCGGCTCGGCGTGCGCGACACGCGCGTGCTCGCGCCCACCTCCGCCACGGTGCTGACGCGGCACGTCGAGCCGGGCGAGCACGTGGCGCGCGGCGCGCAGCTGTTCACGCTCGTGCGCAACGACGTCCTCGAGCTGGCGGCGGCCGTGCCCGAGCGGCGCGCGTCGAGCATCACGGTCGGGCAGCTCGTCCGGTTCGAGGCCGGCGGGCGGCAGTTCGAGGGCCGCGTCGCACGGTTCAGCCCCACCATCGACCCGGCCACGCGCGCCCTCACCGTCTACATCCGCGTTCCCAACGCCGGCGGGCAGCTCAAGGGCGGAACGTTCGCCAGCGGCACCGTGGTGTCGCGCACCATCGCCGGCGCGCTCACCGTGCCGATCCCCGCCATCCGGCAGCGGGCCTCCGGCGAGTCGTTCGTCTACAAGATCGCCGGCGGCGTGGTGGAGCAGCCGGTCGTGACGGTGGGCGTAGTCAACGAGAACGCGGGACTCGCGCAGATCCTGTCCGGTCTCGCCCAGGGTGACCGCGTGATCGTGGGCAACGTCGGAACGATCGGGCGCGGCATGGCCGTCGAGGTGATCGGCGGCGACTCGACCGCCGCGCAGGCAGCGGCGCCCGCGCAGCCGGCCCCCGGACCGAGATAGCCATGTTCCTCGCAGACGTCTCGATCCGCCGCCCGGTATTCGCCACGATGATGATGGCCACGCTCGTGATACTCGGGATCGTCGGCTACCAGCGGCTCGGCATCGACGAATACCCCGACATCACCTACCCCGTCGTGATCGTGCAGGTGGCGTATCCGGGCGCGTCGCCGCAAGTGATGGAGCGCGACGTCGCGCGGCCCATCGAGGAGGCGCTGAACACGGTGGAAGGCGCGCGCGAGATAACCTCGACCTCGATGAACGGCAGCGCGTTCGTGCGCGTGCTGCTCAATCTCGGCGTGGACGTGCTGACGGCGCAGCAGGACGTGCAGTCGAAGATCGCGCGAATCCGGCGGTCGCTGCCGCCCGACATCGAGGAGCCGCTCGTCGGCCGGTTCGACCCGAACGCGCGCCCCATCATCTCGCTCGGTCTGCAGAGCGCGGAGCGGCCGCTGCGCGAGGTGACGAGCATGGCCGAGCAGGTCGTCGCGACGCGGCTGGGCGCCGTTCCCGGAGTCGGCGACGTCAGCGTCGTGGGCGGAGCCACGCGGCAGATCCGCATCGAGCTGGATCCCGAAGCGATCCGGTCGTACGGCATCTCGCCCGCGCAGGTGTCGGCCGCGCTGCAGCGCGAGAATCAGGAGGTCCCCGCCGGCCGCGTCGAGCAGGGGGCGAGCGAGCGGTCGATCCGCGTCACGGGCCGCATCGTCGATCCGCGCGACTTCGCGGACATAGTGGTCGCCGTGCGGGACGGCGTGCCGATCCGCCTCGGCGACATCGCGCGGGTGGTTGACGGCATCGCGATCCCCCGCTCCGCCGCGCTGCTCAATGACACGACCGCGGTAGCGATCAACATCATCAAGCTGTCGGGCGCGAACACCGTGGAAGTGTCCGACTCCGTCGGCGTCGCGATGGCGGAGCTCCAGCGCCGCCTGCCGGAAGACGTGCAGCTGCGGCTGATCCGCGACGACTCGCACCGCATCCGCGACTCGCTGCACGACGTGCAGCTGACGCTGATACTCGGCGCCATACTCACGATCGCGATCATCTACCTGTTCCTGAACTCGTGGCGCTCGACGATCATCACCGGACTCACGCTCCCGGTGAGCATCATCTCCGCGTTCTTCGTCATGTGGGTGTTCGACTTCACGATCAACAACATGACGTTGCTCGCGCTGTCGCTCGCCATCGGCCTCCTCATAGACGACGCGATCGTGGTGCGGGAGAACATCGTCCGCCACCTGCAGATGGGGAAGGACCACCACCGCGCGGCAAGCGAGGGGACGAGCGAGATCGGGCTGGCGGTGGTCTCGACCACGTTCGCCGTCATCGCGGTGTTCATCCCCGTAGCGTTCATGGGCGGAATGATCGGCAGGATCTTCCTCCAGTTCGGCGTCACCGTCGCGTTCGCCGTGCTGGTGTCGCTGTTCGTTTCGTTTACGCTCGACCCGATGCTGTCGAGCGTATGGAAGGATCCCGACGCGCAGAAGCAGGAGCCCGGGCAGCGCCGCGGCATCAAGCGGTTCGTCGGCGCGTTCGACGACTGGTTCGAGCGGACGGCGGACAAGTATCCCGCCAAGCTCCGGTGGGCGCTGTCCAATCGCGGAATCGTCATGGCGGGCGCGCTCGCGTCCGTCGTCGTGGCGGGACTGATTCTTCCCCGCCTCGGCTTCAGCTGGCTGCCGGAGGTCGACGGAGGCGAGTTCAACGTCCGCCTGCGCACCGCGCCCGGCTCGTCGCTCGACTACACCCTCGGCAAGGGCAAGGAGGTCGACGGCTTCCTGCGCAGCCGTCCCGAGGTGACTCTCACCTACCTGACGGTCGGCGGGGGCTTCCGCGGGTCGTCGAACAGCGGCTCCATCTTCGTGAAGATGGTGCCCAAGTCCGAGCGGTCGAAATCGCAGGAGGATTTCCAGAACGAGCTGCGGCAGGAGCTGCGCAGGATCCCCGGGGTCATGGCGATCATCACGGGTACCCCCTCGATCTTCGGCGGCTACGGCCAGCCCATCACCATCAACGTGCAGGGGCCCGAGGAGACCCGGCTCCGCATAGCAGCCACGCAGGTTCTGGAAGCCATCCGCGACGTGCCGGGAGTCGCCGAGCCGAACTCGAGCGAAGAGGGAGCCATCCCGCAGCTCGACGTGAACGTGGACCGGCAGCAGGCGTGGGCGGCCGGCCTTGGCATCGGCAGCATTGCCTCCACGCTGCAGCCGATGTTCGCGGGACAGCGCGCGACCCGGTGGGAGGATCCACAGGGGTACTCGCACGACGTGATCGTCATCTATCCCGATTCGATGCGGTCCACCCCGGCGAACGTCGCGAACATCCCCGTGATCAGCACGACGGTCGATCCGACTACCGGCCGCGGCGCGAGCATTCCGCTCTCGCAAGTGGCCGACATCCGCGCGGGGCTCGGGCCGCAGCAGATCGAGCGGCGGAGCCTCGAGCGGCAGATGTCGGTCAGCGCCGGCGTCCTGCCGGGCTATTCCATGGGAGACGTCGCGGACGAGGCGAAGCTGGCCATCGACTCGCTCGGCCTGCCCATCGGATACCACACCGTATTCACCGGCGACGTGCAGAACCTGGAGGAGACGAAAGGCTACGTCGCGGAAGCGCTGCTGCTCGCCGTCATCTTCATCTACCTGATCCTGGCGTCCCTGTTCGGCTCGTTCTTCCAGCCGCTCGCGATTCTCATGGCGCTGCCGCTCAGCTTCCTCGGCGTCGCGCTCGCGCTATTGGTGACGGGCGGGAATCTCAACGTGATGACGATGATCGGCATCGTCATGCTGATGGGGCTGGTGACCAAGAACGGCATTCTGCTGGTGGATTTCGCCAACCAGCAGCGCGCGCTCGGGAAGGACAGGATGGAGGCGCTGCTGCTCGCTGGCCGCATCCGGCTGCGGCCCATCATCATGACGACCGTCGCGATGATCTTCGGAATGCTGCCGCTCGCGCTCGCGCTCGGCGCCGGCGGGGAGCAGCGCGCGCCGATGGCCCGCGCGGTGATCGGCGGGCTGATCACCTCGACGCTGCTGACCCTGCTGGTGGTGCCGGTGGTCTATGCGCTGCTGGAAGACGCGGTCGCGTTCACCAGGGATAGAGCGCCCGATAGAATGCGCGATTTCGCACGACGGCTCGGACGTAGTCGCGAGTCTCGACAAAGGGTATCCGCTCCGTAAACACTTCCGGATCGGACGCGCCGGCCTTGGTGCGCCAGCGCGCGACGGGAGTCGCGCCCGCGTTGTAGGCGGCGAGCCCGTGCTCGAGGTACGGATAGGCCTTCAGCAGCTCGGCCAGGTGCTGCGTGCCGAAGTCTATGCTTATAGCGGGATTCCACAGGCTGTCTATGTGCCAGTTCTGGATGCCGCGCGCCCGCGCCATCCGCGTGCCGAGCGGCGGCATGATCTGCATCATCCCGCGCGCTCCGACCGGTGACGTCGCCCGCGGATTGAAGTTCGACTCCTGCTTGATCAGCGCGGCCACGAGCGCCGGATCGAGCCCGTTCTCCCTGGCTTTCGCGGCGATGCGCTCCCGCTCCAGGATCGGGTGCACGAGGCGGTACCGCAGCGGGCTGCGGCCGTGCTCGTTGATGACGCGCCAGCCGAGCGCGACCGCGCGCGAGGCCTGCGGCGTGCCGGATAACGCGTACGCCGTCGCGATCATTCGATCGGGAGACTTCGCCGCGTCGGTGAACAGCCTGCCGTACTCGTGGCGCTGCTCCACTTCCATCCCGAGGTCGCCGAGCAGCGCGATCCGCCGCAGGCCGTCCTCGAGCTCCTGCACCTTCGGGATCGTGTCGCGCGCGGCGTCGCCGAGCGACAGCGGAACACCCAGCCGGTTGGCGGCGAGAATCGTGTAGTACGAGGACGGCTGGTCCGCCATGAGGGCGCGCCAGCCGGCGCGGGCGCGGGCGGTGTCGCCGAGAGCGTGATGCGCGCGCCCCGCCCAATACCGCGCGGCCGTGGCGTCGCTGCTGCGCGGGTACTGGTTCGCCAGCGCGTCGAACTCCGACGCCGCGGTCTTGAAGTCCCTCCCGATGTACGAGATCAGCGCGGCCCGGAACACGGCGATCGGGGCCTGCGACGAAGACGGGAACCGGCGCAGCACATTGCGCAAGGCGGTCCTCGCGTCGCCGTCCCGGCTCTCGTCGGTCGCCAGATCCGCGAGCAGCAGGAGGGCCGCCGCCGAGCTGGCGTCGTTGGGATATTTCGTCGTGATGGCGCGGAGTGTGGCGCGCGCGGCTGTGATGTTCCGCAGCGCAATCTGCGCGCGGGCGCGCTGGTACTGCGCGCGCGCGGCCAGCGAAGCGGGGGCCGTGATGCGCGCGTATTGCGCCGCCGCGTTGGCGTCGCGGTTGAGCCGCGCCAGCATCTGCCCGTAGGAGAACCGATCGTTCGCCGTGAGCAGCCCCGCCTTGTTTGCCGCGTTGAAGCCGATGGCCGCGCGTCCCGTCATACCGATGCGCGTGGCAGTCCTGGCGATCGCGAGCTCCTCGGCGGGCGTCCGCTGCTGGAACGTTCGGTCGACCATCGAGATCGCTTCGCGCGAGTCGCCCGCATTCGACCGGATCAGGGAGAGCAGGCCGCCCCTCACCGCGGCTTGCGCGGACTCGGTGCCCGCCCGCGCCAGCCGCAGCCGGAAAGCGCTGATCGGAGCGCCCGCCCGGTCATAGGCCGCGATCGCTCCCACTATGTCGCCCGTCCGCTCGCGCGCGAGGGCCTCGCTCATGCGGATCCGGTCGCGCGCGACCTCCGTCGTGATCTTGTCGTACAGATCTTCCCGCGCGCCGCTGTCCGGCGTCACCCCGGCCGCGCGGAGATACAGCCAGTCGGCAATCTCGGGCACGCGCGCGGCGGCCTCGAGATAAACCATGCGGGCGCTGTCGAGCTGGTTGGCCCTGTCGTGGTCGCGCGCCCGCGTCACCAGCTCGCGGGCGGGTTGCTCCAGCGTGACCTTGATGCTGTCCGCGTGCAGCGCTTCGGGCGCGTCCGGCGCGGAGGTGGCGGAAGCCTGCTGCCGCTCGCACGCGGTCGTGCTCAGCACCAATACGATTGCTCCAACAATGTGTATGATCACAGCCACTTCGCTCCCGGTAATTCGCTTGCGATCAGCTCATCCGCCTCGCGCGGACCCCAGCTGCCGGCCTCGTACACGGGCACGTCTCGCGCCGCGCCGTTCGACCACAGCTCGATCAAAGGGTCCATCACACGCCATGCCATCTCGACTTCGTCGCTGCGGGTGAAGAGCGTGGCGTCGCCGAGCATGGTGTCGAGCAGCAGCGTCTCGTACGCGGGGTTCGGCGCCTCGTCGAACGCCTCCTGATAACAGAAGTCCATCTCAACCGGCGTAGTCTCGAATCCCGGCGTCAGCTCGTGCACCGTCCCTGGAGTCTTGACCTGGAACCGCAGCGCGATCCCCTCGCGCGGCTGGACCCGCATCGTGAGCCGGCCGGGCGGCACCTGCCTGTCGTCCGCTGCTCCGAAGATCATGTGCGGCGGGGACTTGAACTGAACGACGATCTCCGATTTCCGCTGCTTCAATCGCTTGCCCGACCGGAGAAAGAAAGGCACGCCCTTCCACCGCCAGTTGTCGATCGCTATGCGGATCGCCGCGAAGGTGGGCGTGACGGAGTCGGCCGCGACTCCCTGCTCCGAACGATAACCGATCATCCTGTCGTTGCGGGCTTTCGCCGCGACGTACTGCGCGCGGACCGCGGCGGCCTCGCCGTTCTCCACCAGCGGGCGCAGCGAGCGCAGGACCTTCACCTTCTCGTCGCGCACGGCGTCCGCCTCGATCGCGATCGGCGGCTCCATGGCCGCGAGCGCGAGCAGCTGCAGCAGGTGGTTCTGGAACATGTCGCGGACGACGCCCGCTTCCTCGTAGTACTTGCCGCGCGTCTCGACTCCGACCGATTCCGCGGCGGTGATCTGCACCTGCGATATGTACTGCCGGTTCCACAGTGGCTCGAAGATCGAGTTCGCGAAGCGGAATACGAGGATATTCTGCACCGCCTCCTTGCCGAGGTAGTGGTCGATCCGGTACACCTGGTGCTCGCCCACGCGGTCGAGCAGCAGCGCGTTGAGATCGAGCGCCGTCTCCAGGCTGCGGCCGAACGGCTTCTCCACGACGATCCGGCTCCACGGCCGCTCGCTCGCGGACGCCGTGCGCCGCAGCAGCCCCGACGACGTCAGGTTCTCCACCGTCGGCGGGAACACGCTGGGAGGTATCGCGAGATAGAACAGGTGGTTCGCCGCTCCGTCGCGCGACCCGCAGACCACGGCGAGCTTCTCGCCGATCGCGGGAAAAGTCGCGGGGTCCACGAAGTCGGCGCTGGCGTACCACATGCGGCTCGCGAGCCATTGCCAAGCGCGCTCGTCCAGCGACTTGAACCCGTCCCCCCGCTCGAGCTCCGCGCGCATCCGCTCGCGGTACTGCTCGTCTGTCATCGCCTCGCGGGCGACACCCAGCACCGCGAACCCCTCGTCCAACAGGTTCGCGGCCGCGAGGTGGTACAACGCCGGCGTCAGCTTCCGCCGCGCGAGATCGCCGGACGCGCCGAAGATGATCATCGTGCACGGATCAGCCCGCTCCCGGCGTCGTTGGGGTGCGCCGTCCGACTGGACTTCCGGCGCGACCGTTATCGTCGGTTTGCCGTTACTAGTCACTAGTCACCAGTCACTAGTCACTTTTTTACCGCATGCCCGCCGAACTCGTTGCGCAGCGCGGCGATGAGCTTGGCCCCGTACGATTCGTCCTGGCGCGAGCGGAGCCGCATGAGCAGCGCGAGGGTGATCACGGGCGCGGGAACGTCGAGATCCACCGCTTCCTGCACGGTCCAGCGGCCTTCGCCGCTGTCGGGAACGAATCCCTTCAGCGCTTCGACGTTCGCCGGATCCTCCAGCGCCCGCTCCGCCAGCTCGTTCAGCCACGACCGCACGACGCTGCCGTGATTCCACAGCGCCGCGATCCTGTGCAGGTCCAGATCGTACGAAGACGCGTTGAGGATCTCGTACCCCTCGGCGTACGCCTGCAGCAGGCCGTACTCGATCCCGTTGTGCACCATCTTCACGTAATGCCCCGCGCCGGCGGCGCCGACGTGCGCGTAACCGCCTTCCTGCGCCAGCGCCCGGAAGATCTCCTCACAATACGCGAACGCGTCCCGCTGGCCGCCGATCATCAGGCAGTAACCGAGCTCGATCCCCCAGATCCCGCCGCTCGTGCCGCAGTCCACCAGCTCGATTCCGTCGCGCTCGAGCGACGCCGCGCGGCGCCGCGTGTCGTGGTAGTTGGAGTTGCCCCCGTCGATGATGATGTCGCCGGCCGCGAGCCGCGGCCGGAGCGCGTCGATCGTCTCGTCCACCGGCGCGCCCGCCGGAATCATCAGCCAGATGATCCGCCGCGGGCTGAGCAGATCGACGACTTCGCCGAGATCTCGCGCTCCGGTCGCGCCCAGCCTGTCGTACTCCGCGATCGTGGCCGGCTTGTGGTCGTGCACCACGACCGCGTGACCGGCGCGCAGCAGCCGCGCGCTCATGTTGCCGCCCATCTTGCCAAGCCCGATCATCGCCAGCTGCATGAGCGCTCCGGAGGTTGCGCGTTCGCGGCCGTAGCGCCGCGCCGTCGTTACTTCGCGTCGATCTCCAGCAGTACCGCTCTCGCTGGTGCACCGTCTATGCCCGCGATCCTGAGCGGCAGGCAGATGAAGTCGTAAACGCCGGGCGCCACTCCTCCGAGCTGCAGCCCCTCGACGATCACGATCGCGCGCTCCAGCAGCGTGCGATGCGTGCGGTGATGGCCCGAGCGGAACTGCTCTATCGATAAATAGTCGATGCCCACGAGGTCGACACCCTTCTCCGCGAGCAGCTCCGCGCCGTCCGGGGCGAGAAACGTATAGTTGCGCGTGAACTCCGCCTGCTCGAGCAGCGCGGAGTTGCGGGTCTTGAGCAGCACGCGCCGCGCGCCCTCGAGCGGCTGCCCGTCCAGCTCTTTCGCGCCGATCTGCATGACGTCGTCGGCGAATTCGAGCACCGTCGCCCGCCCGATGAGCTTGTCCAGCGGCAGTTGGTCCACGGTCTGACCGTCGTCGAAGAAGTGCTTCGCGGCGTCGACGTGGGTACCCGTATGAGATCCGAGAACTACGGAACTGACGTTGGCGGAAGCGCCCTTTGCAATTGATTGCTGCGACGTAATCTCGATCGCGGGGTTGCCGGGATAAATCAGGCCGCCGTTAACCACCGGCGTGGAGATGTCAATTATTCGGCGCATGACTTTCTAAAAGCGGTTAACTGCGCTACGTGCTGCGTAGTTCAACTCGGCAGCCCACTCGACGAGCTCGCACTGAGCACAAACCTCGGAATCTCCGCCGAGAACTCCCCCCCATCTGGCAGCATGAAATTGTACTGCCCCTCCATGTGCCCCTCCGGCGACTTCAGGACGCAGAAGCTGCGGTACTCGTGCACCTGTCCCGGTGCGATGAGCGGCTGCTGTCCAACCACGCCGTCGCCCACCACTTCGGTGTCCTCGCCGATCGAATCGTGGATCAGCCACCGGCGGGACAGCAGCTGCGCTGGGCGCTCGCCCACGTTCTCGATGCGGACGAAGTAGGCGAAGACGTAATGATTGCGCGACGCGTCCGACTGGTCCCGCAGATACACGGGCCGGACGGTGATGCGGATTCCGAGGGTCTCTCTGTAGAAAAATTCTTTGGACATTGGTGCGGGAGGTCTGGATCTGTGCTCTCAAGGTACTACAGCTCGCGGGCGAGTTTTGTTCGCTTCCTCTGACAGCTGTTAGCTATTGGCTGTTGGCTATTAGCTGAGCGGAACAACAGGAAGAGCTCGGCGCGCGGGGCAGTAGCCAACAGCCAATAGCCAAGAGCTAATAGCCTTTCTCCGTCGCCGGCTCCACGATCCCCCTGCACTCCCCGAATCCGATCGTCACGAAGCCGGTCCGCCTGCAGCAGCCGCGCAGCACGACCTCGTCTCCGTCCTGCAGGAACCGCCGCTCCTCGCCGTTCGGCAGCGCGATGGGATTCGCGCCCCGGCTCGTTCGCTCCATGAGACAGCCGCGGGAATCCTCGCTGCTTCCGGAGACTGTTCCGCTGGCGAGAAGGTCACCCGGCCGCAGGTTGCAACCGTTGCTCGCGTGGTGCGCCAGCATCTGCGCGGGGGTCCAGTACATGTCGGCGAGACTGCCCCGGCTCACACGGAACGGCTCCGCGCTCTCGGCGCGCATGCGCTCGGTCAGCAGCAATACATCGAGGGTGAGTGCCAGACCTCCCTCCTCTTCGTTCCCCGGGGAAAAGAGGTACGGCAGCGGAGCGGGCTCGTCTCCACCGCGGGCGCGCGCCGCGACGCGGAACGGCGCGAGCGCTTCGGCCGTCACCACCCAGGGCGAGACGGTCGTCGCGAAATTCTTCGCCAGGAACGGACCGAGCGGCTGGTACTCCCATGCCTGGATGTCGCGCGCCGACCAGTCGTTCACGAGGCAGAAGCCGAAGATGTGGTCCTCCGCGCGCGCGATCGGGATCGGCTCGCCCAGCCGGTTCCCCGCCGCGACGAAGAACCCGACCTCGGCCTCGTAGTCCAGCAGCTTCGACGGACCGAACACCGGCGTCTCCGCGTCGGCGGGCTTCGTCTGGCCGAGTGGACGACGGACAGCCGCGCCGCTCGCGACGATGGAGGACGCGCGGCCATGATAGCCGATCGGCACGTGCCGGTAGTTCGGCAGCAGCGGATTGTCGGGCCGGAACATCTTCCCGATGTTCGTGGCATGGTCGATCGACGCGTAGAAGTCGGTGTAGTCGCCGATGTCGGCGGGAACGTGCAGTCGCGCCTCGCGCACCGGGACGAGCACCGCCGCCGTCGCGCGCGCGCCGGGTCCGCCCGACTCCTCGTCGCGCAGGAGGCGGCTGAGCTCGAGCCGCAGGCCCGACACCGATAGGCGGTCGGCCGCCATCAGTTCGTTGAGCGTCGTGGACCTGCACGCTTCGGCGGCCGCGAACGCGGCGTCGCTCTCCAGCAGGTTGGCCTCGAGGCACGCGGTCACGTCCAGTATCTGGTCGCCGATCGCCACACCCACGCGCGGCTCACCGCCGGTGCGGGAGAAGACGCCGAAGGGAAGATTCTGGATCGGGAAGCCGGTCGCGGGATCGTTGGCCGACTCCACCCACGAGCGGAGCCCGGGGTCGTGGGTCTCGTTGATCGCCGGCATCAGATCAGCCCCGCCGCGAGCAGCTCGTCCACCGGCTCGCGAAAGGAGCACGAGCCGAACGACGTCGCGAATTCGCGCGCGTGGGCGATGTCGGCCGTGGCGAATCTCTGCCCGCCCCATGAGACTCCCGTGTCGTCGAACTGGAACGCGTCCAAGTCTTTCTCCAGAAGAATGCCAAGTCCCTGGTGGCGACCGGCGCCAGAGAACAGCGCGACCGCGGCGAGGAATACGTTGAGAAATCCATACATCGTGCTCCGCCGGCTGCCGCGCTTGTACGTGAGCGGATAATCGGACCGGATCAGATGATGGAGCCCGGCCGTCGCCTTGAAGACGATCGCGCGCTCCCTGCAGCTGATCATGAACGCGACGACGTCGTCGGGGCTCGGGAACGCTTCGGGCCTCACGCCACCGAGCCGGATCTTCGCGCGGGCGCCACCGACGCGGACGGAGTCGAGTATCGCGCCCGGATCGATTTCAACACCGACCTCCACATACAGCGTGAAGAAATCCGGGACCGCCGCGCGAACGGCGGCCGGATCCAGCGGCGCGGACGCGCGCAGCTCGATCGTGTCGATGACGGCGTGACCGATCTCGGATCCCTGCCAGTGGCGGCTGTTGAACTTGAGGGCGTCCTGGATGTCCGCCGCAAGATCATTGCCGGCGAGCGCGGCTACCCTCCACGGCTCTGACCTTTCGCCTCTCGGCAGCAGCTCGCCGGAGATGGCGTCGAACTCGGCCAGCCTCGCCACGGGCACGACGAAGCGCCCGAGCATCCATGCATGCGGGCCGCTCAGGTATGCGGCGTAGTTCCGCATCGCCTCGGCCATCCCGAGCTGCGCGGGGGGGAACAGTCCCGCGTAGTCCACGAGGCCGGTCGCGAGAGCGCGCATCGGCGCGGACGTCCGTCCGGCGGGGCTCGGCTTACTCAACGCGCAGCGGTCGACTCCATTGCGGAAAAACTTAAGCGGCGGCCGCCCACCCACCTAGTGAGGCGGCTCACGATCGAAGGTCCGTGTCGAACCGCCGGCATCCCCGAGGGCGATCGCCCCCGGGGAAAGTCCGGCTAGTTGCCCGTCTTCTGCGAGATCAGCGTGGCGATCGCCGCCGGCACCGTGAACGCCGTCGCATCGATCGGCCCGAACTCGTAAGAAGTGAAGTTCATGACCTGCTGCTGGTTCATGACCGTCAGCGTGATCTTGGTGGGCTGCTTGATCCCGTTGAAATCCTGGTAATCCGAGAACTCGCTGACCGCCTCGACTTCACCCATCGGCGATTCCTGCTTGGCAAATCCGCCGATGAGCAGGCCCGAGTCGACGGCATAGCAGTCGAACGTCTCGCGGCCGCTCTTGCGGGTGATCTTGACCTTGTAGCACTGCTGGCCACCCAAAGTCACGATCTCGGTGGTCTCCATCGACGCGATGTTCGAGGACTCACGCAGCACCGACGCGAACTCGGCCTCGTCCACCATCTGCGCCAGCTCGGCGCCCTCGATGAGACGCGGACCCTGGAAGGGGTCCAGCGACCAGCCGTGGGTTCCGTCGAATCCCTGCAGCATCTCCCCCGCGCCGGGGATAGTGATCTTCATCGCGACGAGGTTCGGCTGCGCTCCGGCGACTTCCATCTGGCCGGTCATGCCGGCGGCCGGCATACCGAACGTTCCCTTGGCGCGGAAGAACGGGTGGCGAAGCACGGCCTCCCGGCCGCCGATGGCGACCACATGCTTGGCGACGAGATCCTTCGCCGCGGGCAGCGGCGTGGTCTGCGCGAGAGCGAGCGACGGGAGGAACGCTATTGCGGCTGCTGCGAGCGCGACTCGGCGCGCGGTGAGGGCGGACATCTTTATCTCCTGAACCTGGTGACTAGTGACTAGTCGCTAGTAGTTGGGAACTGCGGAAAAACGTCGGTTATAAGGTGCGTGCTGTGTTCACTAGTCACTAGTCACTAGTCACTAGTCACTAGTCACTAGTCACTAGTCACTAGTCACCTGCTTCGGATCCACTCAAGAGCGGACAACAGGGCCGCATCCCGCCCGGCCAGGAGATCCGCGCGGGTCACCGGCTCGACCTGGTCCGGAATGACACCCCTGACCTCGAGTCTGGTTCCGTCGGGCAGCGTATAATCCGAGAATACGTGCAGCAGCACGTCATCGTTGGGCAGCCGCTTCATCAGCGCCGGCAGCGCCTGACCCGACGTAGTGTCGCCGAACACCCTCGCGCGCCGCAGGTATTGCATCCCCGCCGCGAATATCTCGCTGGTGCTCACCGATTGCCGGTCGACCAGAATCGCCAGCGGCCGGTCGTAGATGCGGACCGGCCGTCCGCTGAACGTCACCGTGCGCGGGTTGGTCACGAGGCGCAGCTCGTTCCCCCTCGTCTTGAGCATCCCCAGGGGCACTATCGTGTCCACGAAATAGCCGGCGATCCCCATCGAGAGCCCGGCGATCCCTCCGGGGTTGCCGCGCAGGTCCAGCACGATTCCGCGGCAATCGGACAGCTCCTGCATCGTGCTGTCGAAGGCCGCGCTGATCGGCGTCAGCCAGATGTTGAAAGCGACGTACCCGACGCAGCCGCCGGCCGCGGGAATGCGGGAGCGCGTGAGCCGCACATTGAGCGGCGGAAGATTTCCGAAGCGGGCGATCTGGCCGGGCTCGCTGCGGCGCGTGAGCGGCAGGCGGACGTGCCGGCCCATCCCGTCGACGAGCTCGACGTTGACGGTAGTTCCGGGGTCGCCGTCGAGCCGCTCCCGCAGCCGCGCGCCGGCGAGGTGGAAGGCTTCGTTCCTGTCGCGCGGATCCGGCAGAGCCAGCGCGGCCGTGACTGCCGGCCGGACCGTGAATCCATTTACCGAATCGATGACCCACCCCGTCCGCGCCCCGGCGGCGAACGCCGGTCCCGCCGAGTCCACGCGCCATACCACGGGCGCGCCGTCGACGACCCGGATCTCGATCCCAACGTCTCCGGCACCCGCGCCACCGTCGCCTTCGTCTTCATCCGCGTCGGCCGTCGCCCTCACGATCTCGGCGGGAATCAATCCGAAATGCGACTCGCCCATGCGGGCGAGCATCGACCGGATGATCGTGCGCAGCTCACCGACAGTGCGGGCTCCGGCGGCGCGCGGGCGCAGCTCGGCTCTCACTCCCGGCCAATCGATGCCGCGGAAAGCGGTGTCGTAGTAAGTCCGGTTGATCGTCGTCCACGCCGTATCGAATGTGGCGACCGCGAGCGCGGAATCGATCGGGACGGCCGGCGCGGCGGGAGACGTGGACACCGGCGCGCGAGCACAGGCCAGCGCGACGATGACGAGGGCCAGGAGCTGTTTCCGGAGGGACATCATGCGTCGTGCGTCCAGGTGAACTTCCTAGTAGCAGCGGGGAGACTCGAACTCCCGACCTCACGATTATGAGGCCAGCAACACGCGTCCGACTGACGCCAAACGCTGCCGTCCTGAACGTAATGCCTCAATCGGCGGGGAGAACAGCGGGCCGAGCGTCAGCCCGCGTCAGCCCGGTTTGGCACCACCAATGGCACCACGCCGCTGCTTCCCTGTGTGGCGGGTGGAACGCGCACTCGTCGCCGGACCAGACCACCGACTGCGGCGAGGCGAGCGTGTAGATACGATGACGCGCGAATGGATCGCCGCGGAGTGGAATCGAGCCCTGACCCCCTGCTTGCAAAGCAGGACCAACAATAAACCAACTACAGCAGATTGCCGGGTTAGCTAGGGAAATCGGGCGTCGGTGCCGGAATTTCCCGACATCAATACCGCCCCGCGTCGGGAGAAACGCGGAATGAAACACAGAACCAAACCTAAACTGACTGTCCCCCTCTAGGGCGCCGGCGCGTCCGCCATCGGGTCGAACGGGGGGTCCTAGGGGCGATTCCGTGTTAGGCCTTGCAGTTATGATGGTGAACTGGCTAGATGATCGACCCAGCCAGCGAATGCGCGCCTAATAGCCTCTGGGATCCGCTGTAGCTCGGCCGACTCGACAGAGTCATCTACAAAGTCGATTTGATAGTGGGCGCCATCAATCCTCGCAAACTGTCCCGCGTGGAACATCCCTGATCGCCAGCGACCGTATACACGGTCTGGATCGATCTCGCTGGTAGTATTGTAGCGGCTGAAGAATTCGATAAAACGAGCCTTATCGCCGAGTCCCTCGAATCCCTCGAGGCCCTTCGTCAGAGCTTCGACCGCTGCAATCGTGAGCGCGACCGACGCTGATCGGAATCCCTCAGGCAGAATCATCGAGAGGTGATAAAGCCGTGAGGCTGAGTCGAACGCGCTACTCGCCTTCGGATTTCGGCCCAGCCGCCTTAGGAGAGATAGGCCGGCTTGAGGCACTCGAAGTCCGTCAAGAGCCCCGCCTTGAATGGGGTCCCGCCAAGGCCAAATGAAGTCGTGCCCCCATGTCCCCTTCTGCGCGGGGTTCGAAAACGGATCGGCGTCCTGGTCAACTGCCCCGAACCTACCGCGCCAAGCATTCGTAATGGCCGGGCCGCCATGTGCGTCAGCGGCAACGCTCGGCTGATCAGGCAGCCATCGAAGCGGAATTGCTAGAAGGAATGCTGCGTGCGCGACCCGGCGGGTGAGTGTGCCGCGAGCCTGTTCAAGGGCATCTCGCTCATCAATCCCCATGACCTGCGCATCAATAACCACGAGCTGCAGCGATCGCGGGTTGTCTGGCGCCTCAGGGCCGCTTGGCTGTTCAGGCGCGGGAGCTAGGCGCCATCCCGGAAGTTCGTACCAGCCGTCCAGAGGTTTCCCATCGTACATCGCGTGGCGACGAATCCAGTAGGCTGCGCGTTTATTCTCTCGGGCGGCATCGAGGGCTGAGAAGAGAAGCGAATTTCCCCAGTCTCGCAGCTCTGAATCGTTCAACACTCCTTCTCGGTCCGTGATCCTAATCTGCACATTCATCTTGTCAGCAGGAACCAGAAGGCGGAGATCGATCCAAGCTTGCCTATTGTGATACCGGATGCCAAGACCGTAGCCAGCCTCAAAGCGCGACCCGGAGCCCCCACCAAGCATCGAGAAGGCTCCCCACGCGTGGCGTTTGCGAATCTCGGCGCGCAGGAAGCGCAGAGTATCCTGTAGACCAGCACCCTGGGCAGAGCGTATTGGGATTGTGACTTGGTTCAGATGTCCTCCCGACTATTCGGCCAGCGAATCGTGTGCAGCGAGCAACGTTAGAGCGTGCCCGCAACCCAAGTGTGCAATTCTAACCCGCCGAAAGTGTGCAATTTCACCCGCCGTTGACAGGCCGAGGAATCGGGCGGAGAGTACGCCTTCGCGATCGGGCTCATGGTCCTGCTGCAAGGGTTGCTCGTCGGCTTTGCAGCGCTCGTTCTCGTGGAGATTGCCCCGCCTCGCAGGACCTGACCAGGCACTACTACTCCTAGTCGTCAGCCTAGCGAGGGCGTGCTACCGGTGCCATGCTCTCCGCCTTCGACATCGGAGCCCACGAAATGACGCAACCGATCGCGAGCCCTACGTCCGGCTCGCCAGGTGCGGGGTTGATCGTGCTTAGCGTATTGCTCATGCTCGCCGCCGTGTTCCTAGTAGGTGACGGCCTGTGGGTCATGTACTCCTACGACGGGATCAACCGAGAGGGTCCAGTCGGGGGCGACGCCTACAACTACATCATCTGGTCGGCGCGTGGCACCGGGCTAATCTGCGCGGGCGTTGCGGCGGCGGTTCTATCCGCGACCTTGGCGATCATCGCCGTATGGCATCGGCGCTAGAGGATAATGGATTATGGGGATTTTGGAGAGAAAGACACTTAACCGGGCAGGCATATGAGCGACGAGGAAAAGATTAAGTGCCCCAAGTGCGCCTCCACGCAGGTTCACGCCGAGAAGCGCGGCTGGAACATGATGACGGGTATGCTCGGAGCCGGGAAGATCGTCCTCACCTGCCTCAAATGCGGTAACAAGTTCGGCCCCGGCGAAGGGGGCAAGTGACCCGCTTCCGCCCTGCCCGTCCCCTGCCCCGCGCAGGATGATCGCGGCCTCTGGGGTCCGAGCCTACGCCATGTGGGCCGCGATACTCGCCTCGATGTCCAACCTCGAGCGGCTGCTGTACGCCGTTGACCGGGAGCTTGCCAGAGCGCGCCGATTGTTGCCTCGGTTAGGGGAATATACGTGAGCGGGACTACTACTAGTGGACTGTAACAATTGCTTCGGTAGTGGTTGACATGTATATTCGC
>JBBEBQ010000017.1 GCA_040882285.1 Gemmatimonadaceae bacterium
AGGGCAAGCAGGGCCGGTTCCGTCAGAACCTGCTCGGCAAGCGCGTGGACTACTCGGGCCGCTCGGTCATCGTCGTCGGTCCGGAGCTCAAGCTGCACCAGTGCGGCTTACCCAAGGCGATGGCGCTGGAGCTGTTCAAGCCGTTCATCATCCACAAGCTGGTGGACAAGGGGATCGCGGAGACGGTGAAGCGCGCCAAGAAGATCGTGGAGCGCGAGTCGCCCGAGGTGTACGAGATCCTCGAGGAGATCATCCGCGACCATCCGGTCATGCTCAACCGCGCGCCGACGCTCCACCGCCTGGGAATCCAGGCGTTCGAGCCGGTGCTGGTCGAGGGCAAGGCCATCCGAATTCACCCGCTCGTGTGCGCGGCGTTCAACGCCGACTTCGACGGCGACCAGATGGCGGTGCACGTGCCGCTGTCGTTCGAGTCGCAGCTCGAGTGCCGGGTGCTGCTGCTGTCGTCCAACAACATCCTCAAGCCGTCGGACGGCCGTCCGGTGGCGGAGCCGTCGCAGGACATCGTGCTCGGCTGCTACTTCGCGACGAAGGCGCCGGTCGGGTTCGACGAGCTGCTCAAGGATCCGAAGAAGGCCGCGCAGCTCAAGGCGTTCAGCTCCGTCGCGGAAGTGGAGATGGCGCTGGCGCAGGGCCGCGTCGCGCAGCAGACCGCGATCCGTTACTGCGTGGTCAAGGACGACGAGCCGAACTGGATCATCACGACGGTAGGCCGCGTGCTGTTCAGCGCGATCATCCCGAGCGTGCTGCCGTTCCAGAACCGCGACATGAAGAAGAAGGCGCTGGGCGAGCTCGTGTTCGAGTCGTACCGTCACGGCGGGCTGGCTCCGACGGTCGAGTTCCTCGACCGCCTGAAGGAATTCGGCTTCCACCACGCGACGCGCGGCGGAGTCTCGATCGGGATCGAGGACCTGTACATCCCACCCGAGAAGGAGACGCTCATCACCGAGGCGGAGCAGCGCGTCGAGCGGTTCGAGAAGGCGTACCAGACCGGTAACATCACGAACGGCGAGCGCTACAACAAAGTCATCGACACGTGGACGCACGCCAACAACGACATCGCGGACGCGATGGTCAAGGCGATGAAGGCGTCCAAGCAGGGCTTCAACCCCGTGTTCATGATGTTCGACTCCGGCTCGCGCGGATCGCGCGACCAGATCCGTCAGCTCGCCGGCATGCGCGGACTGATGGCGAAGCCGCAGAAGAAGCTCACGGGTGGAATCGGCGAGATCATCGAGAGCCCGATCAAGTCGAACTTCCGCGAGGGTCTGTCGGTGCTCGAGTACTTCATCTCGACGCACGGCGCGCGCAAGGGACTGGCGGACACGGCGCTCAAGACGGCCGACGCCGGCTACCTGACCCGCCGGCTGGTGGACGTGGCGCAGGACGTCACGATCAGCGAGGAGGATTGCGGCACGATCCTGGGCCTCGAGGTCGGGGCGCTGAAGGAAGGCGAGGACATCATCGAGCCGCTGGGCGAGAGAATCGTCGGCAACGTCGCCGCCGAGGACATCGAGGATCCGCACGAGCGGGATCAGGCCGGCCGTCCGACGCGGATCGTGGAAGCGGGACAGCTGATCGACGAGGACACGGCGCGCGCGATCGAGGATTCGGGGATCGAGACGGTTCGCATCCGCAGCGTGCTGACGTGCGAGGCGAAGCGCGGTCTCTGCCAGATGTGCTACGGCAGAAATCTCGCGACGATGGCGATGGTGGACCGCGGCGAGGCCGTGGGCATCATCGCGGCGCAATCGATCGGCGAGCCGGGCACTCAGCTCACGCTGCGCACGTTCCACATCGGTGGAACGGCGGCGCGCATCGCCGAGCAGACGGCACGCAAGTCGAAGGTCGCGGGCACGCTCGAGTTCGGGGACCGGCTGGTCGCGGTCACCAACTCCGAGGGCAAGCAGATCGTCACGTCGTACGAGGGTGAGATCATCATCCGCTCGACGGGCGAGAAGCACGGCGTCGGTGTGTGGCGCCTGTCGGTGCCGCTCGGCGCGGAGCTGCACGTGCAGGACGGCGAGGACGTGAAGAAGGAGCAGGTGATCTTCACCTGGGACCCGTACACCAACCCGATCATCGCGGACGTGAACGGAACGGTCCGGTTCGTGGACCTGGTTCCCGAGGAGTCGATCTCCGAGGAGCTGGACGAGCTGACCGGTCTGCGGCAGACGGTCGTGATCGAGGATCGCGAGAAGAAGCTCCACCCGCACATCGAGATCTGGCAGGAGAAGGGCGGGAAGGAGAAGCGCCTGCGCGACTTCGTCATCCCGGTGGGCGCGCAGCTCACCGTGAGCGACGGCACGCGCATCACCGCCGGCACCACGCTGGCGAAGGTGAGCCGCGAGGCGTACAAGACGCGCGACATCACCGGCGGTCTGCCGCGAGTTGCGGAGCTGTTCGAGGCGCGGCGCCCGAAGGACCCGGCGACGATCTCGGAGATAGACGGGTTCGTGCGGTTCGGCGAGATCAAGCGCGGCAAGCGCGAGGTGTTCGTGCAGCCCGTGCGGTTTGAGAAGGCTGCGAACGGCCAGGTGCAGGTGCCGGACGACACGCAGGAGCCGCAGCTGTATGAAGTGCCCGCCGGCAAGCACTTGCGGGTGCACGAGGGCGATCGCGTGCGCGCGGGTGACAGGCTGAGCGAGGGTGCGGTAAACCCGCACGACATCCTGCGGATCAAGGGACCGCGCGCGGTGCAGGAGTATCTGCTGAACGAGGTGCAGGAGGTCTATCGTCTGCAGGGCGTGAAGATCAACGACAAGCACATCGGCGTGATCGTGCGCCAGATGCTGCAGAAGGTCCGCGTCCTGGATTCGGGCGAGACCGAGTTCCTCGAGGGCGAGAACATCGACAAGCAGGTCTTCCGCGACGTGAACGAGCGGGCGAAGAAGAAGAAGGAAGTGGCTGCTTCTTCCGAGCCGCTGCTGCTCGGCATCACGAAGGCGAGTCTCACGACCCAGTCGTTCATCTCGGCGGCGAGCTTCCAGGAGACCACGCGCGTGCTGACCGACGCGGCCATTCGCGGCGCGAAGGACGATCTCCTTGGACTCAAGGAGAACATCATCATCGGTCACCTGATCCCGGCGGGTACGGGCATGTACCGGTATCACGAGGTGGACGTCGAGAGCGGCCCGGACGTGCCGACTGCGGAGGAGCAGGCAGCCATCGCTGCGGCCGCGGCGCAGCCGCTGTTCGCGCTGACGCCGGCGGAAGCCGAGGTGAGTGTGTCGCCGGTGTTCGCTGAGGAAGAGCTGTAGACGAGAGTTAGTCTCGCGGCTGAACGAAAGAGGGGTCTCTCCCGGGGTGCTACGCTTCGCTAAGACGCGCCACGGGATGAGACCCTCTCTTCGTTCAGCTCAGGCTACGATTCGTACTGCCTCGCAAAGCGGACGGCGAGGTAGATCCCGAGGCCGGTGCCGACCATGCTCACCATGAAGGCGGTCATGATCCCGACCTTCGCGCCGAGCCACCAGCCCAGCCACCCGCCTATGGTGGCGCCGACGAACGCTGCGAGGCGCTTCATGCAAGCTCCGGCTTGATTCTTCCCATGAGTCTAGTTTAGCTGTTGCACACTCGAGCTTAGGAGAATTTCTATCCGGATGCTTGCGGTGCGGTCGCGGCGATGACGCGTACCCGGACGCTGGCTATTATTGCCGCGGTGCTCGTCGGCATATCCGCGGGGCTGGGCTTCTTCACGTTCGGCTACGCCAAAGGGGCGTCGTACCTCACCAACGATCCAGCCGCGTGCGCCAACTGCCACGTCATGAGCGAGCACTACTCCGCATGGCTGAAGGGGAGCCACCGCTCGGTGGCGACGTGCAACGACTGCCATACGCCGCACAACCTGGTGGGCAAGTATACGACCAAGGCGCTGAACGGGTTCTGGCACTCGTTCTACTTTACGACCGGGAATTATCCGGACCCGCTCCGGATCACGCCGCGGAATAATCGCGTAACCGAGCAGGCGTGCCGCTACTGCCACGGGGAGATCGTGAGCGCGATCGATCCCGATCCGCACGCGAGCGAGGAATCGCGCGCGGGCGAGCCCATTTCCTGCATCCGGTGCCATGCGTACGTCGGGCACTGGGTGCGGTGAGCACTACAGCCAGCAGCTAGCAGCTAGCAGCTGGCAACTACACAGGACAGCCGTGATGGAACTGCATCGCCCAACACTTAGAGACACGACGAAGGAGAAAGCTCGATGACTTCGCCAGCACAACGGGATCGCGCGACGCCCCGCAACCGGAAGCGCTTTTATACGCTCCTCGGCGTGCTCACGGTCGGCGCGGCGCTCGCAGCCGTGGGGATCGTCGCGCTGCTCACGAGCATCTTCGAGCGGAAGCAGGAGGGGCGGGATCCGTTCTTCCGGAGCGTGGTCATCACCGACACGACGCAGGACCCGGAAGTGTGGGGGCGGAACTTCCCGCTGCAGTACGACCAGTACCGGCGCACCGTGGACCAGCAGCGCACGCGCTACGGCGGGAGCGAGGCGCTGCCGCGGACGCCGACGGACGCCGATCCGCGCTCAATCGTAGCGCAGTCACGCCTCGAGGAAGATCCGCGGCTGCGCGAGTTCTGGGACGGGTACGCGTTCTCGGTAGACTTCCGCGAGGAGCGCGGGCACGCGTACATGCTGGTGGACCAGGAGATGACGGGTCGGCAGCAGGCGTCGCCGCAGCCGGGCGCGTGCATCCACTGCCACGCATCCGTGTACGTGCCGTACAAGCGCGCGGGCGGCGGGGACCTGATCAAGGGGTTTGAGACGCTCAACCCGATGACGTACGCGCAGGCGCGCACGCACGTCACCCAGCCGATCGCGTGCATCGATTGCCACGAGCCGGAGACGATGCGGCTGCGCGTCACGCGCCCCGGATTCATCGAGGGGATCCGCGCGCTCAAGGCGAGCCAGGGGATCGCGAACTACGACGTGAACCGCGACGCGACCAGGCAGGAGATGCGCACGTACGTGTGCGGGCAGTGCCACGTGGAGTACTACTTCCGCGGGGCGGAGAAGCGCCTCGTCTACCCGTGGCAGAAGGGGCTGACGGTCGACAGCATGCTGGCGTACTACGACCAGGTGGGGCACCGCGACTTCGTGCACGCGCGCAGCGGCGCGCCGATTCTCAAGGCGCAGCATCCCGAGTTCGAGCTGTTCAGCCAGGGGACGCACGCGCGCGCGGGCGTCGCGTGCGCGGACTGCCACATGCCGTACGTGCGCGAGGGCGCGCAGAAGATTAGCGACCACTGGGTCCGCAGCCCCATGCTGAACATCAACCGGTCGTGCCAGACCTGTCACAAGGTCACCGAGGACGAGCTGCGGCAGCGGGTGCATACGATCCAGGACCGGACGCACGAGCTGCGCAACGTGGCGATCGACGCGGTGCTCAACCTGTCGCGCGGGATCGCGGCGGCGGCGCGGGCCGACAGCGGCGACCGGAATCTCGCCGCGGCGCGGGACTACCAGCGGAAGGCGCAGTTCTTCGCCGATTTCGTGGAGGCCGAGAACTCGATGGGATTCCACGCGCCGCAGGAAGCCGCGCGAATTCTCGCGCGCTCGATAGACTACTCGCGGATGGGGGAGCTGGCGCTGCGAGGCTCGGCGCCGAACAGAGCCGCGCCGGCCGCGACGCGCCGAGAATAGCCTACTCTTGTAGCACTTTCCGGAAGTAGTCGGGCAAGCTCATCGACAAGGGTGAGAGCTCGGCGGCGGGCTGCCATTCGATCCGATCGGTCAACAGCTCCGGCCGGTCGTCGTCCGGCCGCCAGCGCTCGACGACCCGCGCGTCGAGATCGATGATCCAGTACTCCGGTACTCGCTGGCGCTGGTACAGCCGGCGCTTGGTGATTCGGTCCGCGCGCGCGCTGCTCGGCGAGATCACTTCGACCGCTAGCAGTAATCCATCCAAGTCGGCATACGACCGGGGACGGCGACCCTCCAGCAGCGGCGCTACGAAGATGTCGGGCTCCACCACAGTGCGGTCGTCGTACTGGACGTCCGCCGGCGCGATCACGGTCAGGCCAATGCGGAAGCGTTCCACGTAGTCCGCGATCAGCCGGGCGAGCTCGAACGTGGCGAGCTGGTGGGGAAGCGCCGGCGACGGCGTCACCAGCAACTGCCCGTCGACCAGCTCGTACCGGTTGCCGTCCGCAGGTAGCTCGCGCCACCGCTCGACGGTCCACATCGGTGCTGTCTCAACCATACCCATACTCTAGGCTCTCCGGGGCCAAGCTCGCAAGGGCTCACAATCGGAGCCTGACCTCCTGAGCGCACGCCAGCGAAACCGTTCACTTGCTGCTGGAAGCCTCAGACTGCGGTGGACGCGCGCCAGCCGTGTGACCTTGCGTACTACTTAATTAAGCGATTAATTAAACACATGCCTCGGAAAGAATCCAAAGAGGTCATTCTCGACGCGGCCGAGTCGCTATTCGCCGGCCGCGGGTTCGACGCGACCACGATCAAGCAGATCGGCACCCGCGCGAAGGTCAACCCGGCGCTGCTGTACTACTACTTCGGCGACAAGAAGGCGCTGTACCGTGCCGTGCTCGCCCGGCTGATCGGCGGGTTGGCTGAGAACCTCGGCGGACGACTGCGCGAAGCGCGCACTCCCGAGGACGCCGTTCACGGCGTCGTAGCAGCCCAGATGGAAGTCCTCGGCGCGCACCCCGACCTCGCGCGGATCTTCGTGCGGGAGATGGTCGAGCACCGCGGCGAGAATGCGGCCGACCCGATCTCGGATTCGATGGCGAAGGTGTTCAAGCGGCTGTGCGGGATCATCGAGCAGGGCCAGCGCGCGGGCTTGTTCCGCAAAGAGCTGGACGCGCGGTTCGCCGTGATCTCGGTGGTATCCCAGGTGGTGTACGTCCACGTCGCCCGCCCGGCCGTCGGGATGCTGCTCGGCGAGGGGCGCAAAGGCGTCTCGGAGAAAACAATGAAAAAGTTCGGAGCGCATGCAGTGGAATTCGCCTTGGCCGCGCTCGCGGAGCGGCCGCGCGGCCGCGCTCGCGCCGGCCGGCTCAAGCGCGCGAGCGCGTTCCTGCTGTTGCTCGCGGGCGTCGCCTGCGCCGGCGGCGACGACGACCGCATCGAGGGCACGGGCACGATCGAAGTCGTGGAGATGGACGTTGCCTCGCTCATCCCCGCCCGAGTCTCGCGCGTGCTCGTGGACGAGGGACAGAGCGTACGCGCCGGCGAGACGCTCGCCTTGCTCTCCCAGGCGGCCACCAGCTCCGAGGTCGACGTGCGGCGCGCGGGGCTGCAGCGCGCGGAGGCGGTGCTGCGTGACCTGGAGGCGGGCGCGCGGCCGGCCGAAGTGCGGCAGAGCGGGGCGGAAGTCACGGCCGCCGAAGCGGAAGCGGCGAGGCTCGCGCGCGACTACACCCGCGCGCAGGCGCTGTACGAGGGAGGCGCGATCTCGCGGCAGGAGCTGGAGGCGGCGCGCACGCAGGCCACAGTCGCGGCGCAGCGCGCGAGCGCCGCGCGGCAGGGACGACAGCTCGTGACCGAGGGCACGCGTCCCGAGCGGATACGCGCCGCCCGCGCCGACGTCGCCTCCGCGCGCGCGGCACTCGACGCCGCCCGCGGCACCGCCGCGGAGCTGGCCCTCACGGCCCCCGCCAACGGCACGATCATCCGACGGCTCGCGGACCCCGGTGAAACGGTGGCTGCCGGCGAGCCGGTCGTCACGCTCGGCAAGACGGATTCGCTGTGGGTCAGGATCTACCTGAGCCCCGCGGACGTCGCGCGGATCCGCGTGGGCGACGAGGCGAGAGCGACACTCGACGACTTTCCTTCGCGGCACTATACCGGCCGCGTCACGGCGATAGCGTCGCGCGCGGAATTCACCCCGCGCGTCGCGCTCACCGAGCGGGAGCGCGGCGATCTGCTGTTCGGCGTCAAGGTGACGCTGGTGGATGCGACCGGCGCTCTCAAGGCCGGGCTTCCAGTCACCGTTCGGATAGAGCCGCGTGCCTCACGCGCGGCCGCGCCCTGACGCCGTGAACACAAGCGTGGACACTGTCGCGACCGAAATCGCGGTGCAGACACGCGGGCTGCGCAAGACGTTCGGCCCCGTGGTCGCGGTGGAGGGACTCGACCTAGAGATCCGCCGCGGCGAGGTGTTCGGCGTACTCGGCCCGAACGGATCGGGGAAGACCACGACCATCCGCATGCTGTGCGGGCTGCTCACGCCGAGCGCGGGCGACGCCACGGTCGTCGGCTACGATCTGCGCACGCAGCAGTCAGAGATCCGCCGGTCCATCGGCTACATGTCGCAGCGATTCGGCCTGTACGACGATCTCACGGTGCGGGAGAACGTCAGGTTCTACGCCGCGGTGTACGGGCTGCGCGGCGCGGCGCTGGACGCGCGCATCGTCGAGCTGTTCGAGCAGCTGGAGCTGACTCCGCGCGCGGAGCAGCTCGCCGGCACGCTGAGCGGCGGCTGGAAGCAGAAGCTAGGGCTGGCCTGCGCGACCGCGCATCATCCGAAGATGCTCTTCCTCGACGAGCCGACGGCGGGTGTGGATCCCGCGGCGCGGCGCCGGTTCTGGGAGATCATCTACGATCTGGCGCGCGACGGGACGACCGTGCTCGTCACCACGCACTACATGGACGAGGCCGCGCGCTGCCAACGGCTCGCGTTCCTCTCGCGCGGACACCTGATCGCGCAGGGTACCGCGGCCGAGATCCCGGCGCAGTTCGGCGAGGCAAGCATCGAGGACGTCTTCATCGAGCTGCAGCGGCGCGACGAAGGCGAGGCGGCGTGAGCGTGCTGGGGGGCGTCCGACGAGCCGGGTTGTGGCCCATGCTCCGCAAGGAGTTCGTCCAGCTGCGGCGCGACCGGTTGACGCTCGCGATGGTGGTAGTGCTGCCCGCGGTGCAGCTCCTCCTGTTCGGCTATGCCATCCGGACCGAAGTGCGGAACCTGCCGACGGTCGTGCTCGACGAGTCACAGAGCAGCGAGAGCCGCGCGCTCATCGACGTCATGCGCAACACCGGCAACTTCCGCGTCACCGGCTCGGTGGCGAGCCGTGCGGAGCTGCGCCGCGTGATCGAGCGTGGGGAAGCGAGCGCGGCGGTGATCATCCCACCGGATTTCGCCGCGAATCTCAAGCGCGGCCGCGGCGCAACCGCGCAGATCGTGGTGGACGCGGCGGACCCGATGGCCGCCTCCGCGGCGATCTCCGGCGCGTCGCTCGCGGGCGCTGCCCGCAGCGCGGCGATTCTCGCGGAGCGCACCGGCGGGCAGCCGCCGCTAGAGGTTCGCGTCCGGCCGTGGTACAACCCGGGACTGCGCTCCGAGGCGTACATCGTGCCCGGCGTGATCGGGGTGCTGCTGTCCATCACGTCGCTGGTGGTCATGAGCCTCGCCGTGGTGCGCGAGCGGGAGCGCGGAACGCTCGAGCAACTCGTCGTGACTCCGCTGAGCAAAACCAGCCTGCTGCTGGGGAAGGTGCTGCCGTTCGTCGCGGTCGGGTACGTGCAGATGACGGTCATCCTGTTGCTCGGAAGGCTGGTGTTCGACGTCCCGATGCGCGGGAGTCTGCTGCTGCTGTACCTGGTCGCGGGCGCGTTCATTACCGCGAACCTCGGCATCGGGCTGCTCATCTCCACGGCCGTGAAGTCGCAGGTCCAGGCCACTCAGCTCGGCTACTTCGTGATGCTGCCGAACATCCTGCTGTCCGGCTTCATGTTTCCGCGGGAGGCGATGCCGGAGGTCGCGCAGTGGATCGGTCTCGTGCTCCCGCTGACGTACTTTTTGACGGTGCTCCGGGGGATTCTTCTAAAGTCGGCGTCGCTATCCGCCATCTGGCCGGAAACGCTGGCCCTGGTGAGCATGGCGACGGTGCTGTTCTCGCTCAGCGTGCTGCGGTTCCGAAAGACCGTCGAATAAAGGCGGCGGGCCACTCGGAAACCGCGAGAATCCGACGCAAAAGTCCACACTTCTTCGCGACGCTCATCTTCCCGGTAAGGGTCCTGATCGGCTATCGCCTTTGAAGGCATGGACTTGCGTAGCTGGCCCGTGGAGCGGCGCGGGAGCATGGCGGTTGCATTAGACAACTGTTGCATTCAGCCAGAGAGGCCGATGTTCGTTTCTCCGAGGTTTCGAGATTTATTGGTTTCCGACCCCGCAACGGCGTACTTGAGCCAGCTGACCGCGGCGGCGGAGCAGATCGACACCGTAGCGGACGAGGGCGACGATCTGTCGCCGGATGCCGAGACGGGCCGGTCCGATGTCGCGGCGGCCCGGGGCGGCAGCGCGCTGGCATCCAAGCCCGTGTTCATCCCCGCCCCGGTATTCAAGCCCGAGTTCATCCCGGCAACGGAGTTCCCAGTCGGCGATAGCTAGCCGGGGGTCCCGAGCTCCTGGTTGGGCGATGGGGGATCCAAGACGTGAGATAGCCAGAAAACAGAGGGCCAGAGGTGAGATGTCTCGCTTCTGGCTCTCTCGTATCCGGCATCTCACATCTTGGTTTCCCCTGCAACGTTCTCGGGGCTGGGGTACGTTGACATAAGTTCCCGCCCCGTCTAACTTTATCAGTCTCTGTCGCCCCAGCCGGCAACGGCGGGGCGCCTTTTGTGTCCTGGAGTTTCTGTACCGTGGCAAAGGCTGATCGGTTCAGCAAAAAGCCAACAGCCAATAGCCAATAGCCGCATTTAATGCCCACTATCAATCAGCTCGTCCGGCAGAGCCGCCGCGACGTAGAGAAAAAAGAGAAAGCGCCGGCGCTCAAGGCGAATCCGCAGAAGCGCGGCGTGTGCACGCGCGTGTACACCACGACCCCGAAGAAGCCGAACTCGGCGCTGCGCAAAGTGGCGCGCGTGCGGCTCACGAATGGATTCGAAGTCACCGCGTACATCCCGGGTGAAGGCCACAACCTGCAGGAGCACTCGATCGTGCTCATCCGCGGCGGCCGCGTGAAGGATCTGCCGGGCGTGCGGTATCACATCGTACGTGGCTCGCTCGACGCCTCGGGCGTCACCGGCCGGAACAAGAGTCGCTCGAAATACGGAACGAAAAAGCCAAAGGGCGCAGCCGGAGGAAAGAAGTAGATGAGTCGCCGCAAGAGCTCGGTGAAGCGCACCATCCTGCCCGATTCACGCTACGACAGTCAGACCGTCTCGAAGTTCATCAACGCGCTGATGTACGACGGCAAGAAGTCCACGGCCGAGCGCATCTTCTACAAGGCGATGGACCTCGTGGAGACGCGCACCAGCCAGACGGGCGTGACGGTGTTCAAGCAGGCGCTGACCAACATCAAGCCGGTCGTAGAGGTGAAGAGCCGCCGCGTCGGCGGCGCGACGTACCAGGTGCCGGTGGAAGTCCGACCCGACCGCCGCACCGCGCTCGCGATGCGCTGGCTGATCTCCTTCTCGCGCGACCGCAACGAGAAGTCGATGGCGGAGAAGCTCGCCACCGAAGTGGTCGCGGCGTCGAAGGGAGAAGGCAACGCGGTGAAGAAGAAGGAAGACACGCACCGCATGGCCGAAGCCAACAAGGCGTTCGCGCACTACCGCTGGTAAGCGACCGACCCGATGTGAAAAGGCCCCGTCCGGAAAACCGGACGGGGCCTTTTCTTTCGCTATTGAGGGGGTCAGCCTTTATGGATTCTCTCGCAGAATCCGCTGCCGATATTCCTCGCTCGCGTAGATGGCTACTTCCACGCGCCGGTTCTGCTGGCGTCCCGCATCCGTCGAATTCGCAGCGATCGGCTCGGTCTCGCCGCGTCCCAGTGCGGTGATGCGGCTGGCCGCGATACCCTTCGACTGCAGGTACGCCGAAGCCGCGTGCGCGCGTCGATGCGACAGCGCCATGTTGTACGAGTCCGTTCCCACGCTGTCGGTGTGACCGACGATCGTCAGGGACGAGTTGGGGTACCGCTGCAGGCTGAGCGCCAGCTCGTCGAGATTCGCGCGGCCGGCGGGGAGGATCTGGTCGGAATCGAACGGGTACAGGATGCCCGATGAGAACGACACCGCGATCCCCTCACCGATGCGCGTGACGGTCGCGCCTCCGATTCTGTCGCCGAGCTCCTTGGCCTGCTGATCCATCTGATGACCGATCACCGCTCCGGCAGCTCCGCCGAGCACCGCGCCGATGATGGCGCCGCGCGCGGTGGAACCGGTCTGGTTGCCGATGACTCCGCCAATGACGGCGCCGGTTCCGGCCCCGATGACCGCTCCGCGGTCGCGCTGGCTCATCGAGCTGCACGCGCTAGCCGCGAGTGATACTACTATCAAGCCACTGAGTAGCTGTGTTCTTCCGATTCTATTGGACATGGTCGACTTTCCTGGCTGAATGTGTCTACCAGGGACTATCAAGATGGGTGCCATAAGAGCCCCGGCGAGCAGGGAACATTTAGTTCTTTTTGTGTGGCGAATTGCGTTGTTGGCTGGCGTCTGGGTTGCCATGCCCGGCTGCGCGGAGGACGACGTCGCGCCCGCGCCGAAACCAGCGGTCGGGGCGCAAGTGCCGATCGTGGACATGTCGCCCTCGGCTCAACGGCCCCTGCTTCCGGCGGAGACCCCGTTGGTCGCCGCCGAGCCCGCGGCCGCTCCCGCGCCGAGGCCCGTGCCGGCGCGCGGCGCGGCCGTCGTCAGCAGCGGAGATATCGCCGCCCTGCGGTCGCGGCAGCTGCTGATGCCGGTCGCCGGTGTGCGGCCGGTGAATCTCGTCGGCAGCTTCGCCGAGGTGCGCGGGGGACGCACGCACGAGGCGCTCGACATTCCGGCTCCGCGTGGAACGCCGGTCCTCGCAGCCGACGCCGGAACGGTACTGAAGCTGTTCACGAGCCGCGCGGGAGGGCTCACGATCTACCTAGCCGATCCGACCAGGAAGTTCATCTACTACTACGCGCACCTCGATGCATACGCGCCCGCGCTGCGCGAAGGCCAGGCCGTCGCGAAGGGGCAGCAAATCGGCACCGTGGGCACCAGCGGCAACGCTCCGCAGAACACGCCGCACCTCCACTTCGCCATCCTGCGGAACGACGACATGACGACGTGGTGGACAGGAACGCCGCTCGATCCCTACATGATCCTGAGGTAGCGCCTCGGGGAGGCTAGTTCCCTTTGCGCTTGGCGCTCGCCTGGCGCTCCGCGCGCTTGCGCGGTGTGCCCAAGTCGTGGTTGTGCCTGTCGGCGTCGCGGGCGAGGCGCGTCTTCTCGCTCACCTTCTCGGCGTCGTCGTGCTGCTGCCGATCTTCGAACAGCCGGTCCTTGCCGGTCGTGTCGTGCTTGCGAATGTCCGCCGGATCGTACTGCGGCCCCGAGCGCTTTGCAGCCGCGCCGCCCTGCTCCACGTGCTGCTTGCGCAGGAAATCGATCGTTTTCTGGCCGTGCTGTCCCTCCGCATGGCGTTGCGCAGGGGCCTGGTTTCCTCCGTTTTTCTTGTTCTTGCTCATCGTGTTGGCTCCGGATGCCCGTACGTTACGGGGAGATGGCGAGCGTGATCGGATTCTTCAGATGCACGATATGCTCCCGCCTCGCGAGCCGCCTGATTCGCTCGAACCAGCTCGGCGGGCGCGGCTCGCCGCCGTGCTCCATGACCCATTTTGCCACCTCCGCGACTTCCTGCGGGTCCATCCGGAGGCAGCCCTTGGACGCGGCTTCGCCGAGCGACTCCACCGTCGGCGTTCCGTGGATGTAATAGTCGGGCTCCCGGAAGAAGATCTTCACGGTCTGCATCGGATTGTCGGGGTCGCCGGGCGCCTTCGCCGTCTTTCCCCGGGCCCACGGCTCCTTGGGTGGAACCCAGCGCGGATTCCATATGAGCTTAGTGATCCGGAAGGTCCCGGTGGGGGTGGCGTGGCCGTCGGATCCCACTGAGATCGCGTACGTCGCTGCTACGGAGTCCCCGAGCCGCACGGAGAGGATCCGCGCGGAAATGCTCGCGGCCAGCGAGAGCGGGCCGGAGTTCGCCGGGGCTGCCGTCACATACGCGCGCGGGGCCAGCTCCGGCCGTGCCGCGAGGCTCGAAGCACTGGAACCAGTTCCGGTCCCGTACGCACTAGCTGGAGTAAGCGCCACCGCGAGCAATAAACCTTGTATGCAATTCATTCCCGCCTCTATTTCGCGTTAGGATTGGTACGCGATACAGAAGCAACAAGTGTTCCGGCTACGGGGCTGGCTGGTGGGACGGCGCTTTGGCTCCGGGAATGGCTATGGGGAATCCAGGCCGTGAGCAGTGAGCTGTTAGCTGTCGGCTCTCAGGGAACTGACATATTGGACGTGTCGATGAGTTTGCCGCGAAATTCCAGGAACGTCCGAATAGCAGTTGCTGATTGCTGATCGCTAACAGCTCACTGCTCACGGCCTGGATTCCATCAGCGGCTCACCAGGAGGTTGCGCTACAGCTCGGGCAGCGTGTGCGCTCGCCCCCGATTCTGCTCCTGCAGCCACGCGTGCAGCGGCGCGAAGTACTCCATCATCGCGTTGGCGTTGAGCTCCTGGCCCGTGGTCTCGCGCAGCACGTCGCGCCACGGCCGGCTCGCGCCGGGCGCCATGAGCGTGCGCAGAAAATCGCCGACTCCGGTGTTGCCGTAGTAGTTCGAGTTGCGCGGGTCCTGTCCGAGGATGTTCCGCGCGATGTGGTTGTGCATCTGGAACAGGAGCGCGAACGACAGCGCGTAATCGTAGTACTGGCCCGGGTCGTCGTTGATGTGCGTCTTGGTCAGCGCGTCGGCGAACTGCTCGCCGCGCGGCGCGGGCGGGACGATCCCCTGATAGCGGCGCGCGAGCTCCCACCAGCGCGCGTTCCACTGGTCGGCCGGCAGATCGTTGGCGTACAGCTCGTGCTCGAAGCGGGTCATCACGCCCGCTGACCAGGGCATGAAGACGATGTAGTTGAGCGCCTCGCGCAGGAGCTGCGTGCGCTCGTCCGCCTGCGCACCCGCCGACAGCAAGCCGCGTCCGACGAGGAAAGGGCGCTGCATGGACGCCAGCCCGATCATCGAGCCGATCGCTTCGTGGTACGCGCGGTTGGCGCCACCGCGCAGCACCAGCGGTACTTCGGGGCGCGTGTACGCGACGTAGTAATAGATGTGGCCCAGCTCGTGGTGCGAGGTCTCGTACCAGTCCGCGTTCGGCTCCACGCTCATCAGCGACCGCACGTCGTTCTCGAGATCCAGATGCCACGCCGATGCGTGCGTGTTCTTCTTGTACGGCGCGTTGGCCGGCAGCGGATACAGCGACGATTTCTCGTAGAAGCTCAAGGGCAGGGCGGGGAAGCCGAGCGATTTGTAGAAGTCCTCGCTCGAGCGCACTACCCACTCCGCGGTCTTTCCCTTGAAGGCGTCGTCGAGGTTCGGCCCGCCTTCCGAGCGCGCGAGATCCTCCCACGACTGTCCCCACCTGTTCGGCAGCCAGTGCGCCGGGAGATACTCGGGCACCGGCACGTTGTACTTCCTCGCCAGCTCGTGCCGCGCCCACGTGTGCAGCTCGCGGTACAGCGGACGGATCTGCCGCAGCAGGTTGTCGGTCATCTGCAGCATCTCGTCCGTCGTCATCCCGTAGTCCGACACCTGGTAGGTGAAGAAGTCGGGATAGCCGAGCGCCTGCACCGTCTGGTTGCGCAGGTCGCGCAGGCTCATGATCCCCGGCTTGAGCGTCGGGCCTATGGCCTTCGACGCTTCCCAGTACGCGCGGCGGTCGGCGATGTTCGTGCTGTTGCGCAGCGTCGAGTCGATCTGGTTCGGCGTGACCGCTTTCCCGTTCACCATGAACGTGTAGCCGTACAGCTTCTCCGTCTGCTCCGTCTCGGCGGCGATGCGCCTGCGGACGACGTCCGGCACGGTTTGCGGCTGGTTCGCCGCGGCGTACAGCATCGCCTCGAGCTGGCGCACCTGAATCGGGGTGAGCCGCTCCTTCTGCGCCAGGTAGCCGCGAATGCGCTCGATGTTGGCCACGCTGCCGACGAAGCTGGCGTACGCTTCGTTCGCCGCCTTGGTGCGGCGCGCGTTGGTCGAGTCGCCTTCCACGATGTGCGTGTTCGACGCCCACTCGGCCAGCGCCGAAGCGTAGTACAGCCGCTGGAATTCCGCGGCATAGCTGTCGAGATACGCCTGCGCGTCCGCCTGGGTGACGACGGTCGTCGCAATCGTTGCGGCGGTCTGGGCGGTTTGCGCGATCTGCGTGCAGCTGCCGGCAATGGTCAGGAAGGCGACAGGCAGGGCGGTGGCGCGGAAGAGGCGCTGCATGAAGAGACTCCGGTGTTCGCGTTGGACGATGCTGGGAATTAACGCGCGGCTCGTCGGAGCGCCACGGGCCGAAAGGACCGAAAACACAATCCGTTCGGCTTTTCGGCGCGCCAGGCATGGTAGGTGCAGCGATTCGGAAGACGGGGACGTCATGACCGTAAGGTTTCGCGACCGGGCCGATGCGGGACGAGAGCTGGCGAGCAGGCTGGGCGAGTACGCCGACCGTACGGACGTGCTGGTGCTCGGCTTGCCGCGCGGTGGAGTCCCTGTTGCGTTCGAGGTCGCGCGCTCTCTCTCCGCGCCGCTCGACGTGTTCGTCGTCCGCAAGCTCGGGCTGCCGCACCACGAGGAGCTCGCGATGGGCGCGATCGCGATGGGCGGAGCGCGCGTACTGGATCGCGCCCTGATCGCGCAGGTGGGCGTGAGCGACGCGGAGATCGAGCAGGTCACGCGGCGCGAGGAGATCGAGCTGGAGCGGCGCCAGAAGCGGTACCGCGGCGACCGTCTGCTGCCGGACATCGCCGGGCGCACGGTGATCCTGGTGGACGACGGGCTCGCGACCGGATCGAGCATGAGGGTCGCCGTCGCGGCGCTCAGGGAAGAGCACCCGCGGAAGATCGTCGTGGCGGTTCCGATCGCCCCGGAGGAGACGTGTGAGATGCTGCGCGCCGCGGCCGACGAGGTCGTGTGCGCTCTGACGCCGGAGCCGTTTTACGCGGTCGGGCTCTGGTACCGCGACTTCTCGCAGACGAGCGACGAGGAGGTGCACGACCTGCTCGAGCGGGCGAGGGAGGAGCTCGTGCCCGCTCCTTTTCCACGCCGCTGAGCAGGCGACTTGTGGCAGACAGGGAGGGCGAAATGGCTGTGGCATCCGATTCGGCTTCGGCGGAGCGCACGGTGATGGTCGACGCCGGCGACGCCTCGCTCGAGGGGACGCTCGCGCTTCCGCCCGCGGCGCGCGGTGTCGTCGTGTTCGCGCACGGCAGCGGGAGCAGCCGGCACAGTCCCAGGAACCGCTTCGTAGCGGAGGCGCTACGCGAGGGTGGGATGGGTACGCTGCTGCTGGATCTGTTGACGGCGCGGGAAGAGGGTATCGACGTCTACACGCGCGAGCACCGGTTCGACATCGGATTGCTGGCGCGGCGGCTCGCGGGCGCGATCGACTGGCTGGACGCAGAGGAATCGACCAGCGGCCTTCCGATCGGTCTGTTCGGGGCGAGCACGGGCGGGGGTGCCGCGCTGGTGACCGCGGCCGACCAGCCGGAGAAGGTGCGCGCCGTGGTGTCGCGCGGCGGCCGGCCGGACCTGGCGGGTGAAGCGCTGCCGCGAGTGCGGGCGCCGACGCTGCTGATCGTGGGCGAGCGCGACGAGCAGGTGATCGAGCTGAACAGGCAGGCGATGGCGCGGATGACGGCGCCGGTGCAGCTCGAGATCGTCCCGGGAGCTACGCATCTGTTCGAAGAGCCGGGGACGCTCGAGCAGGTCGCGCGGCTGGCCCGCGACTGGTTCGTCCGGCAGCTCTAGCCGACCTAATTGTCCGCCCTTCCGGTGGGCAACCTCGCCGGGAGGAGTTGACGCCGGCCCGTAGCGGCTTACATTACTAAGGCTATGGCAAACCACGCTTTGCGTGGCGAGCCGTGGCACAGTAAGAGACAACCAAACCGCCGAGGATGTTTTCGGCGCGCCTCGAGTCCCCACCCGTGCAGGAGCGGCGGGTGCACCCGGCGGCAGCGGATGGATACCGGCCCACGATGGGTGCCCAGGTCCACCCGCGTTTTCGTTCTCTGAAACCGCTCCGCAGCCTGAATCAAACGAACATGTCGACAGCCGCGGCTCCTCGCGTAGCCACATCGAAAGCAACCGGCCGCCATACGGCGCTGGAGCACTATCGCAACATCGGCATCATGGCCCACATCGATGCCGGTAAGACGACTACGACCGAGCGCATCCTCTATTACACGGGTCGCAGCCACAAGCTCGGCGAGGTGCACGAAGGCACCGCGACCATGGACTGGATGGAGCAGGAGCAGGAGCGCGGAATCACCATCACCTCCGCCGCCACGACCGCGTTCTGGGAGCGGAACGGGATGGAGCACCGGATCAATATCATCGACACGCCCGGCCACGTGGACTTTACCGTGGAAGTGGAGCGGTCGCTGCGCGTGCTCGACGGCGCGGTCGCGCTGCTGGACTCCGTCGCCGGCGTAGAGCCGCAGACGGAGACGGTGTGGCGCCAGGCCGACCGGTACGGCGTGCCCCGCATCATCTTCGCCAACAAGATGGACCGCGTGGGCGCGGACTTCGATCGCTGCCTCAAGATGATCCGCGACCGCCTCACCAAGGACGCGTACCCGATCCAGCTGCCCGTCGGCTCCGGCGAGCTGTTCACGGGCCACATCGACGTCATCGAGCGCAAGCAGTACATCTTCGACGACGAATCGCTCGGCAAGAAGTTCGAGGTCGTGGACGTTCCGGAGATCTACCACGAAGCCGTCGAGAAGGCGCGCAACGAAGTCATCGAGGCCGCGGTCTCGCACGACGTGGATCTCATTGAGAAGTACTTCGGCGGCGTTGCTCTCACCAACGACGAGATCAGGCACGCCATCCGCGCGGCCACGGTCGGCGGATTCATCGTGCCGGTCATGTGCGGAGCGGCGTTCAAGAACAAGGGCGTACAGGCGCTGCTCGACGCGGTCATCGACTTCCTGCCGTCCCCGCTCGACGTGCCGCCCATCGAGGCGCACGCCCCGAATCACACCGAGCCCGAGACGCGCCCCGTCGACGACGACGCGCCGTTCGCCGGACTGGCGTTCAAGATCGCGACGGATCCGTTCGTCGGAAAGCTGACGTTCTTCCGCGTGTACTCCGGCGTGCTCAAGTCGGGCTCGTACGTGTACAACGCGAGCAAGGACAAGCGCGAGCGCGTCAGCCGCCTGCTGCAGATGCACGCCAACAAGCGCGAGGAGATCGAGGAAGTGCGCGCCGGCGACATCGCCGCGGCGATCGGTCTCAAGGACACGCGCACGGGCGACACGATTTGCGACGAGGACAAGCCGATCATCCTGGAAGCGATGAAGTTCCCGGCGCCCGTCATCGACGTCGCCATCGAGCCGAAGACGAAGGCCGACCAGGACAAGCTCGGCATCGCGCTGCAGAAGCTGGCCGAGGAGGATCCGACGTTCCGTGTGCACTCCGATGCGGAGACCGGACAGACGATCATCTCCGGCATGGGCGAGCTGCACCTCGAGATCATCGTCGACCGCATGCAGCGCGAGTTCAAGGTGGACGCGAACATCGGCCGTCCGCAGGTCGCTTACCGCGAGACGATCAAGAAGCGCGTCGAGAAGGTGGAAGGGAAGTTCATCCGCCAGTCGGGCGGCAAGGGCCAGTACGGCCACGTCGTCATCAACATCGAGCCGGCCAAGCAGGGCGAAGGCTTCGTATTCGAGGACAAGATCGTCGGCGGCACGATCCCGAAGGAGTTCATCAAGCCGGCGTCGGAAGGGATGCGCGAAGCGCTCGAAGGCGGCGTGCTCGCGGGCTACCCGATGGTGGACGTGAAAGCCGAGCTGGTGTACGGCTCGTACCACGACGTCGACTCCAGCGAAATGGCGTTCAAGATCGCGGGCTCGATGGCGATCAAGGAAGCGTGCAAGCGCGCGACGCCGATCATTCTCGAGCCGATGATGAACGTCGAAGTCGTCTGCCCGTCGGACTACATGGGCGACATCCTCGGCGATCTGTCCTCACGCCGCGGCAAGATCGGCGGGATGATGCAGCGCGGCGAAGCGCAGGTGATCGAGGCGACGGTGCCGCTGTCCGAGATGTTCGGCTACTCCACGCGCCTTCGCTCGCAGTCGCAGGGACGCGCGGTGTACTCGATGGAGTTCAGCCACTACGAGGAAGTTCCGAAGAGCAAGGCCGAAGAAATCATCAACAAAGTGAAAGGATAGAGAGAAGCTATTGGCTATTGGCTGTTGGCTTTTGGCTAACAGCGCGGCAGTTCCGTCAGTTCCTATTGTTCCGTTGTAGCTAAGAG
>JBBEBQ010000019.1 GCA_040882285.1 Gemmatimonadaceae bacterium
TTTCGAGCTGGCGGCAGTAGCTTAACTCACTGTCCACTAAACCCGGCGCAGCTCACTCACGCGGGTCACTTCGCGGATTGTAGCAAGTCGCGTAGAGAACGTGTTGCGGCGGTTCGAAGCAGCAGCGCAAGGAGAAGCACAATTGTGTGCCGCGCTTCAGGCCACTGTCCGAGACGCTGCAATTGCACCACTGTGGATGGCCGCTGAGGCTGAGGTAAAAGAAGTCATTGCAACCGCGGATTATGGACGAGCACTCCAGATCTTCAGCCACAAGGGTCTCGTCGAGCTAGTCGGCAACGTCTTTGGCCTCAAGACCAGCCAATTCGTCCGTCTCGTGAAGCAGCTCCTCCTCAGCGACCAACGCGCACCAACTCTAGTCGCGCTGCGGATTAACCTGCCGACGATAGCCTTTTGACGGACACCTCGTGTGCCGCTGTCTAACCGAGCGTTGGTGCCGATGGCGCTATCCGGGAAGCGACCGCGGGCGGCCGGAATGAGCGCACCGATCTGACTGGCGCGCCCGCCCGCGGACGCCTCTATTCGAAGCGCCGCAGCACAACGCCGTTCGTTAGGCACTTCAACAACTATGACTGCTCTGATGGAATTCAACGAACGGCTACAGCTCTTCAACTCCAAAGTCGAGTTGTTGTCACAGCGATCGTTCTTCGGCCATCTGACGTCTCAGCCGACGAATGTTCGCCTTAAGTGGGACCGGGATACAGGGTGGGAGTCGTCGTTTGCGGGCCCGGCGGACGAGTCAATTGAAGCTTCCGTTCTTACCATCCGGCAGTTCATGCAAGACAACGACCCGATCTCGATCAGGAACGTGGCGAACTCATACGTAACGAGTGGAGTTGACCAATCCACCATTGACGAGTACCAGAAAGTGAGGGGGTGGCTCAACGACTATCTGGATCGCGAATCGAACCTTGGCGTGGCCGAAGGGAAACAGCTGACGAACCGCGAGATCCTTTTCACCTTTGTCTACGGCGGCCTAGCTCATTCATCTGAGCCCTACCATTCGAGATATCGCGGCTTAATGGGAAGTCCATTCGCGAGTCTCTTGAAAGTCTTGTTCGTTGAGGTGCTGGGCAAGTTCATGTCTACCTTGAGGATGCTCGCCACGGTGAACCGTCGTGTGATCAATCCCGAGGGAACCGGTGCTCATTCACCACCGGCGGACGATGCGAGCGCTATCGCGCCGAGTGCCTGACACCGCGTTGCTGCTGCCGGCACGTGCCTTTGGAAGCAGCTGGCTCACTTCGCTCGCCTGCGGCATCTTTCGCGATGCGCCCCGGCAGAACGCGGATGGATAGGCGGGTGTACCGATGTGTAACCTGAGCCCACAATGGCGGTCGACCGGCAGTACGGACTCATAGAGCGGCTGGACAGGCACCTTGACGAGACGCTTACGCGCTTCGACGAAGCACGTACGCCCATCTGGGAAAGCCAAGCTGACGTTGGGAGGACTTTAGTAACCCTTGCTTCAGGGTCACTCGTAATAAGTATCACGTGGGTGCAGTTTTTGGTTACCAAGGTGCCACACCCCGAATGGCGACTGCTTCTGATCACATCATGGAGTCTGTTCGCATTAACAGTCATTCTCGCAGCAGCTCGCCAAGGTTGGTCTGGACGCGCGCGATCATATCGTCTTGGGTTTGAGCGCCGTCGCGGGGACCTGCGTGCAGTGATAGCGCGCATTGACGCAGCCGGTGGAGGCAGCGACGAAATAGATGCCGCTATCGCGACAGTCGTGGAGGAGGCCAATAGGTATCCGGCAAGCGCAGTGCGCGTTTACAACGGTATCTCGCACGTGATGTTTTGGTCCTTCGCGATTGGGTTGATCTCGCTGTTAGGGTTTGCCTTGAGGAATCTGCCTTTTTGACTGCGCTACGCACGCTCAAGTTCCAACCCACCGCTCGCATGTCATCCAGCCGCGTGAGCCGCAGGTGGCGAGAACCCACCGCCCTGATGGCGTGTAGAGTGGCACGCATGCCGCAATGCGCGGCGTCGGGCTTTACCGCGATGGTAGAGATGCAGTTCTGACGGTGAGCTACAGCGTTCCGGAAGGGGTCTCGTCCGGGTAGTTCTTGGCCAAGGCCCCTTCGTAGAGAGCGCGCGCTTCGAGCGCTTCCTCGATCGCCTTCCGAACATCCACACGCGTCAGGTCGAGCACCCGCAGTTTCCCCTTGACCTCGGCGACCGCCTCAACTCGCCTGAATGCATCGGGGTGCGTCGCGGCGTAACGGGCTAATCCCTGCAGCTTGGCCAATGCATCAGCCCAAGCGACGCTATGCGGATCCACGATGTCCACCACGATCCTGCCCTTCGAGTCCTCGGCGAAGAACAGGAAGTCGGGCCGAAGAGTCTTCGTGTCGTCACCATCCATGTAGGCCACGCCCAGTGAATCCTGCGTGGGCCGACCGGGATTCCGGTACCAGAACCGGAAGCCGTCGCGCTTCATCTCAGCACGGAGCACGGCCCGCTCCCACTCGTTCAGCTCGGCCGGATAGGCTCCCTGGCCGTCGCAGAGCACATGGTTCTCGTATGCCTGCAGCTTCGTTTCGCTACCATCCTTCTCGCGCGCGGCGGTCAACTCCCATCGCGACACGGGTCGCGCGAGATCAACGTCCTGCGGCTCGCGGCTGAGCGCTCTGATCTCGCGGTAAGCCTCCTGCCGGTCGTCGGGCAGCTCCTTGATTTGCTCCCGGTACTTCCTCAGCCATTCCTCCGCGAGCTTCGTGGCCTCGGCGTCGATGTACACGTCCAGGTTCTGCATCAGTCCCAGCGCGCCGATGTCCTCGCGCGCCTCGATCAACGCATCATCGAAGTCGTACTCTTTCTCGGGTTTCTGCCGCGCGCGGTGCTCCGTGTAGGTGCGGGCGATATCCGGGCTGATGATGCGCGCGGTGCGGCGGTACGCATCGTTGATGACGACTGCATCCGCCTCCGTCTGGAATGACCGGAACTCCGTTACCTGCGCCTTGACGTGGAGAACAATCGTTCGGCCCTCGACAGTCTTCACCGATTCTCGTTTGGACTTGAACTCGTAGGGATTCTTTGCGATGAATGCATCGAGCGCCTTGTGCATCGCCGCGTGCGCTTTCTGCCCCGCCTTCGGCAACAAGGCATCCATCGCCAGCTCGTGCGCGAGCGCGGTCAGGCGCTTCGGCGGCCTCGCGCCGTGCTGAGGGCGCGTCTGTGACGGTAGGGAAGTGAACACGTCCCAGATCACGGCGGTCACCGCCGGGTTGGGCTTCATTTCGACCGGATTGATAAGGATGCGGCCAAGCGGTGGTACGTCTCCGCCTCCCTGCATCAACGCATCCACGACGTCCTTGACTGCCTTCTCGTCGAAGAACGGAAGCAGGCAGTCCACGGAGTTGAGACGGTCGTTGCCGGGAATGCGGCGGGCGAGCGGCGTGCGTACCATGCGCCCAAGTAACTGGGTGATGTGTGTGGGGTCCTTTGCGGGCCGGAACGAGACCATCACCTCGGCGCGCGGGCAGTCCCAGCCCGTGCTGATGGCGTCCTTGGCGAGGAGCACGCGCACCCAGGTGGCGTCCTGCACGCGCTCGGGGGAGATGTAGGGGACGGTGTGCCTGCCGAAAGTCTGCGTGGTGTGCTCACCGAACACGTGCGCAATGCAATCCTCGGGAAGGTCGGACCACCGCTGAAAGATCGTGTCGAGCCACTGCCCGACCTCATTGGGGTTCGGCGTATTCGGCACCTGGAGGACCATTAGCGGCACGACACTCTCGCCGCTTTCCTGCTCTTTGCCGTACTTCGCCCACTCGGTGGCGGATTCCCGGAGCTTGTCCGTGGCGAGCCGCACCAGAACGGTATCGAACTGGCCTTCCTCGTCGGGGATGTCCACAACGATGGTGTCCTTCAGCAGCCCCGAGTCCTGGACCCGGGCGGCGTCCACCTGCACTCCCGGAAGCGTCGTGCGCCCCATTGCGCCTTCCATCGCGCGGTTGAACCGCTCGACCGTAGCGGAAATGCCGAGCACGACGGGGACCCCCGGCACGCCCTTCTCGCCGTTGATGAGCCGCTTCACGAGGGTGGATTTCTCGATTTCCGCGGCCCGACTGGGCTTGCCCATACCGCGGTGCGCCTCGTCCAGCACGAGGTAGAGCGTGAGCGACGGGTCCTCGATGGTGTTGCGGATGGTGTCCCAGATCGTGTGCGCGCGCATATCGGCGCGCATCTGGGGGAAGCCATGCTGGTCCTCCTCACTCTGATCGAAGCCGCGAACGAGCCGACTGTTCTTGCCGAGCTTCTGCGTGTTGAGGAAGTAGATCTTCCCGGGCTCGAATCGTTGGCGATGAAAGCTGTTGTCAACCACCACCATATCCGTGCTGCGGAGCCGGTCGGCGGACGCCATCAGGCGAAAGCGCGTCTGTTCGTTCAGGGATGGGTCGTCGCTGAACCAGATCACGACAGCACCGGGGTCGGCGTCGAAGTCATAGTCATCGTCGCCGTGGAACAGCGCCTCGAATACCGCCGCCGCCATGACCGTCTTGCCCGCGCCGGTGGGCGCGGTGAGCGAGAAGGCATGTCGTTCGCTTTCCTCGCGCCAGCGCTTCCGCGCCTTACGAACGCTGGCGAGGATCTCGCGGACCGCATCGTCCTGATAGTCCTTGAGGGTGACCTTCATCCTTCGCTCCCGTTAGCGAAGGCGAAATTCGTCAGGTAGGACTCGTACAGGCGAACCGATTCCACACCCTCTGGCAGTCGTCGCGCGAGCGCCTGGAAGCGGCGCTCGTCGTCAGTGACGATGTAGGCGATGCGCAGATCCTTGCTCTTGCGGACCGCCTTAAGAAACGGCGTCGCCTCGTCGAGCTCCGTAAGCAGCCCGTACGTGTCCACCACTTTCCAGCCGGCGGTAGGAATCTTCTCGATGCGCCGCCCTCGGCTGCCCGCGCGCATCCAGAGCAGTGGTGCGATGCGGGCGAAGGCCACGTGGTGGCTGACCGCAACCGGCGTCTCGTAGGTGAGTGTGAAGAACTCAGCGTTCTCCTCGAAGCCATCGGACATCGGGAATTCATCCATGAATTTGTAGGCGCCATCGAGGAGTTCGCCTTCTGGGGTCGTTCCACTAATGGCAGCGGCGATCCGCGGCTTCGTGATATGGTCGCAGATGCCCATCCGCTCCCAATCTGGATCGCCCGGGCGAAGCCCCTTGTTTCGCAAGCCGTCGTGCTCAACGGCGGCAACTTCGTTGTTCGTTACGGAGATGCACTGACGCCGACCACCATCCTGCTGGTTCAATCGCAGGATCGCATGAGCGGTGGTGCCGGACCCGGCAAAGAAGTCGAGTGCTACTGCGTTTTGCCTTTCGCCGACAAAGAAGCGAAGCGTGTCTTCGACTGCATAAAGAGACTTGGGGAATGGGAATGATCGCTTCGGGAGGAGGTCAGCAAGCACCAGAGTGCCGCCCGTCTCCGCGTTGTGTGACGGTCTGACCCAGGTGGAGGTTGGGGTCTTGAGCTTGTCCGCCACATATTCTGCGATCACGCTATTGTCGGGTGCTCGGCCGACGACTGCCGCTCGACCCGACTCAATGTCCTCAATCTTCCCGGAGGTCATGTACGAGATCTCCCACTCTTGTGGCTTGGTGGGCGTGTGACGACCAACGCGCACGAAGCCTTTCGCATGGATGACGCGCAATGCGGGCGCAGTCAGCCCCCAGTTCATCTCGACTCCATTCTCGCGAATAGGGAAAACCGCGGTGCAGCCTTTTCGAGTCGGAGCGTCTGATCGGGGAACATGGTGAGGCAACGCATCGCCGACGTGTACGATGTGGCCCTCTCGGCTGACATAAATCGGATAGAACTGCGCAGTCCCCCCCTTGGGCTTGCCCCGCGCTGACGCGGCATCGCTGCGTCGCAATGTTCTCCAAGGAACGCGAGTGCCGCCGCCAAAATCGGGGTCGACCTCCTTGCCCACGGTCGCAGTCCCGAGCATAACTATGAACAGGTACTCATCCGACCGAGCGAATCGTCCCGGTCGATGTCGCCCGCGTGGGTTTACAACGGTCGTTACCATCTCGATCACGCTTCCCAGGAACACCTGTTCGAGCAATAGGCCAAGTCTCAAGTACTCCTTTTCGTCGATTGTAACGATGAGTACTGAGTTTGACGGACTCAGTAATTCGCGAGCGAGAAGCAGTCGCCGTTCCATGAAGGCCAACCACTTACTGTGGCGATACAGATCGTCTTCCTCGACGTAATCATTGTTGTATTTCCAATCCCTAGCTCCACTGTTGTAAGGCGGATCGATGTAGATCGCGTCCACCGTGCCGCGGTGCGACCACGTCAGTGCCTTGAGCGCGTGATAGTTCTCCGCATTGATCACTGTGTGATACGGCTTGTCGCCGCCGCGCTCCACCTTTCCCGTGCTCACCAGACCGGGATAGATGGTGTCCTTGAACTCGGCGACGACGACGAGGTCTTCGACGGGCACTGACTGCGTTTCCGGCGTCGCCGCGTCGAGTAGCACCAGGTCGGCGATTTTTCGTTTGCTGGCGGTGGCGATCTTCACTACGTGCCACAGACGCTGGTCACCCTTCTTCGTTGACCCGCGCTCGGGCAACACTCTGACCTTGTCGCCCTTCCGGATAGGACGCAGCGGCAGCTCGACCGCCTCCGGCCGATGGCGCTCGAAATTCAACCCGAACGGCAGGCGCGACGACAGCGCCTTGAACTCCCGTTCGAGGTCCGCGCCCACCTGCGGGTCCTTGGCTTTTGCCTGGGCAATCAGGTCAGTCAGTCGAGACACGTTCGCTCATTTGCTCCGGGAAGACGGACGCCGGCGATGCCGAGCACTGCCCGTCGCCAAAGAAACTAGTCGTTCTCGAAGAGCGCCACCGTCTCCGGCGCGGCAGGGAGGTTGACCGCAGGCTGCCACGCGGCAACTTCACACCGCCTGTCGGGTATTGATGTTGCGATTCCGGAAGCGATCGTAAGGTTCCAGCAGGGAGGCGCAATGACGGAACACTGGACTCCGACCCTGTCAGAAGAGGGGTCAAAAGAAGTCTTTGCAGAGCAGCAGTCGCGTGAGGCGGAGACGCCGCAGCGGCGGGATATGCTCGAGCGCGTGCGAGCGGCATTTCGCGCGCTTGGTCGCCAGGATACTGAAAGGCGGGTCAGCACGGTCCGCTGATCCGATTTCCACTCAAGTGCGTTATGGCGACAGGGCCAGCGGTTGCATATTCCGAGAACCTCCTCCAGTATCCAGTCATGATTTCGCGCGCCATCGCCGTCGATGAACTGACTGCCGAAGAGCGACTCGAGCTCATCGGGCGGCTCTGGGATAGCCTGGACCCTGCTGCCGCCGCGCCCGTGACCGACGCGCTTGCCGCCGAGCTTGATCGCCGCGAGGCCGATGCCGACGCGACCCCCGACGAAGGGGATGAGTGGCCTGAGGTGAAGGCCGCACTGAGCAAGAAGCTCTGGTAAGTGCGGACGTTGCGCGTCCGTCGCGTCGCGCGGCGCGAAATCGAGGCGGCGTTCGAATGGTACCTTGCACGGTCTCCGACGGCCGCGCGGCGATTCCTGGACGAAGTTGACCACGCGATCACGACGCTCCACGCCAACCCTGAACGCCACGCCGTTGTTCGCGGCCGACTCCGCCGCGTGTTGCTGCGGCAATTTCCGTACGCCGTGTATTACAAGGTCTACCCCGCGACGATCAGCGTTGTCGGCGTGATTCACGGGCATCGCCACCCAGAGACCTGGCTGAAGCGTGCTGCGCCATAACCAGCAATTGCAGCAGACGGCGCTTTCTGTCGGTAGCGGCTGGCGGTCTTCGCCCGCCAGCCGCATCATATGTGATGCGCCGCAGCTGAATTGCGGTCGTTATGCCGAGCCAGCCTTCGACCAACATCTCAGACACGCGGAGAATCCGATAAAGACGCTTGCCTCTGTTATGGCAATGTTCGCGTGCCTCGTCCGCATAACCGAGCTCGACCAGCGGAGTCAGGTGCTCACGCTGGACGGCGGCTTCCGCGTGTATCGGCGAAACCGCAGGCAGTCGGTTCCAACGATCATGCCCGGCCGCTAGCTGCGATGCGACCGCTTCCCGTACCGCGTTGTCTAGTTGCTGTTCTCGGTGTGACCATGTTCGCGGCGTGCGAAAGGGCACCGGACGATCGCGCCGACAGCCCCTCTTCTCGGCTCTCCCTTGGCTTCGCGGTGGATACATCCGCTGCGGCCATTTCTCTTTGGGCGGTAGATCCAGCGCGTGCCGCGCTTCCAGCAGTGGTGCGAGCATGGGACGCGTATCTCACTGTCCGCGGGGACTCGACAAAGCGGCTCTCGTTCTGGTCCACCGCGGATCGCCAGCGTACACCCGACCCGGATCTCGTCCTGTACTCCGAGGGCTACGTATCACAAAGCAATGCGATACTCGTTGAAGCACTCCCTCTCGTAGCTGGGGATTCCTCGAAATGGGTATTGCGCACGGTCTACGTTGGCGGGGGCACAGCGGCGCGTCCGGGACTTCTGGCCATGGAACGCATCCATGTCGTGCAGGAGGAAGGACGGTGGGTGTTGGCGCATCCGAGCTCAGCGGAAACCGAGGGCTGGCGCCGTGAGCGAGTGGGGTTGATCGAGTATGTCGTCCACCCCGTGCTCCGCTTTGACGCGACACGGGCACTGGAAACCGCGCAATGGGTCGAAGATACGGCGCAGCGGTTCGGCGTCTCCGATGTCCGCCCGATCACGTATTATCTCGTGCCCGACCTGCCTGCCGCGTTTCGCGTCATGGGCCTGGACTGGGGCCTCACCAGCGATCGAGTGGGAGGGAAAGCCAACGCACGTGCTCGGGTGGTTTTCGCCGCGGATCCGCGATTTGGCGAAGCCTATCTACACGAACTGGCGCATGTGCTCTTGCACCCGATCACGGGAGGCGCGTCAGCGTTCGTACAAGAGGGAATTGCGCAATGGCTGGGTGGTGCGCGGGGCAAGGCATTGCCGGGCGTGTTGCACGATCTGGCCGGCTACCTCGATCGGCGGCCAACCATCGGGTTACGCGCGATCCTCACCGACGACGGCTCAAGCGCGGCAGCCAGTGCTCGTTTCCCGGCAGCGGCGGCCGTATTCGAGCTCGTCCACCGACGCGGAGGCGACACCGCAATACGAAACTTCCTCACAGCCATGGGTAAGGATGAGCCAACGCTCGACAGCCTTGCGCGCGCTCTCGGGATGGTGCCGGCGGAACTCGAATCGGAATGGCGGGCGCTCGTGCGCTCCTATTAGGCGGCAGCGCGACGCAAGGTGCGGCCGATGTCTCCGGGGCTGGCGCCGAGCGCGAACAACCCCTTCAGTAGCAGATCAACCGATACGGATCGGTCCGCGGCTTCCATCTTCGCCACTCGCGATCGGCTCGAGTTGAGGCGGCGCGCGAGCTGCTGTTGGGTAAGCCCTAACGCTGCGCGCTTCCGACGCAGCGCCTGGCTGAGTGCGACCTTGGTTTCTACGAGCGCGGCCTCTTCATGGCTGATGCCGAGGAATTCCGCCGCGGTGCCGGCCCGCCAGCCTGCCGCCTCCAGTCGAGTTCTTTTTGCTTGCTTCATTCGATCTTCCCGGTCGAGTCTAATATGCCGAAGCAGGGATTGCTCCTCGATGCGTGCTTCCTTCCAATTGAGTTCCCGCCCTTGCTTGGGCCATCGCCGGGGGCGTAGACTCCATCTGTCCTCCACTGTCCCTCTGCGGGAGTTCACATGGCCGCGCCTGCCAAACAACTGCTGCGAGAAGCCGTCGACCACGTGCCGGAAGATGCGTCCATCGAGGACGTGATGGAACGCCTGTACTTCCTGGCAAAGGTCGCGCGCGGCCTCGATGCAGCTGATCGGGGCGACACCATCTCGCATGAAGACGTAGCGCGCGAGTTTCTCGCGGACGAGTGAATCGCGTCGTTTGGACGCTAATGACGATTCGCCGACCGGTTGCACGCGCAAATGGGCGATCGTAAGGGTCAGTACTCGATAGCGATCAATGATCAGTGGCGTGTGTGCTTCAGGTTCGTTGATGGCGGCGCATATGACGTCCAGATCTGCGATTACCATTGATGCCGAGGCGAGATATGAGCATACCCAACACCCGACGGATGAGGCGCCGGCCGACCCACCCGGGTGAGATGCTGCAGGAGGACTTCATCCCGGACTACGGACTTACTGTTGCCGGTCTCGCCGAGGCCGCGGGCGTTTCGCGCCAGTCGATCAATGAACTGCTGCGCGGACGGCGCGCCCTCAGTCCGGAGATGGCGCTACGTCTCGCGCACCTTTTCGGCAACTCCCCGGAGTTCTGGCTGAACGCCCAGCGAGCGGTGGACCTATGGGACGCGGCACAGGCCATCAAGGATGACATGGCGCGTATCAAGCCTCTACGTGTCGCATGAGGCCTACTGCTCTCTAACGCAGATACTGCGGTGAAAGCCGTTGTCGTCGGTGGCGGGCCGGCCGGCCTGTACACGGCCCTGCTCCTCAAACAGGCCGACCCCCCGGACGGCTGGCCGCGCCCGTCCGGGTACAGCGGCGGCGTGACGGTCTCCGGCAGGCTCGTGGTTCTCGCCGGACAGGTCGGCTGGAACCCGCTCACTGCCGAGTTCGAGACGGACCAGCTCACCGCGCAGGTACGGCAGGCGCTGATGAACATCGTCACGCTGCTCGCGGAAGCCGCAGTAGTGCCGGAGTGACCGCGCGCGAAGCGGTCATCGTGGACGCGGTCCGCACGCCGGTTGGGCGGCACCGCGGGGCTCTCGCCCGCGTTCGGCCCGACGATCTCGCCGCGATCGCGATCGCGGGGCTGATCGCCCGCACCCGAATAGATCCTGCCGGCATCGACGATGTGATCCTGGGCTGCACGAACCAGGCGGGCGAAGACAGCCGCAACGTGGCGCGCATGGCGCTGCTGCTCGCCGGGCTGCCGGTCGAGGTGCCGGGGCAGACGGTGAACCGCCTGTGCGGCTCCGGACTGCAAGCGGTGGCGAGCGCGGCGCAGGCGATCCGCGCGGACGAGGGCGATTGCTTCATCGCGGGCGGCGTCGAGAGCATGACCCGCGCGCCGTGGGTGATGCTCAAGCCCGACGAGCCGTTCGCGCGCGGCGTGCCGAGGACCGCGGATTCGACGATCGGGTGGCGGTTCGTCAACCCGGCGATGCCGCGGGAGTGGACGATCTCGATGGGTGAGACCGCCGAGCGCGTGGCCGAGCGGTATGGAATCACGCGCGAGGAGCAGGACGCGTTCGCGCTGGAGAGCCAGCAGCGGACGGCGCTGGCGGTGAGCGGCAATCTTTTCGCGGACGAGATCGTGTCCGTAAAGACGCTGGATTCACAGGGCAATCCCGTTGTGGTCGCGCGCGACGAGCATCCGCGTCCCGAAACCACGGCGGCGGCGCTCGCCGCGCTGCGACCGGCGTTCATGCGGGACGGCGGTACGGTGACGGCCGGCTCCGCCAGCGGGATCAACGACGGCGCGAGCGCGGCGCTGGTGATGGAGCGCGGCGCCGCGGAGCGCGCGAAGCTGCGGCCGATCGCGCGCATCGTGGCCAGCGCGGTGGCCGGCGTTTCTCCGGAAGTAATGGGAGTCGGCCCGGTTCCCGCCACGCGCAAGGCACTGGAGCGCGCGGGACTGTCGGTGTCCGACCTCGACGTCGTGGAGCTCAACGAGGCGTTCGCGGCGCAGGCGATCGCGTGCATGCGCGATCTCGACCTCGATCCCGGGAAGGTGAACGTCAACGGCGGTGCGATCGCGCTCGGCCACCCGCTCGGCTCCAGCGGCGCGCGCATCCTGACCGCGCTCGTGCACGAGCTGCGGCGCCGCAAGGCGAGATACGGCCTCGCGACGATGTGCATCGGAGTGGGCCAGGGTATCGCGACTATCGTGGAGCGCGTCGAGTGAGGACGGAGAACTGATGGCGGTTGCCGGTATCCGCGTTACCGACTGTCACGTCCACGTGCACCCGTGGCGCGACATGCCCGACGACATCGTCGAAGTGCTCAAGCGCGGCCAGCAGGACATCGAGCTGCTTCTGGAAGCCATGTACGATCCCGCGCTGCTGCTCCGCATGATGGACGAGGACGGCATCGACCGCGTCGGGCTCGTTAACTATCCGTCGCCGGACGTGATGCGCACCGATTGGCGGATCAACGAGCACGCCGCGCGGTATTGCGCGGCCGATCCCGCGCGGCTGCTTCCGATCGGCGGCGTGCATCCGCGTGTCACGACCGATCCGGCTGGAGACGTGGACGCGCTGATCGAGATGGGCATGCACATGCTCAAGCTGCACCCGAATCACCAGCAAATGACGGCCAATGCGTACACCGACGGTCTCGAGGCGCTGGGCAAGATCTACAGCCGGTGTGAAGCGCGCGGCCTGCCCGTGCTGATCCATACCGGCACCAGCATCTTCCCGCGCGCGCGCAACAGGTTCGGCAACCCGCTGGAGGTGGACGACGTCGCGGTCGACTTTCCCGACCTGCAGATCGTGCTGGCGCACGGCGGCCGGCCGTTCTACATGGGCGAGGCCTTCTTCGTGCTGCGCAGGCACAAGAACGTGTGGTTCGATCTTTCCGGCATTCCGCCGAAAGCGCTGCTCGAGTATTTCCCCAAGCTCGCCGAGCTCGAGCACAAGCTGCTGTGGGGCAGCGACTGGCCGAGCCCCGGCGTGACGCGGATGCGGCGGAACGTGGATCAGTTCATGGAGCTGCCGCTATCGGACTCGCTCAAGCGCGCCGCGCTGGAGACGAATCCCGAGCGCTTGCTGCCGCGCGGTGGACGGACGGTCTAGCCGGCGGTCGGAAGAGTGCGGCGGACCGGCGGCGAGCCTTCGAGCGTCCGCCAGATGTTGTAGATGAAGCAATAGGCGGCGACCGCCCCCATCACCCCGCCGAGCGCCAGGAGATAGATGGACGCACGCTCGCCATGCGCCCGCGCGGCGAATCCGGCGGCGAGCAGAGCCAGGCCGACGTTCGCCAGCCAGAGCTGCGCGACCGCGATCTTCACGTTGTGGATCGCGTTGCCGGTGAAGCGCGGCATCACGTGATAGGCCACGCCGTAGATCATCATGCTCACGAAGCCAAGCAGGTTCATGTGCAGGTGAGCGGTCCGGTACACCGCCGTCTCCGGATGCACGGCCATGATGACGCCGAGCGTCACGCCGAGGCCGAGCCACACAAGCCCCGCCTTGACGAAGGCCTTCGTGAACCAGTCCATCAGGATGTGCTGGCGAGGCTCACTTGCTCGAGTGCATGCACCAGCGCCGCGGCGTCGAGTCCGGCGACCTTCGCGGCCTCGGTGAGCGTGCGCGTGCCGCCGCAGCAGGTGTCGATGCCGTACGACCGGAGAGCCGCGGCGGTCTCAGGGCGAAAGTGGACCAGCTCGTGCACGGTCCAGGCAGGATCGATTTTAACGCTGTCGTCGATTTGCATCGGTAACTCCGAAAAAATGAATTGAGGCGGTTCGAGGCGCGCGGCGCGCCCGGGATCAGCCGACCGGCGCCAGCTGTCGAGGCGCGGAGATCCAGCTGAGCAGGTAGTCGATGACGTCACCGGCCGAGTAGCTGCTCCGCCCGTCGAGGAACGCGGCGATCGTCTTGAGGTCGTCGCCGCTGGTGACGAGCGGCGGCTCCTCCTCGCCCGAGACGCGGATCTGCGCCTGGCCGACGTTGGCGGTGAGCGCGTTGCACAGACATTGGCGGCCGACCGTGTCCTCGATCGCTCCGCCTTTGCGCACGTAATCCTCCACGGGCTCCGCCGCGCAGCGGAATCCGATCCGGCCGTCGTCGCGCTTGTACGCCACGCGCAGATAGCCTAGGTCGCACAGCCGCTGCCGCTCGGGCTTGCCGCTGTCCTTGCCCCAGCGGGCGACCTTGAACGGGTAGCCCGTGGGCGACGCGCGCGGATCCGTGAAGACGTCCACGTCGCCCCGCGCGGCGTGGTCGAGGATCTCCTGCTTGAGGCCTGGCTCGAGCCCGGACTCCTCGCAGAAGGCGAACAGCGTCCCCACCTGCACGCCCGCCGCGCCGACCTTGAGCGCGTCGACGAGGTGCTTGGGCGAGCCGGCGCCGCCGGCGAGCCAGAAGGGAAGCCCGAGCTCCCGCATCTTCTCCATGTTGACGTCGTCGCGCTCGCCGTACAGCGGCTCGCCGCGCTCGTTGAACCGCGGCTCCCCGCGGGGCGGCGCGTTGTGCCCGCCGGCGGTCGGCCCTTCCACGACGAATCCCTCGACGGTTCCGTTCGCCTTGCGGGCGAGAGTCGTCGCCAGCGAGTTGGCCGACACGATCGGCAGGAATGCCGGCCGTTCGACGGACACGCCCGGGTCGACACCGCATTCCCGCGGATCGAGGGTCATCGACATCGATTCGCCGGCGGCAAGACCCTCAACCTCGAGCTTCATCGCGGCGGGCCGATGCTCCGCCAGCGCGTCGAGCACGCCGGGAACCTCGCGCGGAATGCCGGCCCCCATGAGCACGTAATCCACCTTCGCGAGCATCGCGCCGTACAGCGAGGCGAGATTGGGGAGCTGCACTTTCGTGAGAAGATTGATGCCGACCTTGCCGGAGTGGCCTTCCTTGGCGAGGTACACTTCGACGAAGTTTGCCAGCATGGTGAGCTGCTGCCGCGCGATGCTCACCGGCAGCCTGTACATCTGGAGCAGCTTGTACCGCTCCCCCGCCGCTCGTCCAGCGGGGCGGAAATAGCGGTGCAGCGCGGCGTCGGCCACTCCCGGTATCGGAAAGCTCTTCATTGCGCGCCGCAGGTGACCCCCGATATCGCCGTCCTGCAGCCGCCGGACGAACACCGTGTCGAGCACGGTCCCGGACACGACGCCGAGCTGTCCGCGGATCGAAACGGCACGAGCGAGCTTCCAATTGGAAATGGCCACGCCCATCCCGCCCTGGATTATTTGTGGAAGTGCTGACGCTTCGGGCATTTATGAGAGACGAGGGTTGGAAACACCAAGGCGCAAGTTATTCCCACCCTTGAATACCCCGCTGTCGGGCAATGCGCGAGCCCTTTGTGGTGGATACCCCGACGACCGGAGCCGCGCGGCTCGGTCAGCTCATTCGGCGTCGTCGTAGGGCACGAGCGGCTCGTGCGTCCAGCCGGCGTCGAAGTTCACGCTGCCGTCGGCTGGCGGGGCGATCTCCGGCAGCCGCCGCTCCGCGACCGCCCGGTTGAGGTCCGTGGTCGAGACGATGCCCGCGAGGCGGTCGTGGTCCATCACCAGCAGCCGGTGCACTTTGGCCTCCTGCATCATCCGCGCGGCCGCGATCGCGGGCTCGTCGGCTCCGATCGTCTTCACCTTCGTCGTCATCGCGTCCGCGACGGTGTATTCGTCGAGCACGTCCATGTTGGAATCCGACATCCCGGCGAACCTCATGTCCACCTCGGTGTCGGCATCGTTCAGGAAATCCGTGAAGAACGCGCCGTCGCTGAGCGCGTCGCCGGCCAGCTCGATGCCGGCCTCGTCGTCCATGTCCGGCAGATCGTCGAACTCCGCCTCGGCGTCCGGTCCGCGCGCGGCTTCGGGCGACGCGGCGGCGAACGCCAGCAAGTCGCTCGCCGAGATCACTCCCACGAGCTTGCCGCCGCTGGAGACGGGCGCTCCGCTGATGTGCTCGCGCGTGAAGAGCTCCATGGCGTCGCGTAACGAGGTTCCGGGCGTGACGGTGATGGGCTCGCGGGTCATTATGTCGCGTACCTTCAACATGGTCGTGTCCTCCACAGCTGATTGATGCTCACCCGGGAGCGCTCGCCGGCGTCACGAGCACCGGCCCCGAGCCCTGGCGCAGGACGAATTCCGCGGTGCTTCCGAGGAAGCGTCCCCGCCGCGGATCATGCGAGCCGAGGATGATGAGATCGGCGGCGTGCCGGCTCGCCGCGCGCAGCAGCTCGAAGCACACGTCGCCAACGGCGACGTCGAGGTCCGCGCGAATGCCCGCCTCCTCGATCCGTCCCCGGAGCCACGCTTCGGCGTGCTGCCGCAGCTGGCGCTCCGCGGTCGTGATCTCCGACTCGCTGGCGGCGACTTTCACGAACCCCGCCAGCATGGGAGAGCAAACGTGAACTACCACAACGCACGCGCCGTCGTGTCGCGTCAGAAGCGGGATCCACTCGAGCATCGCCGGACTGAATCCGGAATCGTCCACCGCCACCAGCACGATACGCACGCCGTTCTCCGGCAGATTCCGCGCGAGCAGCAACGGTTGTCGCGCATGCCTGGCGATCCGCTCGGCCGTGCTCCCGAGCAGCTTCCACACGCCGGACCTCCGGCCGTGCGATCCGACGACCAGCAGGCGCGCGTCCATTTCCTCGGCCATTGCCGGCAGCCGGTCCTCGGGCCGCCCCACGGTGACAGCGGCTTCCGCCGGGCGCTCCAGCGTCGCGGAAAGCTCCTGCAGGCGCTCCTCCGCGCCGCGGGTCGCGTCCTCGATCAGCGTAGCGGTCGAAGGATAGAATCCGCTCAGAAAACGCGGTGGCTCCGGCAGCCAGACCGAGTGCGCGAGCACGAGCTTGCCGCCGAGCAGATGCCGCGCCGTCCACCGGGCCGCCGCCAGCGACGGCTCCGCAAAATCAACCCCTACGACTATCGGCTGGATGTCCATCGCTGCGGCTCCACGGGTTCAACGAGGAAGATGCATCCGGCGCCGCAGCGCGGCAGTCGGGGAAGTCTGGACCGCGTGTAAGGGACTGCCGCAGCGGGTCAGTACAACGGCTGCCGGCGGATGCGGTTGAAGGCCTTGTCGAGCTCGCCGCCGAAGACCACGGCGGTACCGACGACCAGGATGACGAGCCACTGCTCGCCGGTCGGAGGCACGGTGTGAAAGATCTTCTGGAGAGGGGAGAGATACAGCGCGGCGGCGTGGGCGAACGCGGCGGCCACCAGGCTGAGGAACAGCGGCTTGTTGGAGAGCGGCGGAAGCATGAAGACCGAGCGCTCGAGCGAGCGGCAGTTGAAGACGTGAAAGAACTGGAACACCACCATCTGCGTCATGGCCACCGAGCGGGCGGCAGCGAGGTCGTTGGTGGACGTCAGGACCCACCAGAATACCGCGAGCGTTCCCGCGGCCAGCACCGCTCCGATCAGGGCGAGCCGGCCGAGCAGACGACGGTCGAGGACACCTTCCGCCGGCGAGCGGGGTGGCCTGCGGAGCAGTCCGGGCTCGCCGGGCTCGAACGCGAGCGCGACGTCCTGGAGGCCGTTGGTGACGAGATTGATCCAGAGGATCTGCGCCGCCGCGAAGGGCAGCGGCCAGCCCGCGATGAGCGCGAACAGCAGCGTGAGGACCTCTCCGGCCGCGGTGGACAGCAGGAAGAACGTGACCTTGCGGATGTTCGAGAAGACGACGCGTCCTTCCTCCATCGCCGCGGTTATCGACGCGAAGTTGTCGTCGGCGAGGATCATCGACGCCGCTTCGCGCGCGACGTCCGTACCGCTCGAGCCCATGGCTATGCCGAGATGCGCCGCGCGCAGCGCCGGCGCGTCGTTGACGCCGTCGCCGGTAACGGCGACGATCTCGCCGGACCGTTTCAGGCTCTCGACGATCCGCAGCTTCTGCTCGGGAGCGACGCGGGCGAAGACGTTGCGCGTCTGCAGCGCCGCGTCCAGCTCGGACGCGGACATCGCCGCCAGCTCGCGGCCGCTTACGGCTCGCTCGTCGCCCATCAGCGCGAGCTGCCGGCCGATCGATTCGGCGGTGTTGACGTGGTCGCCGGTGATCATCAGCACGCGGATTCCCGCCGCGTGCGCGACGTTCACGGCGCCGGCCGATTCCTCACGCAGCGGATCCTCGAGCGCGACGAGGCCGGCGAACGTGAGATCGCGGATCGACCTGTCGTGCACCGCGTCATCGGTGAAATCACGCGAGGCGAGCGCCAGGACCCGGAGCCCGCGCGACGCGAGCGCCGCGGCTTTGTCCGCGATGGCGTCCGCGGCGAGATCCACGCGGGCGGTGATCCCTTCCGCGCCGATCAGCATGTGGGCGCACCGCGCGAGCACGGCCTCCGGCGCCCCTTTTACCATGAGCGTCCTGGTTCCTGCGTGGCGATTGACCGTCGCCATCAGCTGCCGCTCCGGCTCGAACGGAAGGATGTCCGACTGCGGATACTGCGTCCGCGTCGCGATCGGATTCAGGCCGCCCTTGGCGGCCACGACGTGCAGCGCCAGGTCCGTCGGGTCGCCGACGCGCTCCAGAACGCCGTCCAACACCGGCGGCTCGGCCTCGTTCGCGAGCGTCGCGATCAGCAGAGCCTGACGGAGCAGGGCATCGCCCTCGCGCGCGATCCTGCCCGCGAACAGTATGCGCCCGCGCGGCGAGTAGCCGATTCCCTCCACCTCGTACTCGCCGCTCGCCGTCCATATGGCCCGCACGGTCATCTCGTTCTTCGTCAGCGTGCCGGTCTTGTCGGCCCCGATGACGGTGGTGCTGCCGAGTGTCTCCACGGCCGGCAGAGACCGGATGATCGCGTGCCTGTTCGCCATCCTCCGGACTCCGATCGCGAGCGTGACCGTGAGCACGACGGGAAGTCCCTCGGGCACCGAGCCGATCACCATCGCCACGGCCACCACGAAGATCTCCGACACGGACAGCCCTCGCATGACGCCGAGAACGGCCACCACGATCGCCAGAACGATAGTGAGCACGCCGACCTGCTTCCCGAACCGCTGGATCTTCCGCTGGAGCGGAGTGACGGTCTTGCCGGTCTCGCGCATGGACTGGGCGATTTTCCCGAGCTGCGTGGCGACGCCCGTTTGCACCACGATTCCGCGGCCGCGCCCGCGCGTGACGGTCGTGCCGGCGAATGCCATGTTGGCCTGGTCGCCGACGATGGTCGCTTCGTCGGCAATCGGCGTCGTAGTCTTGCCGACCGACGCGGACTCGCCGGTGAGCGTGGATTCGTCGAGCTCGAGGTCGTGCACCCAGGCGAGGCGGAGGTCGGCGGGAATGCGCGCGCCCGAGGAGAGCAGCACCACGTCACCGGGCACCAGCTCCCAGCTGTCGATGGTCCTGCGCTCTCCGTCGCGCACGACTTCGGCCTTCGACGTGCTCATCCGCGCCAGCGCGCGCATGGCCGTGCGCGCGCGGAACTCCTGCGTGAACCCGATCATCGCGTTGATGATCACCACCGCGGTGATCACCGCGGTGTCGGTCACTTCGCCGACCGCCAGCGTCACCACCGCGGCCACCAGCAGGATGTAGATGAGCGGGTCGCGGAACTGGCGGAGCAGCAGCGACCACCACGGTGTCTCCCGCTCCGCGCCGATATCGTTCGGGCCGTGTCTTGCCAGGCGGTTTCTGGCGTCCGCCCAGTTCAGGCCCCTGTCGGTGACGTGGAGCTCGCGCTCCACCTCGGCCACGGACAGCGAATGCCACGGCGAACGAAATGCCTCCGCGGCGGTCGAAATCCCGGTCGGCCGGAGCGCCGTGCCCATGGGAGTAGGCGAAGAGCCGTCCGGCGGCCCGCGGCCGCCCGACAGCTCAGTCGAGTCGGCTACAGCCAGGGAATCGCGTGGTTGCCGGTCGCAGTCGCGTCGTCGGGCACCGGGATCATCGCCGCTCGCGATATCCGCTCCACCAGGTGCTCTACGCCGGCCGGGTCGCCGGGGCCGAGCTTGGTCGCGATGTCCGCCTGCGCGATGATTCCCACCAGGCGTTTACCCTCCACGACGGGGACCCGGCGGATCTTCGCGTGCTCCATCCGCTCCATTAAGTCCGCCGGGTCTTCGTCCGGTTGAGCGGTCACGAGGTCGGACCACGACATGTGGTCGCTGATCGTGCAGCTGCCGTCGTGCCTGCGGGCGACGCACCGCACCGCGAGATCGCGATCGGTGATCACGCCGACCAGCCGCATCGACGAACGGTCGTCCACTACGGGGATGATCCCCACATCCTTGTCACGCATGAGCGCCGCGGCCACGGATACAGGGTCGTCCCGCGTCGCGACGTACAGCTGCGTGCTCATCAGGTCACGTGCTTTCACTGTTCCTCCGTGCTGTGGTCGTAACTGTTGAGATTAGGGAGCCCGGACGCGATCCGGCGTCGGCAGAGACCGGAATTGCTGTACGGGTTTGCCGGAAGTGTGGCGGGTCAGGTGGACTCCGCGGCCCTTCCGGTGACATCGTCGGCGAACACCCGGAAGAACACGTCGCGAGAGCCAACCGGATCGTCGGGGGACATGGTCTCCGGTACGATGCGCCGCAGCAGCCGGACCGCGCGGCGTCTCGCGCCCGGGTCGGGCGGCGGACGGTCGGGGTCGAGCAGGTACAGGCCGCCGTGCACCACGACGCTGCGCCAGTCGAACACGCCGTCTATCTCGTCCACCTCGAACGCCACCCACTGGTTGTGCCTGAGCGCCAGCAGCTTGGGCCCCACCGATGTCCGCCCGTACAGCCAGCCGCCCGAATACACGTAGTGGAGCGGCACGACGTCCACGCGGTTCCGATACGCGAAAGCCATGCGGCCGACGTTGTTTCTCCGCAGCAGCGCGAGGGATTCCCTGTCGGAGAGCTTGCGAAAATGAACCGGCATCAGCGACTCACCCGCAGGGCGTTCACGATCACGGCCACGTCGATGAATTCCTGCAGCACCGCCCCGATCACCGGCGGTATGTAGCCGAAGGCCGCGAAGCCCATGGCCACTCCGCTCAGGCCGAGCCCGGTCCAGATGCTCTGCTTGGCGATGCGGATCGTGCGATGGCTGATTTGCACGGCTTCGCTCACGCGGCCCAGATCGTCGACGAGAATCACCACGTCGGCCGCTTCGGCGGAGATGCCGCCGCCGTGCGCGGCCATGGCTATCCCCACCGTCGCGGTGGAGAGGGCCGGAGCGTCGTTGGTTCCGTCGCCGACCATCAGCACTTGGTCGCCGTCGCCGATCATCTGCTCGATCGCCCGGACCTTGCCTTCGGGCTTCAGCTCACCCACGGCGTTGGCGATGCCGGCGGAATCGGCGATGCGACGCGTGTGGCGCTCGTCGTCGCCGGAGAGGAGCAGCGTGCGGCGGATTCCCTGGGCGGCAAGGTCCGCGAGAACCTGCCGCACGCCGGGGCGCACGCGGTCGTCGTACTCGACCCGGCCGACTCCGAGGCCGTCCACCGCGACGTAGGCCCGCAGGGCCGAGCTCTGCTCGTCGAGATCAGCGTAGCCGTCGCTGGCGCCGGGATGGAGCTCGAGGACGTAGGACCGCGAGCCGACCGTGACGACGCGTCCGTCCACGGTGCCGGTCACTCCCCGACCGGCGGTCTCCGTGACGTGCGAGGCCGGCGGAAGCAGCACGCCCTTGGCGAGCGCCGCTTTCACCAGCGAGCGGGCGAGCAGGTGACCCGACCGCTCCTCGAGAGCGCCGGCGAGCCGCAGCAGGTCGCCCTCGTCCCATCCGCACGACGTCACGACCGCCGAGACCTCGGGCACTCCGGGCGTCAGCGTGCCGGTCTTGTCGAATACCGCGACGTTCACGCGTGCCAGCCGCTCGAGGGCGCCGCCGTCGCGGACCACGATCTGGCGCTTTGCCGCGGTGTTGATCCCGCCGATGATCGCCACCGGCGTCGCGAGAATGAGCGGGCAGGGCGTAGCCACGACGAGTATGGCGAGGACGATGACGGGGTCGCGGGTCGCGACGTACGCCGCCAGGCAGACCGCCAGCGTCAGGGGCGTGAACCAGATCGCGTACCGGTCCGCGAGCCGCTGCAGCGGCGCCTTGGTCGCCTGCGCGTGCCGCACCAGCTCGACGATCCGGCCGTACTGGCTCTCGCCCACCGGCGCGATCACTCGCGCGGTGAGCGCGCCTTCGTGGTTCACGCTGCCGCTGGCGAGAGTGGTGCCTGTAACCGCGCTGACCGGCATCGGTTCCCCGGTCAGCCGCGAGGCGTCCACGTGCGAGCGGCCGCTGACGACGATGGCGTCGAGCGGCACCAGCTCTCCCGGGCGGATCACCACGACGTCGCCGACGCGAGCCTCGCCCACAGGCACGTCGCTCAGGCCGCCGGCGTGCAGCAGGTGCGCGATTCTCGGCGCGTCTTCCTCGAGCTTCCGCAGCGCGTCCGAAGCGCGCCCCCGCGCGATTTTCTCCAGCGCTTCGCCGCCGGTCTGCATCAGCACGACGATCAGGCCCGGAAGCGGCTGTCCGATCGCGACCGCCGCGACGATCGCGAGCGTCGCGGTGATGTCGGTGGAGAACTGCCGTCGCAGCGCGCTGCGCAGTGTGCGCCAGACGACCGGCGCGCCGGTGATGACCAGGCCGGCTGTCCAGACGTCGTTCGCGAGCAGGCGCGCTGGGAGCCACACCCACGCCGCGATTCCCCCGACCAGAAAAACCACGGACGCGACCGGGAGAAAGTGTCCGCGGAAAACTCCTTCCGGACCCCACACGCGGGCCGGCGTCTGCTCCGCGATCGGAGGCGGCAGCGGGACGGTGTGAGGAAGGGACATGAGGAAAAAAGCTAGGCCGCGCGGGACCGTCGTATGTCGGGCGGTCGGTGCCAAAACGGTCGGGGATTCACCTACTCAAGGTGCGATTGAGGATTCCGAAGTCGCAAGTCGTGCGAGTATGCCCTACAAGGAATCCTCTCCCTCCTGACAGAGTTTTTCCCGCTTTTGGGTGACCTTCGATGCACGTCCGGCAAACCCAAACTCGGAGTAGCCATGCAAACCCAGACCCCCCACGCGCCTGCGGCTACCGCGCCCGCCGCGAAACTCAGCGCGGTCGCCCGAGAGTGGAGCGTGAAGCATCCATTCGTCGTCGGAGTGGACGACACGAAGGAAGCCTATCCCGCGCTGAAGTACGCCGCCGAGCTCTCGCTCGTCACGGGCTCGCGCGTGCATCTCGTGAGCGCCCTCAAGCCGTTCCACGGCATCGGAGCGGGCTCGGCGAGCGAGGAGCGCACGGCCGAGCTGAGACTCGAGCTCCGCGAGGTGTTTCTGGAAGATCTTCTTCCGACCGTCGTGACGCCGCCCGTGTGGACGCGGATCGCCAAGATCGGCGATGCCGCCGAGATACTGGCGAACGAGGCGGTCGACATCCGCGCCGGAATGATCCTGATCGGTGCCGGGCGGCACGGAACGGTCGAGCGGATTCTGAGCCGGCCGACCGCGCTGCGCGTGATTCAGAAGACGGACCTGCCGATCGTGGTCGTGCCGCGCGGCGCCAAGCCGCCCAGCACGGTGGTCGTCGGCGTCGACTTCAGTCCTGCCAGCATGTTCGCGTGCCGCGTGGCGACCGACATGCTCGGCGGAACGGGGACGCTGCACCTGGTGCACGTCCAGCCGCTGCTGCCGCTTCCGGGCGAGGTGTGGTCGGTGGACCTCGGCAAGTGGGAGATCGAAGGCACGATGGACCGGCTCGAAGAGTACGTGCCCGATCACACGCTGTATCCCGACATTCGCGTGGAGCGCATGTCGCTTTCGGGCGACATCGCGTCGACGCTCGAGAAGTACGCCATGTCCGTCGGTGCGGACCTCGTAGCGGTCGGATCGCACGGCTACAACCTCGCCCAGCGGGCGATGCTCGGAAGCGTGTCGGCCGCGCTCCTCGCGCGACCGATGCAGGCGGTGGTCGTAGTGAGGGCCACGGAGACGTGAGCTCGCGGGACGCGCAAGGATCGCCGCTCTCGGCGTGGTTTCTCGGCCCGCACGCCGAGAACGGCGAGGTGCTGGAGAGACTCGCGCTGGGCGTGCTGCGGGATTACACGGCTTGGAGAGCCGATTTCCACCCCGCCGACCCGCAGGCGATCACCTGGGACGACAAGCAGACCCGCGAGTACGCCGACGGCATCGCGCGTCTCGAGGCGGGGCTCGCAACGCTCATGGCCGAGCTGAAGGACGCCGTCCCGGCGTTCAGCCAGCGCTACAAGGGCCACATGCTCGGCGAGCAGACGCTTGCCGGGCAGCTCGGGTACTTCGCGGGGATGCTGCATAACCCGAACAACATCTCGAGCGAGGTCTCGCAGTCCACGACCAAGCTCGAGCAGCAGGTCATGCACGATCTGGCGCGGATGATCGGATACGGGACCGATTCGTCGTGGGGGCATCTGACATCCGGCGGGACGATCGCGAACTTCGAGGCGCTTTGGATGGCGCGCGCGACCATGGACTTCCCGGTCGCCGTCGCGTGCGCGGCCAACGAGCTTGGCGTCGCGCTGCACGTCCAGCTGCCCGACCGGAGCCACGCTCCGCTCGCCAATCTCGCGCTGTACGACCTGCTCAACATCCGCACGGGCGCGGCGCTCGATCTCATGCACGCGCTGCACGAGAGCGCGGCGGGGCCGGATCTCGCCGAGGCGCTGGAGAAGCATTCGCTCGCGTCCGCCGGATATCAGGTCCAAGCGGAGCAGGTTGGGCGGCACTTCGGTCACCGCGCGCAGCCGGCGGTGCTGCTGGTTCCGGCGACAGCCCATTACTCGTGGGAGAAGATCATCCGCGCACTCGGCGTCGGCGCGCGCCAGCTGGTGTTCGTGCCCGTGGACCAACATTGTCGAATGGATCCCGACGGGCTGTGGAAGACGGTGCGGGATCTGGCGGCGAAGCGGGTTCCGATCATCGCGTGCGTCAGCGTCTGCGGCTCGACGGAGGAAAGCGCCATAGACCGGCTCGATCTGTTGTGCGAGGTGCGGGCGCGCGCGGAGCGGGAGCTCGGCGTCACGTTCCACATGCATTCCGACGCGTGCTACGGCGGGTACGCCGCCGCGATAACCTGGGACGCAAACGGCCGCCGAAAGACCGCGGAGCAGATCCGCGCATCCGCGGGCATCGACTGGCCCACCGACGAATGGCAGAAGTCGATGGTCGCGCTGTCGCGGGCGGATTCGGTGAGCATCGACCCGCACAAGCTCGGGTACGTGCCGTACCCGGCCGGCGCCCTGATGATCAGGGACCGCAGAGCCCGGGATCTCGTGGCGACCGATCCGCCGTATCTCCTCCCGACGACGCTGTCGCGAACCAAGGAAGACCTGATTGCGGGCCGGTTCTCATTCGAGGGCACGCGGCCGGGCGCAGCCGCCGCCGGGGTGTGGCTGAGCCATCGCGTGCTGCCGCTGGACGAGCGCGGCTACGGCCACCTGATCGAGCGAACCGTCGTCGGCGCCCGCCGGCTGTACGCGGCGCTGCGGCAGGCCGACGTCGCGCCGCACGTGGTCGTGACGCTGCCGGAGCCCGATCTCAACATCGTCTGCTTCTTCCTGTACCACCCGCGAATGAAGTCGCTGGCGGAAATCAACGAGCTGAACGAGCTGCTGTATCGCGAGATGAGCCTGCACGGTCCCGCGGACGCCCCGCCGTACATCGTCAGCCGGACGAGGCTGCGCTCGCCCATGTATCATGGCGCGGCGACCCCGCTGCTGGAGACCATCAGCGATGATCTCACGGAGCAGTGGCAGGCCGGAGAGGCCGGCGGTCTCGTCGTGCTTCGCTCGACCGTGATGGATCCGTTCCTCGCGAAGAAGGAGCTGGCCGACGTGCACATCACGGGCTTGATCGACGCGCTCGCGGCCGCGACCAAGCGCGTCGCGAGAGCGGGGGACGTCGTCCGGGAACGGCGGAGCAAGGTAGCGGGCTGAGCCCGCAGCAGCATCATTCATATGGAAGTAGAAGCAGCCGCTGGAACCAGCAGCGTCCGGACGCGGACGGACGTCGACGCGTGCAAGGTTAACTGCGTCGTGGGGCGGTTAATGCCGCCGCAAGATACGGGAATCCCCTACGTCCTTTCCACCATCTCCCCGCTGAGGCCGGTACCCGACTCCCCTAACCTGTCTCCATCACGTTGACCGCCGCGTTTCTGGCGGGCGCGCAACAACACGTATGGGAGACATATGCTGAGCACGAAGATCTTATGGGGACTTTCGCTTGCCCTCGTCGCCGCTGCCTGCAGCACGGAGAAGCGGGACGCTCCGGAAGCGGAAGGGGACGACGACGCGCGCGCGCCGACCGCGGCAACGGGGAAGATCATCGAAGTGAAGATGATCACCGACGACAAGGGGAATTACTACGAGCCGGCCGCCATCCACGCGGAAACCGGCGACGTGCTCCGGTTCACGGTCGTGACGGGAGTTCACAACGTGAATTTCCTGCCCGACTCCAACGCCGGAAAGCAGGGACTGCCGCCGGCGAGCGACCTGCTGCAGCTGCCCGGACAGACGCTCGACATCCCCGTCACGTTCGCCGAGGGCAGCTACTACTTCCAGTGCGATCCGCACGCTCTGCTCGGCATGATCGGACGGCTGCACGTGGAAGACGACGATGATGACGACGACAATGACTGACAAGCTTGTTGGCCCGATCAACCCACGCCGCCCTCAGCGGCCCAATACAGGAGACCGTTCGATGAATTCGTTTTCTCTTCGCTGGAGTGTCGCCGCGCTGGCGGCGGTCTCGCTGCTCGCCGCGTGCGGCGAGCGCACTCCCGACGTCCCCGGCCAGCGCACCATGGCCACCGGCGACGTGCAGAAGGCAGCGTTGGCCACCTACGTCAAGCCCGGTGATCTGGACGAGTATTATCTGTTCTATTCCGGCGGGCACTCCGGCCAGGTGTCGGTGGCGGGCGTGCCGTCGATGCGCCACATCGTCACAATTCCGGTCTTCGCTCCGTATCCCGGCACTGGCTACGGGTTTGATGAGGAGAGCCGCCGCATGCTGGGCGCCTTCACCTGGGGCGACGTACACCATCCGGCCGCCTCCAAGACCGACGGCGACTACGACGGGAGATGGCTGTTCGTCAACGACAACGCCAACAACCGCATCGCGCGCATCGACCTGCGCGACATGAAGACCAGGCAGATCCTCGGCCCGATCCCCAACACGATGGGGAATCACGGTTCGTCGATGGTCACGAACAACACCGAGTACATCCTGGTCGCGACCCGGTTCTCCACTCCGCTGGCCGGACGGTACGAGCCGCTCGAGCAGTACGCCACGCTGTACAAGGGCGCGGTGAGCGGCATCAAGGTTGACTCCGCGACGGGCACCATGTCGGTCGGCTGGCAGATCATGACGCCGCCGTTCAACTGGGACCTCGGCGCCACCGGCAAGGGCCCGTCCAACGACTGGGCGTTCTGGACGTCGTACAACAGCGAGCGCGCCACCGGCAAGCTCGAGGTGACCAGCGCGCAGAGAGATCGCGATTACATCGCGGTCGTCAACTGGAAGAACGCGGAGCGTGCCGCGACGGGGAACGCCACCACTGTGTCCGCCGGCGTGCGCGTGATCGACCCGGCGCGAGCGCCCGGCGTGATGTATCTGCTACCCTGCGGCAAGAGCCCGCACGGCGTGGACGTGGATCCGAGCGGAGAGTACGTGGTCTGCTCCGGCAAGCTCCAGCCGACGGCCACCGTGTACTCGTTCGCGAAGATCAAGGAAGCGATCGACAAGCGCGACTTCGAGCCGGAGATGGAAGACGGAATCCCGGTCATCAAGTACAACTCGGCGGTCGTGATGGAAGTGCCGGTCGGACTCGGGCCGCTGCACACGCAGTTCGACGGCAAGGGCTTCGCGTACACCTCGCTGTACGTCGAGAGCGCGATTGCCAAGTGGAAGCTTCCGCCGTACGCGGCGAACGTGGATCCGAAATCGCTGGTGGTGGACAAGATTGCGGTCCAGTTCAACATCGGCCACCTGGTGACGAGTCATGGCGACACCAGGCGCCCGCGCGGCGACTACATGATCGCGATGAACAAGATGTCGAAGGGACGCCACCTGAACGTCGGGCCGTCGCAGCCGGAGAGCTCGCAGCTCATCACGATCGGCGGTGCCAAGATGGAGATGATCTACGAGGCCTTCACGGATCCGGAGCCGCACTTCGCACAGCTCATCCACCGGGACATCATCAAGCCGATCGAGTTCTATCCAAGGTCCGAGAGCAGGGACAGGAACGCGATCTGGGCGCCCGACGGAGCCCGCGTCACGCGGAACGCCGCGCGCAGGACCGTGGAAGGAAACGTGTACGCCATCCGGAGCTACTTCGAGCCCGGTCGCATCCAGGTGCAGCAGGGTGACACCGTGATACTGCACATCACCAACGCCGAGCAGCAGCGGGACGAGATTCACGGCTTCGGCGTGGTGGGCTACAACAAGAACATCGTCATGGATCCGGGCGAGACCAAGACGCTGCGCTTCGTGGCGGACCGCGCCGGAGTCTTCCCGTACTACTGCACCAATTTCTGCTCGGCGCTGCACCAGGAGATGCAGGGTTATCTCGAGGTGATGCCCACGGGCAGGCGGTTGACGATGTACGACGCGAGCGGGGTGATGCGAATCGACGGACGGGCGGCAGCCCGTGGTGTCGCCGCCGCGAACGCGCGCCGGACTCCCGCCGGGAGCCTGGACTGACGATGAAGCTGCTTCCGGCCCCTCCGATGCTGCGGCGGCCCGTGGTCCAGCGAGCGCTGCTGCTCGCCGCCGCGGGCCTGCTCGTGGCCGCCGTTTTCCTGCCCCTGTGGGGAATGACGCTCGTGAGCGTGCAGTATCCGGAGGGGCTCCGGATGATCGTGTACCCGACGTTCATCACGGGCGACATCACCGAGATCAACCTGCTCAACAAGGCTATCGGGATGAAGCCTATCTTCAATGATTTCTTCCTGGAGCTCAAGGTGCTTCCGGTCGCGTTCGCCGCGCTAGCGCTGCTGTGTGTGGTGGGCGCGTTCATCCGGCGGGCGTGGTGGTCGCTGCTGTCGTTGCTCGCTATGGCGGGGGTCGGCGGCTACGGCCTCTGGAGCATGCGGCATCGGCTCTGGCAGTTCGGCAACGAGCTGAGCCCGACTGCGGCCATGACGATCGATCCGTTCACCCCGCCGATGATCGGATCCAATCAGATAGCGCAGTTCGCGACGTATTCGTATTTCAGCTGGGGCACGACGCTGCCGCTCATCGCCGGCGGGCTTGTGCTGGCGGTGCTGTGGGCCCAGCTCGGCACCGGCCGCCGGCCGAACAGGCAGCGAGCGCGCGCCAAGTCCGTGTCGGAGCTGCAGCCCGCGCGGTCGTAGGATGCTCACTACGCTGGGCTTCTCGCTGCTGCAGGCGCTCGCTCCCGCGGGCGGAGCGCGGACGCTCATGGTGGCGCCCGGCGGCCCGTACACGCATCCCGTGGAAGCGATCGCCGCCGCGCGTCCCGGTGATACGGTACGCGTGGCGGCCGGCACGTACGCCGGACCGGTCGTGATCGATCGCCGGCTGGCGCTGGTGGGCGCTCCGGGCGCGGTGCTCGACGGCCGCGGCCGCGGCACCGTCGTCACCGTGGATGCGGACTCGGTCGCGATCAGCGGATTCACCATCGTACGCAGCGGGCTGTCGCTCAACAAGGACGAAGCCGCCGTCAAGCTGCTGCGCTGCTACGGCTGCGTCGTCTCCGGCAACACGATCGGCTCCTCGCTGCACGGCGTCTACCTGCTCTCGTCGCACGACGTGCTGATCGAGAACAACCGGATCACCGGTGACGCGAAGCTGCAGGAGGCCTGGCGGGGAAACGGGATCCATCTGTACAACTCGACGTACGTGGAGATGCGGCGCAACACCGTGCGGACCACGCGCGACGGCCTGTACTTCTCCTTCGCCAGCCATTCCACCGCGGTGGGCAACGACGTGTCGAACGTGCGGTACGGGCTGCACTACATGTACTCCGACGACAACACTTTCACGGACAATCGCTTCACGCGGAACGCCGCCGGCGCCGCGATCATGTTCTCCAAGCGCATCACCTTCCGGCGAAACACGTTCTCCAGGCACGTAGGCTACCGCGCATACGGCATCCTGCTGCAGACGGCGGAAAACGTGACTGCCGAGCGGAATGTCATCGAGGGCAACCTCACGGGAATGTTTCTGGACGGATCCGTCCGGAACATCTTCCGCGCGAACACCATCAGCGGCAACGGCGTCGGCATCGACATGATGGCGAGCTCGGAAGGGAACACGTTCGTGGACAACGTCATCACCGGCAACCGGACGTCGGCCCGCACGATACTCGGCGTGGGCGACAACGCGTGGTCCGCTGAAGGCCGCGGAAATTTCTGGGGCGGCCGCGCCACGTTCGATCTCGACGGAGATGGAGTGGGCGACCGCCCGCATCGCGCTGGCGATCCGTTCGCGTCGCTGGCCGGAATGAGGCCGGTGCTCGAGCTGTGGGCGGGAACGCCCGCCGCGCGCGCGCTCGCCTGGGCGGAATCCGCGTTTCCCGTCTTCGACTTCGCGGCGATCACCGACGAGCGGCCGCTCGCCGTCCGTCCGGAGCACGCGCCGGTCGGCGCGACCGCGACGTTCGACCGGTCGCGATCGATGCTCGCCTTCGCCGGCATCAGCCTGCTCGGGCTCGCCATGTATCAGACCCGCCGTTCGACCTTTCCCCGGGCACGCCGATGATCGCTTACCACGGATTCACCAAACGCTATGCCGACGTGCTCGCGATCGAGCCGCTGTCGCTGACGGTGGAGGAAGGCGAGACGCTCGCGCTCGTCGGCCCGAACGGCTCCGGCAAGACGACGCTGCTGAAAGGTGCCGCCGGACTGGTGCGCGCGACCGCGGGCCGGATCGCTGTCGCCGGGCACGACGTCGCGCGGCATGGGCGCGAGGCACGCCGCGCCGTCGGCTACATGCCGCAGCGGCTCGGCTTTCCCGAAGGAGCGACGCCGCGCGAGGTGCTGCGGCTGATCGCGCGCCTGCGGGACACGGATCTTCCGCGGCCCGAGGCGCTGCTCGAGCGCGTGGGACTCGAGAACGTGCTCGACCGGCAGATCGAGACGCTGTCGGGTGGAATGCGCCAGCGCTTCGGTCTCGCGATCGCGCTGCTCGGGGATCCCCGCGTTCTGCTGCTGGACGAGCCGAGCGCGGCGCTGGACCCGACCGGAGCGCTGCTGATGCGGGACCTGCTGTGCGAGCTCGGCAACGAAGGGAAGACCATCCTCATCTCGTCCCACGATCTCATGGAAGTCGAAGCGGTCGCCGACCGGCTGGCGGTTTTCGTCGCCGGAAGACTCGTGGCCGCGGGCGAGCCAGCCGCGCTCGCGTCGTCGCTGGATCTGAAGCACGGCGCCGGAGTCGAGGAGATCTATCGGCGCCTCACGGGACTCGAGCTCCGGGTGGCCGCATGACGCACATCCAGCTCGCGAGCCCGCCTTTGGCGGGCGGGGCTCGACCGCTGACGGCGGCGGCGCTGCCGCGCGTCCTCGCGCTCGCGGCCTTCGAGCTGCGCTCCACCATGCGCGGCAAGATGGTTCCGACCTTCGCGGCGGTCTTCGCCGTCGTGGCCGCGGGTCTCGCGCTCGCCGGTCTCGGCGGCAGCGGCCAGCTGCTGGTTCAGGGCTTCACGCGCACGGCCGTGTCGCTGATGACGCTCGGCTACTACATCATGCCGCTGCTCGGATTGTTGCTCGGGGCCATGGCCTTCGCCGCCAACTCCGCCGCGATGGAAGCGATCGCCGCGCAGCCGGTCGGAGTCGCGGAGCTGGTGCTGGGCCGCGCGCTCGGACTGCTCGCCGCGATCGTGTTGGTCGTGGTCGCGGGATTTGGCGGCGCGATGGTGTTCATCGCCGCCAGCGCCGGTACCGCGGGGATCGGCGGGTTTCTTCTCGTAGCGCTCGGCTCCGTCCTGGCCGGGGCAGCCGGGCTGGCGGTGGGAATACTGCTGGGGGTCGTGTCGCGCAGCCGCCTCGGGGCGATGGGTGGAGCTATCGCCGCGTGGCTCTTCGCCGCGGTGGTGTTCGACCTAATCGCTATCGGAGTGCTCCAGCTCGTGGGCGACGGACAGCCGGGCCGGTGGCTGCTCGCGCTACTCGGCTTGAATCCCATCGACGGGCTGCGCGCCGTGTCGCTGGTGGAGCTGGGAGCCGACGTGCTGCTCGGCCCCGCCGGAGCCGCCCTGGAGCGCATGCTCGGCGGCGCGGCAGGGCTGTCGTTCGTCGCGGTGTCGCTCACGCTGTGGATCGCCGTCCCGCTCGCGGCAGCGGTCACGCTCAGCTCGCGCCGCGACCGGTAGCGCCGTGCGGCGCCGGGGAGTCGGTCGGGGAAACCCTGTCAGCGGGTGGGGAACAACCGCAGGGAAGTTCCGCGAAGACGATTACAGAGGATTGGGCCCGCGCCGTCTAGGTTGCGGGACCGTCACGACACCGAACTGGAGCCGCATGAGATGACCGGTAAGTCCGCCGCCGAGATGTCCGAAACGATTCCCACCTGCCACATTCTTCCCCATGCCGAATCCTAGCACGGGATGTTCGGCATGGTGACGGCGCTGGTCGTTGGCTAGCATGGCCAGAGGACTCCGTCCCATGGCCAGAGGACTCCGTCCCATGGCCAGAGGACTCCGTCCCATGGATGCGGTCGCGCTCGGCACGGCGGGACCGGGACCGGTGTCTGTCTCCCAGATGCTCCTGCTGTGGCGCGCGCGGATTCTCGGCGTGCCGCTGCTGTGGAAGCTGTTCGGGGCCAACGCGATCATCGTCCTGGGGACCGCGGCCACCGCGATAGCCACGCACGTGGGACAGCCCGGGATGTGGATCGCGCTGAGCGCCGCGCTGCTGGTGACGTTCGTCGTGAACGGCGCGTTGGTGTATCTGGCGCTGCGCCCGCTGGCCGCGCTGGAGGAAGCGGCGGGCAGGGTGTCGCGCGGCGAGCGGAACGTGCGCGTGGCGCGGTCGCCGCTGGCCGACCGGGACATGACGCGCGTCGGCGAGACGATCAACCGGCTGGTCGACCGGCTCACGGCCGACCGCTACCACATGCGCAAGCTGGCGTCCCAGGTGATAACCGCGGGCGAAGAGGAGCGCGCGCGCATCGCGCGGCGGTTGCAGGACTCCGCGGCGCAGACGCTGGCCGCGCTGTCGCTCCAGGCCTCGTCGGCGCTGCGCGATTGCACCGACGCGGACCTGAGGAAGCGCCTCGAGCTGATACACGACCTTACGGTCGACGCGCTCGAGGAGATCAGAGCGCTGGCACAGGCCGTGTATCCCAGAGTGCTGGACGACCTCGGGCTGCCCGCCGCCCTCCAGTGGCTGGCGCGTCGCGCGCGGACGGACCAGGTGGAGGTTTCCGCACAGCTGGGCGATCCAATCAAACTTTCCCGGGAGGTTGAAGCCGTGCTTTACCAGGTTGCTAGCGAAGGGCTGTCGAACGCGCTTCGCCACGGCAAGCCGACGCGCGTCACACTCTCTCTGACTCCCAATGGTGACCGGGTTACGTTACGGGTCATGGACAACGGTGACGGATTCGATACGGGCGGCATCGCGCACGGGGTGGACGGCTTCGGCCTGTTCACCATGGAGGAGCGCGTATCGCTGGTGGATGGGAGCTTCACCGTGGAGAGCGCGCCCGGCAAGGGCACGCGCCTGACGGTGACCGTGCCAATGGCCGGGGACGCATGATGGACGTCATTCGCGTAGTTCTCGCCGACGATCACATGGTCGTCCGGGCCGGTCTCAAAGCGGTGCTGTCCGGCGCGCGGGACATCGACGTGGTGGGTGAAGCGTCGAACGGCAAGGAGGCCCTCGCGCTCGCCGACCGGCTGCACCCGCACGTCGTGGTGATGGACCTCTCGATGGCCGAGATGGACGGACTGACGGCGACGCGCGAGCTGGTGACGCGGTCCGACCCGCCGAAAGTGCTCGTTCTCACGATGCACGGCGAAGAGGAGTATCTGGTCCAGGTGCTCGAGGCCGGAGCCTCGGGCTATCTCGTGAAGAACGCGGCGGACCGCGAGCTGGTGGACGCGATTCGCGCCGTTGCGCGCGGCGACATGTACGTGCAGCCGTCCGCGGGGCGTATTCTCGCGCGCGGGATCAAGAAGGACGAGAAGACGCTCGACGATCGCGCGCGCTTCGAGAAGCTCACCGAGCGCGAGCGGGACGTGCTACAGCTCGTGGCGCACGGGTACACCGCGCCGGAGATCGGGGAGAAGCTGTTCATCAGCCCGAAGACCGTGGACACGTACAAGCAGCGCATTGGCGAGAAACTCGGGCTGACGCACCGGTCGGACTACGTGCAGTTCGCGCTCAAGCTCGGGCTGCTGAAGTTTCAGGCCGGCGCGACCTCGTAGATCGGCAGACTGAAGCGAAACACGCTGCCGCCCTCCGGGCCCGACGCCGCCCACAGCCGTCCGCCGTGAGCCTCCACGATGCCTTTCGCGATGACGAGCCCGAGCCCGGAGCCGCCGCTGGTCTGACGCTTCGCCTGCCAGCGCCTGTCGGCGAGGCTGTCCATCTGCTCGCGCGGTAGCCCCGGCCCCGTGTCGCTCACGGCCACCACGAGCTCCGCGGGCTCCCGCTCGACCGAGATCGTGACGGTGCCGCCCGGCGGCGTGAACTTGATCGCGTTGCCGGCGATGTTCGAGATCACCTGATGAATCCGGCTCGCGTCCACGCTCACAAGCGGCAGCTCGGGGCTGGGCTCGCGGCGTAGCGCTACGGACTTCTCTTCGGCGATCGGCGACAGGACCTCGGTGGCCGCGTCGATGATCTCTTCCAGGTCCTCCGGGGCCGCGTGAATGCGGAGCGACCCGGCTTCGATGTGCGACACGTCCAGCAGATCCTGAATCAGCCGGTCGGCCTGCTCGGCCGCGCGCCGGATTATCTCCGCCGAATCGTACACCTGGTCGCCACCGTCTCGCTCCGCATCGTTGCGCGCAGATCGCACGAGCGCGGCGGCGAGCATCTTGATCGCGTTCACCGGATTTCTGAGATCGTGCGACACGACGGCGATCGTCTGGTCGCGCGCGAGGACGGCCTGCTTCGCCTCGTCGTACAGCGCCTGCAGCAGGTCCGCGGCGCGCCGCTGCTCCGATACGTCCCGCAGCACGACGTTGTACACGACGGAGCCGGCGATGGTGTGCTTGGAGATCGACGCTTCAGCGGGGAACTCCTCGCCATTCTTTCGCAGTCCCGAGATGGAGCGCCGATGCGCCATACGCCGCGCGCGATCGTGTCCGGCGCCGAAATCCCGCACTTGGCCGCGATGGTCGGCGCGATACCGCTCCGGCAGCAGCACGTCCAGTGGCCGGCCGATAGCTTCCGCGGCGGCGTAGCCGAAGATCTGCTCGGCCCCTTCGTTGAACAGGATGATCGTCTGCGTTTCGTCGACGGAGATGATCGCGTCGGCCGCGATGCCGACGATCCCCTCGAAGCGCGCCTCCGCGGCGCGGAGCTCCTGCTCGAGCCTCTCGACCGATGGCGCGGCGCGCCCGCGGGCGGCGCTCCTGTACGTGTCTGTCACTTCAGAAAGCTGGACACGGGGCGGCGCCGGCGCGAGGTGTCGGCGCCGATTCGCGCTCGGCCCGGATCCTTCAGCCTATTTCCAATCGGCAACGAGGTCCGCCGCCGGATGGTTCGTGATGTTCACGCGGCCTCCTCCGTCGCTCGCGCGCATGGTGAAGATGTCGCCGTTGCCGCCCTCGCTCATCGTGAGCGCGATGCGCTGGCCATCCGGAGACCAGACGGGCTTGGAAGGAAAGCGTTCATAACCCACCAAAAAAACGGGATTGGCGCCCGGCGTCGGCACGCTGACCGATCGGTAAATGCCGCCGTACGGCCACTCACCGTACTCGTATACGAGGTTCTTGCTGTCCGGCGCCCACGAGTAGCTGTGAATGCCGCCGACGGACTGGGTGGGAACGCGGATGCGATCGCTGCCGTCGGGTGCCACGGTGAAGATCCACGACCAGCCGAGCGGGCTGCCGAGGAAGGCGATTCGCTGGCCGTCCGGGGACCAGCGCGGGAGCGAGTCGGCCCACTCGTTGTCGGTGAGCTGCACGACGTTCGACCCGTCGGCGTTCATCACGAAGATCTTGCTGCGCGTGCCCGTGGTGGCGTACGCGATTCTGCTTCCGTCGGGCGACCAGCTCGGCGAGCTCTCCAGGACGTCGTTCGTCGTCAGGCGCTTCACGCCCGACCCGTCGGAGTTCATCATGAAGATCTCGTACGTCGGCGACCCGTTCACACCCGGGGATCGGTTGCTGATGAACATGATCCTCCGCCCGTCCGGCGACCATTGCGGCGCGAAGTCGACCGCGCCGTTGCGCGTGAGCCGGATCGGATCACCGCCGTTGGCGTGCATCGTGTAGATCTCGACGTTGCCGTCCCGATCGCTGGTGAACAGCACGGCCTGACCGCGCTGGACCGGCGCGGTGGGCTCGCTGACACATGCCGCGACGACGGCAAGTGTGAAGACTGCCGCGAGAATGCGCACGCTCAGCTCGCCGGCGTCTGACTACCGATCGCGATCAGGTGCCCGCTGTGAAGCAGGGAATCACGAACACGGTGTGGGGTCATGGCGCGCGGGCTGAAGAGTGAGCGGAGCACGATCGTCGCATTGCATACACTATCTGCCCCCGGCGGGAAGGTGACAATGAGAAATGTCGCCGGGTGGCGGCGGCCTTTTTGGGGGCTAAAGGCGCCGTCCATCAATAACGTGACGCGGCGGGGGAAAATGTGGAAAACTCCGCCCTTTAGTAAAAGGTGAACAAAACGGCCGATCCCTTGAAATTTCATATGGTTGAATCGCGTCGAGCAGCATATATTCGGCTCCAGTTTTCCCCAAACCTCTGGCGTTATACACCAGCGGAGAGAGAGTCTTGACCATGGTATTCGAGTTCGACGAGAGCGAGTCGCAGGCCGCGCGCATGAAAGTGGTCGGCGTCGGGGGTGGCGGAGGGAACGCCGTCAACCGGATGATCGACGAGCATCTCCAGGGCGTGGAATTCATATCGGTGAACACCGACGCGCAGGCGCTCCTGAACTCGAAGTCCGACGTCAAGATCCAGATCGGGAAGAAGCTGACGCGCGGACTCGGCGCCGGCGCCCGTCCCGAGATCGGACGCCAGGCAGTCGAGGAGAGCAGGGACGACGTCTCCCGCTCGCTGCAGAACGCCGATCTCGTGTTCGTCACCTGCGGCATGGGCGGCGGCACCGGGACCGGTGCCGCGCCGATCGTGTGCGAGCTCGCCCGCGAGGCGGGATCGCTCACGGTGGGAATCGTGACGCGCCCGTTCCTCTTCGAGGGACGCAAGCGCATGCGGCAGGCCGAGCTCGGCATCGCCGAGATGCGAAAGTACGTGGACACGATGGTCGTCGTCCCGAACGAGCGGCTGCTCGCGGTGGTCGGCAAGGGGATCCCGTTCCAGGACGCGCTCAAGAAGGCCGACGAGGTCCTGCTGCACGCCACGCAGGGCATCTCCTCGCTCATCAGCGTCACCGGTCTGGTGAACGTCGACTTCGCCGACGTGCGCACGGTCATGCAGGAGGGCGGCTCCGCTCTGATGGGCACCGGGATCGGTCGGGGGGACAACCGCGCGACCGAGGCCGCCCAGCAGGCCATCGCCAGTCCGCTGCTCGACAACGTCTCCATCGCCGGCGCCACGGGAGTTCTGCTCAACATCACCGGCGGTCCGGACATGACGCTGGGCGAGGTCTATCAGATCAGCGAGATCATCCACGACGCGGCCGGGTCGGACGCCGAGATCATCTTCGGAGCGGTCCACGAGCCGGCCATGGGCGGGGAAATTCGCGTAACGGTCATTGCGACCGGCTTCGACAGCGCTAATAATAGTGCCGTCCCGGGACGGGTCATTTCCCACGGACAGGGGAAGGGCTCGCCCGTCATTCCGTTCCCCGCGCAGCGTCAGGCCGGCATTGCGCGCGTCACCCGGGGCATTCAACAGGTTGGTACGGGGACAGACGGGTTGCGCCGAGTGACCCAGGCGCCCTCAGCGTCGTCCTTGACGGACAAGCAGCACAAGCAGGAAGTGCAGGATCAGGATCTCGCCGACATGGAGATCCCGACCTTCATTCGGAGACAAATGGATTGAGGTTGTCATGGGCGCGCTCCATCGCCTACACGGTGGTCGGAGCGCTGGCGATCGGAGCTTTGAGACTTACACCGCCGGTACCTGCTGCAAGGGCCGGCGAACTGCTCTCTGCGCGCGAGATCGACCCGATTCGCGTGCTGGACAAGAAGCGCACGACGGTTCCGGTCGCGCCATACGTGTACGACCCCATCGTGAGTCCGGTCCTTGTCGTGGCGTCGAGCGCGGTGATAGTCGACACGATAGCCGTGACCGGCACCATCAGGTCCAGCCTGTACTCCGCGCTGGACCAGTTCTCCGACGCTCTTCTCCCGAAGGGCCAGCGGCTGCGGCTGGCGTGGCTCCTCGCCGACATCTACGAGTACCGCGTGGACATGAGCCGGGACCTGCAGGTGGGCGACAAGTTCGGCGTCGTGGTGGAACGCGTGCAGGAGCCGACCGGTGGCGTGCACGTGAACAAGATCCTCGGCGCGACGATGCAGCTCTCCGGCAAGGAGATCCAGGCGATCCACTTCCGCAGCAACGTCGCCGGCGGCGAGTGGTTCGACGCCGAAGGCAAGTCGCTGCGCGCCGCGTTCCTCCGCGCGCCGCTCAATTTCCGGCGGATCTCGAGCGTGTTCGGCATGCGCAAGCATCCGGTGCTCGGCCGGTGGCGCGCGCACAAAGGCACCGATTACGCCGCGGCGTCGGGTACGCCGGTCCGCGCGATCGGCGACGGCGTCGTGATCTTTGCCGGCCGCAAGGGCGGGTACGGCAACGTGATCGACATCCGCCATCGCAACGGTTACGTGAGCCGCTATGCCCATCTCCGCGGATTTGCAAACGGCGTGGGCCGCGGGAAGCGCGTCGGGATCGGGAACACGATCGGCTACGTTGGGATGACCGGCCTCGCGAGCGGGCCGCACCTGCACTTCGAGGTGCTCGTGAGCGGCGTGCAAAAGAACCCCCGCGTCGCGCTGCAGATGCGCGGCGGGGATCCGATCGGGTCGTCGGAGCGCGGGACGTTTCTGCAGCAGCGGAACAGGGCGCTGGCGTTCCTGAGAGACTTTTCCTCCGCCAGCACAGGAGAGTAGATCCCGGATTGAACGGCGGGGCGCGGTGTGCGTTTCCCGTTCTTCCGTCTTGGGTAAGGCCGTGAACGGCGGCTGGAACACCGGTTCGATCCCACCGCAGTCTACCTCCTAACGGACGCACGCATTAACGGTTCACGCACTACGCGCTCCGTTTTTTCCTTCCGTCAGCGTTTCCCCGACAACAGCCCGCCCCAATCTCTGACAGCGGACATCCCGCCGTGGGGGTACTTTTCGCCCATGGATTCCATCCGCCGGTTGGGTGCGCTTGTCATGAGTGTGCTGGTGCTCCAGCTCTCGCTGGCGGCCGGGCTATCCGCGTGTGACGAGCCCACCGCCATCGCTGAGACGGCGCACGCCGGGATGTCGATGCCGGCGGAATCGGAATCCTGCTCCGGCGAGGCCCCCGGAACCGACTGCGCTCCATCCGACCACGGCGCCTGCCAGGCGGTGATGTCGTGCATGGTCGCCGTGTTCCAGCCGGCGATGCAGTCGCAGCTGACGGTCGCAGTCACACGCGACGTCGCTCCCACTGATCCGGCTGCGCTGTTTCAGACCCGCAGCACCGTCCCGGAACTTCCCCCTCCTCGCGCCTAGGCTCACTCGCATCTAGCAGTGAGCGGCGCCGCGGAATTTCCGCGCGCAGCTGACCCGACATCACGCTGGTCAACACAGGATCCGGAAGGGAGAGGGTTTGTCCATCACATTCAGCAGGAAAGAACGCGTACGCCGCCCGTGCGCCGCACGGCCGTCGATCGGACGGTGGCTGCTGGCCGCCGGCATGCTCGCGCTCATTGCCATGCCCGCGCGCGCGGCCGCCCAGGAGCACATGCGCCTCGGCGAGCTGTACGAAGCAGCCAGGCGGTCCAACCCGGGCGTGGCCGCGGCGCGCGCGCGCGCGGACGCGGCCCGATCGCGCGTGTCGAGCGCACGGCTCCCCGCGGATCCGGAGCTGGAGCTGGCGTTCATGAACCGTGAGCTGCCGGGGCTCGCGCCGATGCCGGGCGTCGGCATGACCCAGCTCAGCGTCATGCAAATGCTCCCGGTCGCGGGCCAGCTCGGCCTCAAGGGGCGTATCGCACGGTCCCAGGCGACCGCAGCCGCGGAGCTCGCGGGCGAAGCGGAGTGGGAGGTGCGAGCCGCGGTCGCGATGGCGTTCTACGACCTGTACGCGGCCGACCGGCAGATCGCGGTGACCCGCGAGTCGCTCCGGCTCCTGGAAGACATTAGGAAGACCGCCGAATCGATGTACCGCGTTGGCGAGGGCAGGCAGGCCGACGTGCTGCGCGCGCAGGTTCAGATCGCGCGCGAGGCGGAAGACACGCTTCGCATGGTCGCGATGCGCGATGCCATGGCCGCGAGGATCGAAGCGCTGCTGGGCGAGCCCGGCGCGGAAGGCGCGGACGGCGGGGACGATCGCGGTCCGCTCCGCATCCGCTCGCCGATCTTGCCGCTGTTCCCGCGGTCCATTCCGCCGCTCGACTCGCTGCAGCAGCGCGCGCTCGCGGGCCGCAGGATGCTAAAGGCGGGAGAGGCCGAGGTTGCCGCGGGCGCGGCGTCGCTGCGGCTCGCGAAGCGCGAGATCTGGCCCGACCTGCGGATCGGCGTGGCGTACGCGCAAGGCCCGGCACTCGCCGCGATGGACGAGCCCTCGCGCAGCCAACGCATGGGGAGCCTGATGCTCGGCGCGAGCGTGCCGATCTTCGCCCGCGGCCGCCAGCTCGCGATGCGTGAGGAGGCCGCGGCGATGGAGCGGATGGCGCTGCTCGACCTGGCCGACATGCGCGCGGACACGCGCGCGCGCGTCGCCGCGGCGCACGCGGATCTCCAGCGCGCCCGCAGTCTCCAGCGACTGTACCGCGGGACCATTCTCCCCCAGGCGAGCGCAACCGTGCAATCCTCGCTCGCCGCGTACCGCGTGGGCAGCGTGGATTTCATGACGCTGCTCGACGCCCAGATGCTGGTCACCAACTACCGCCGCGATCTCGTCATGCTCGAAGCCGAAGAAGGGAAGGCATGGGCCGAGCTGGAGATGCTGCTGAGCGGCGAGCTTCTCGATCCTGATTCGACTGCTCCTACGCAGTCACGCGGAGGCGTGTGATGTCCGTCAAGTCCAATTCACCCGAGTCGCCGTTCGGGCCGTCGCTCGACCGCCGTCGCCGGATCGTCCGGGGCTCGGTGATCGCCGGGCTCATCATCGTCGCTCTCGGCGCTACCGTGCTCATCACGCGCGGCGACGAGAAGCAGCCGGTGCAAGCCGACGAGCACGCGGGGCACGGCGGCGTGCCCGCGGGCAGCGACAGCGGTAGGGCGGTGCTGCTGAGCGCGAGCGAGGCTGAGCGCATCGGCGTGACGTACGCGACCGTCGAAGCCGGCTTCGTCGCGAGCACGATACGAACGGTGGGCCAGGTCACCTTCGACGAAGCGCGCGTCAAGACCATCTCGCCGAAGATCGACGGCTGGATCGAGCAGCTGTACGTCAACTCCACGGGACAGTACGTGGGTCGCGGGCAGGCGCTGTTCACGATTTACTCGCCGATGCTCGTCGCCACGCAGGACGAGCTACTGCTGGCGAGGCGCCTCGCCGCCGACGTGAGTGCCGGCTCGGACGAGGCGAAGCGCTACGCGGACGGGCTGGTGGCCGCCGCGCGCCGGCGGCTGCTGTACTGGGACGTGAGCCCGGCGGAGATCGCCCAGATCGAGCGAACCGGAGTCGCGAAGCGGAGCCTGACCCTGCGCTCGCCCGTGAGCGGCTACGTGATCGAGAAGGCGGTGTTCGGTGGACAGCGCGTCATGGCGGGCGACGCGATGTACAAGGTCGCCGACTTGAGCGTCGTGTGGGTCGAGGGTGAGGTGTTCGAGCGCGACCTGCACGCGATCAGCCTCGGGCAGCAGGCGAGCGCGCAATTCGAGGCGCTGCCGGGAGAGGAGCGCAGCGGCCGGATCACGTACATCTATCCCACGCTGAATCCGGAGACGCGCACGGTGCGCGTGCGCGTGGCGCTGTCGAACGCGAACGGACACCTCAAGCCCGGCATGTACGCCACGCTCTCGGTCCCCGCGTCGGGCAGGGCGCGGCCATCGCTCTCGGTGCCGCGGGGCGCCGTGCTGTCCACGGGAGAGCGGAACATCGTGTTCGTCAAGCGTCCGGACGGGAAGCTCGAGCCCCGGTTCGTCACGCTCGGCGCCGCCGGTGAAGACAAGATCGAGATACTCAGCGGGCTCGCGGTCGGCGAGCAGGTGGTCGCCTCCGCGACGTTCCTCGTGGACGCGGAGTCGAACCTCGGCACTTTGATGGGCGGCATGGGGAACATGCCGGGAATGGAGATGACCGCTCCGTCCGCCGGTCCCGCGCCGGCGCCCGCTCCCCCAACCCGTCCGGAATAGGAGGAGCGAGCGATGCTTGCGCGCGTGATTCAGTGGTCGATCGCCAACCGGCTCATCGTCCTACTCGCGACGGCGGCGGCTGTCGCCGGCGGCCTCTGGGCCATCCGGGAGACGCCGCTCGAGGCGCTGCCGGACCTGTCGGACGTGCAGGTCATCGTGCAGACCGATTACGGCGAGCAGGCGCCGCGCATAGTCGAGGACCAGGTCACCTACCCGATCGCGGCGGAGATGCTGAAGGTCCCGGGCGCGCGTACCGTGCGCGGCTACTCGTTCTTCGGCGTGTCGTTCGTGTACATCATCTTCGACGACGACACCGATCTGTACTGGGCGCGCACCCGGGTGGTGGAGTACCTGGACGGACTCAAGGGCCGGCTGCCCGCGACCGTCGCGCCCCAGCTCGGTCCGGACGCGACCGGCCTCGGCTGGGTGTACCAGTACGCGATCGAGGACACGACGGGCCGGCTGAACCTGTCGGAGCTGCGCGGGCTGCAGGACTGGTATCTGCGCTACGCGCTGACGTCGGTGCCCGGCGTCGCCGAGGTCGCGTCGGTCGGCGGCTTCGAGAAGCAATACCAGGTCGATCTCGATCCGGCCAAGTTGCTGGCGTACCGCATCCCGGTGACCACGGTGATGGCCGCACTGCAGAACGCCAACGCCGACGTCGGGGCGATGGTCATGGAGCTGTCCGAGCGCGAGTACATGGTGCGCGGGCTCGGCTATCTCCGCTCGATGAGCGACATCGAGAACGTCGTCGTGGCCGCGACCGCGGACGGCACGCCCGTGCGCGTAGCCGAGCTGGGCCGCGTGTCCACGGGGCCCGCCGTGCGGCGCGGAATCGCCGATCTCGACGGGCGCGGAGACGCGGTGGGCGGAATCGTGATTATGCGGTTCGGCGAGAACGCGCTCACCACGATCGAGCGGGTGAAGGCGAAGCTCGCGGAAGCGCAGAAAGGACTGCCTCCGGGCGTGAAGATCATTCCGGTGTACGACCGGAGCGAACTGATCCTGGAATCCATCTCGACGCTGCGGCACAAGCTGCTCGAGGAATCGTTGATCGTCGCGCTCGTGTGCATCGTGTTCCTGCTGCATCTGCGCAGCGCGCTGGTCGCGATCGTGACGATCCCCGTCGGCATCCTGCTCGCGTTCGTGGGCATGCGATTCGTCGGCGTGGGCGCCGACATCATGTCGCTCGGCGGAATCGCGATCGCGATCGGGGCGATGATAGACGCGGCGATCGTGATGATCGAGAACATGCACAAGCATCTCGAGCGCGCCGTCGAGGTGAAGATCGGCCCGGACGCGGCGCAGCTCGCCAGGCTCGACACGGGGGTATTGTCGCTGCGCGAGCGGTGGACGGTGGCGAACGTCGCGGCGCGCGAGGTGGGGCCGGCCCTCTTCTTCTCGCTGCTGGTCGTGACCGTGTCGTTCCTGCCGGTGTTCACGCTCGAGGGGCAGGAGGGCCGGCTGTTCACGCCGCTCGCCTTCACCAAGACATTCGCGATGGCGGCCGCAAGCCTGCTCTCAGTGACGCTCGTGCCCGTGGCCATGGGGCTGTTCGTGCGCGGCAAGATCTGGCGCGAGCGGGCCAATCCCGTGAACCGCGCGCTGATCCGCGCGTACGACCCGGTGATCCGCTTCGTATTGCGGAACCGGTGGGAGGTGATCGCCGGCGCGGTGATCGTGGTGATCGTCTCGGCGATTCCATGGTCGCGCGTCGGCTCCGAGTTCATGCCGCCGATGGAAGAGGGGACGATCCTGTACATGCCGACGACGATGCCGGGGATCAGCATCGCGCGGGCGAAGGAGGCGCTGCGAATCCAGGACTCGATCCTGGCGACGTTCCCCGAAGTCGAGCGCGTGTTCGGCAAGGCCGGGCGCGCGGAGACCGCCACCGATCCCGCGGGGCTCGACATGTTCGAGACCACGATCACGCTGAAGAGCCGCGACAAGTGGCGTCCGGGAATGACGTACGACGGGCTGATCGCGCAGATGGATTCCGCGGTGCGGATGGCGGGAATCACCAATTCCTGGACGATGCCGATCCGCGGCCGGATCGACATGCTCGCCACGGGCATCCGCACGCCCGTCGGGATCAAGGTGTTCGGGCCGGACCTCGCGACGCTGGAGACAATCGGCAAGGAGATCGAGCAGGCCGTGCAAATGGTGCCGGGCACGCGGAGCGCGTTCGCCGAGCGCGCAATGTCGGGCTATTACCTGGACATCGACATCGACCGGGCGGCCGCCGCGCGGCACGGCCTGAACGTGGGGGACGTCCAGTCAGTGATCGCGAGCGCGATCGGCGGGATGGTGGTGACGCAGACGGTCGAGGGACGGGAGCGGTACGGCGTGCGCGTGCGGTACATGCAGGATTTCCGCGACACGCCCGAGCAGCTTGCAACGGTGCTGGTGCCGGTGAGCCACACCGGCGGCGCCGCGGCGTCCGGGATGGCCGGGATGGGCGGGGCGATGCCCGCGGCCCCGGCCCAGGCGGGCGTGGCGCAGGTCCCGCTCGGCGAGCTGGCGACCATCCGGAAAGTCGCGGGGCCGATGGTGGTCCGCACCGAGGACGCGCAGCCCACGGCCTGGGTGTTCGTGGACGTGACCGGCCGGGACATCGGCGGGTACGTGGCCGACGCGCAGAAGATGGTGGAGGACATGGTCGCGCTGCCCACGGGCTACACCATCGCGTGGAGCGGGCAGTACGAGTACATGCTGCGGGTGCGGGAGAAGATGAAGATCGTGGTGCCGGCTACGCTGGCGGTGATCTTCCTGCTGCTGTACTTCAATTTCCGGAGCGTGGGCGAGTCGCTCATCGTGATGCTGTCGCTGCCGTTCGCGCTCGTCGGCGGCGTCTGGTTCATGTGGCTGCTCGGCTACAACTGGTCGGTGGCGGTGGCGATCGGGTTCATCGCGCTCGCGGGAGTGGCCGCCGAGACTGGGGTGGTGATGCTCATCTACCTGGACCACGCCTGGCGCGCGCGCCAGGAGACCGTGCGGCGGCCGACGACGCGGGACCTGTACGACGCGGTGCTCGAGGGCGCGGTGGAGCGGGTGCGGCCGAAGATGATGACGGTGACGGCGATCACGGCCGGACTGTTGCCGATCATGTGGGGCGGAGGGGCGGGGGCGAGCGTGATGCAGCGGATCGCGGCTCCCATGGTCGGCGGAATGGTCTCGAGCACGGTGCTCACGTTGGTCGTGATTCCTGCCGTGTATGCTCTTTGGAAGGAATGGGAGATGGCGAGGGCGGAAGAGCGGGGGATCGCGGCAGTTCCGGAGACGGTGCCGGCGTAGGAAGAGCGGAGAGCGTTGTGCGTTGACCGTTGAACCGTGGACCGTTAGGACGTTTACGGCGGTGGGCACAACCATTCGGTTCCCACCGCAGTCACGTCCCAACGCGAAACAGAACAACGGTCAACGCACAACGCTCTCCGCTCTTCCCCCGGTCGGTCTTTACCTTTTACTCCCTATGCCGCGTCTCATCCGCCGCCCCGGCGACGTTCCCGCGCGTTCCCTATGGCAGCGCGTGCGCGACGTCGCGCTCATGGACGTCGCCGTGCTGGCGAAAGGCGGCGTCAGTGCGGGCTCGCTCGAGCGCGTCGAGGGGATCCTGCTCGAGGCCGACCTCGGCGTCGCGACCACCATGCAGCTCGTGGCGGAGCTCGAGCGGCTCGCCAAGCTCGGGAAGATCCGTACCGAGCCCGAGTTCCGCGAAGCGCTCCGCTCGGGGATCGAAGCCTCGCTGCGAGCGGGGAACAGCGATCCCGCGCTGCGGCTTGCGCCGTCGGCGCCCACGGTCATTCTGGTGATCGGCGTGAACGGAGCCGGGAAGACGACATTTGTCGGCAAGCTCGCGTCGCGTCTGCGTCAGCAGGGCATGAACAAGATCGTCATCGGCGCGGCCGACACGTTCCGCGCGGGCGCGGTGGATCAGCTCCGGCAGTGGTCCGATCGCGCCGGCGCGGAGTTCGTCGGCGCGCGCGCCGGAACCGACCCCGCGTCCGTCGCGTTCGAGAGCGTGGACGCGGCCGTCGTCCGCGGAGCCGACGTCGCGATCATCGACACCGCCGGCCGGCTGCACACGAGCGACGCGCTGCTCGAGGAGATGCGGAAGATCCACCGCGTCGTGGGGAAGCGGCTGCCCGGCGCGCCGCACGAGACGTTGCTCGTGCTCGACGGAACGATCGGCCAGAATGCCATCGCCCAGGCCACCACTTTCTCCTCCGCCGTTCCCATCACCGGTATCGTGATGAACAAGTTGGACGGCTCCGCGCGCGGCGGGATAGTCGTCGCGGTGCACCAGGCGCTCGACGTTCCGGTCAAGTTTCTCGGCGTGGGTGAGAAGCTGGATGATCTCGTCCCGTTCGATCCCGCCGAGTTTGCCCGCGAAGTGATCGGCGACTGATGTCGCCGGCGGGGCGGGTCGCACTGGACACGCCGGTCGGGTATCTCAAGGGCGTCGGCCCAATCCGCGCCGAGGCATTTCGCAAGCTCGGGATCACGAAGGCGGGCGATCTGCTCTTTCACATCCCGCACCGGTACGAGGACGCGAGCACCATCTCCACGATCGCGTCCGTCGACGTCGGCATGGACGCGACGATCGTCGGCAAGGTGATCTCCAAGGGGGTTCTGCCGACTCGCAAAGGGCTGCGGATCTTTCAGGCCGTGATCCAGGATCGGAGCGGCATGCTCGAGGCCGCCTGGCCGGGGCAGCCGTTCCTCGACCGCTCGATCGACAAGGGCGACCTGCTGCTGCTGAGCGGACCGGTCCGGTTCTATCACGGGCGGCAGCTCGCGCCTCGCGAGTACGTGAACTTCGGGCCCGACGACCCGGGCGCGGCTCCGGGCCGCGTGTTCGCGGTGTATCCGGCGACGGAAGGGCTGACGTTCCGGACGATCCGCTCGATCATCGACGCGCATCTCGACCAGCTCCTGGCGCGCACCACTGACCATGTCCCGCGCGCGGTGCTGAAGGAGCTCTCCCTGCCCGCGCTGCCGGACGCGCTCCGCATGGTGCACCGGCCCACGTCGATCCGCGAAGCGGAGCAGGGGCGCGACCGGCTCGCGTTCGACGAGCTGATGTTTCTGCAGCTGCTCCACCGCCGGGCGCACGCGCTCGCGCGCACCGCGCGCCGTGGCATCCGGTTCGTGAACAAGAGGGAATTGACGACGAAGCTCAAGTCGGAGCTGCCGTTCGAGCTGACCGGCGCGCAGGTGCGCGTGCTGCGCGAGATCTTCGCGGACATGTGCGGCGACCGACGCATGCACCGGCTGCTCCAGGGGGACGTCGGCAGCGGGAAGACGATCGTCGCGCTGTTCGCCGCGCTGCTCGCGTACGAGAACGGCTATCAGGCGGCGATCATGGCGCCCACGGAGCTGCTCGCCGAGCAGCATCACCGGACGCTGCACCGGCTGCTCGCGCCGCTCGCGATCGAGCCGCTGCTGCTGACCGGGAGCGTGAAGACCAGGACGCGCGCGCCGCTGGAGGCACGGCTGAAGACCGAGGAGCCGGTGATCGCGGTCGGGACTCACGCCCTCGTGCAGACGACCACTGCCTTCGGCAAGCTGGGCTTCGTCGCGATAGACGAGCAGCATCGGTTCGGCGTGGAGCAGCGCGCGGCGCTGGCGAAGAAAGGACAGGCGCCCGACGTGCTGCTGCTGAGCGCCACGCCGATTCCGCGGTCGCTCGCGCTCACCGTGTATGGCGATCTCGACGTGAGCACTCTTGACGAGCGGCCACCCGGGCGCCGTCCGGTGACCACGGTCCTGCGGCGGGAGAGCGGGCGCGAAAAGGTGCTCGCATTCGTCCGCTCGCAGGTGGAGGAAGGGCGGCAGGCGTACGTGGTGTACCCCGTGATCGAGGAATCGGAGAAGACCGACCTGAAAGCGGCGACGACGATGTTCGAGCAGCTCTCGGCGGGCGCGTTCGCCGGGCTGCGCGTCGCGCTGCTGCACGGGCGGATTCCTTCCGATCAGCGCGAGAGCATCATGCGGCAGTTCCGCGACGGCGAAATCGACATCCTCGTCGCGACCACGGTAATCGAAGTCGGAATTGATGTCGCCAACGCCACGGTCATGCTGATCGAGCACCCGGAGCGGTTCGGCCTGTCGCAGCTCCACCAGCTCCGCGGCAGGGTCGGCCGCGGGGCGGAAAGCTCCTACTGCATTCTGCTCGGCGAGGCCGGCCAGGAATCGATGGAGCGGCTCGAGTTGTTCGCGTCCACCGACGACGGCTTCGAGATCGCGCGCGCGGATCTCCGGATTCGCGGGATGGGCGACCTGTTCGGCCAGCAGCAGAGCGGGGAAGCGATGCTCCGGATCGCGGACCTCGTGCGCGACGAGAAGCTGAACGTGCTCGCGCGCGAGGCCGCCGAGAAAACGCTGGCGGACGACCCCGGGCTGGAGAAGCCGCAGAACTCCGGATTGAAGCGCGCGCTCAGCGCGCGATTCCCCCGGGCGCTGGAGCTGTTCCGGGTAGGCTAGGGCGTCGGCGTCGCGAGCCGGCGCTTGATGCGCTCCAGCTCGGCATTGAGCCGCGCGATCTCGGCGTGCTGCGTCCGGATCACGCGGTCCCGCGCGGCGATCCCGGCCGGCGACGTGTCGCTGATGACGATCGTAGTGTCGCCCGAAACCTGGGCGGCTGCCTGCTCGGCGAGGACGATCTCGCGCGCGAGATGTCGCAAAACGTTCGCCTGACCGCGGTACCACGCCGTCTTCTCCGACGTGAGGTACGAATCCAGCAACGCCCGTCCCTCCGCCCTGGCCGCCGCCGGGCTCCTGGGATCGAGCTTGTAAAGCGCGCGCCAGAACAGCACCTCTTCCGCCGCGCGGGTGCCCGGGTGGCGGCTCGCGAACGCGAGCAGCGTGCTGTCCGCGGCGCCGTGGCGGCCGGCGTTGGCGAGATCGTCGGTCGTGTTGAGCAGCGCCCCCCAGGCCTCAGGGCTCGGAGAGTCCGGGCCGGAGCGGGAGAAAGTCGCGCACGCGCTCAGCGTCGATACGGCCAGGAAGGCCGTGATGATTCTTGCGGTTCTCATGTCTTCAGGCCGGGTCGGAAGCACGGTGGCGGCCAGAGATCCGGGAGACAACCGCGTGGGCCGGCAACGTCAGATGGAACGTCGTGCCGGATCCCTGCTTGCTGTCCACCGTGATCGTACCATGGTGCGCCTCCACTATCTGCTTTGCAATAGCAAGTCCCAAGCCCGTCCCCTTGAGGGCCGCGGACGCCTGGTTGTCCGCCTGGTAGAACTTCTCGAAGATGTGCCGCAGCTGGTCGGCGGGGATCCCCGCCCCCGTATCGCTGATGGTGATCCGGACCTCGGACTCATCACCGTCCAGACCGAGTGTCACCTGCCCGTCACGCGGCGTGAACTTGAACGCGTTCGAGAGCAGGTTGCCGAGCACCTCGTTCATCCGGTCCTCGTCCCACGTCACCTCCGTGGGCAGCGTCGGCGAGTGCTGCACGCTGAACGCGATCGTTCGCTGCACGGCCAATCCCTGGAACGCCGCTTCCAGGTGCTGGAGAAACCGCGCCAGATCGACCTTGCGGGGCTCGACCCTGCCGCCGCCCGCCTCGAACCGGCTGACGTCGAGCAGCTGCCGGGCCAGGCGCGTGAGGGTCTGGGCCTGCTTCTCCATGGTCGCCGCGACTTCGGTCTGCTTGGGCGACAACGGCCCGTAGATCCCCTCCTGCAGAAGCTCCAGATAACCGATGATGACGTTGATCGGCGTCTTGAGCTCGTGCGAGGCGATGGAGATGAACTCCGCCTTGAGCTTGTCCAGCTCCGCGAGCTGCCGGGTCATGGACTGGTAGCTACCCGCGAGCCTGCCGAACTCGTCGCGGCGGGTCCCGGTGTACGGTAGCCGGTAAGAGAAGTCGCCGTCGGCTACCGCCTTCATGCCCTTTTCGAGCAGGCGCACCGGGGTGCTGATGGAGCGCAGCAGCCAGAGGGCTATGAGCAGCGCCAGGAGCAGGGCGATTGCGAGCGCAGCGGCGGCGGTGCGCTGCGCCTCGATGGTCACCGTGGCGGCCTCGTCCACGCGCTCGGCGGTGCGTCCGCGCAGGTCGGACTCGGTCTGCCGCACCGTGGTGTTGATCCGGGCGATCTCCGGGAGGAGCCTGCCGGCGGAGATTCTCTCGGCCTCGGGCGCGCGGCCGGCGCTCGCGGCCTCGTACTCCGCTGCCGCCGCCTCGGATATGCTGGCAAGCGCCGAGCGGACCTGCGCGCTCTCCCGCTCGAGGTAATATGCGCGGAGCGCGCCCGCCAGGCTGTCCGCGTGCGCGATGCCCGCGGTCATGCGCCGTCTGCTGCTGTCGTCGTGCACGAACAGCAGAGCGTTCTCGGCGGCCCGGATGTCGTCGGTCGCCGTGCGCAGCCTGCCGATGGCGATCGACGCCGCGAAATCGGTGTCGCGCAGCACGCGATTGGTGTCCTCCAGCCGCTCCAGCGAGTTCAACGCCAGGAGCAGCGGAATGAGCAGCACCAACGCCATGCCGATGAGACCGAGGCTCAGCCGCGCGCGCAGCGTCATATTTCGTTGACACTCACCAAATGGCGGCCTAGCTTGCCGCGTTTTCTCTGCCGCTCAGCGAATGTCAAAGAATCCCCCATCGATACGGATCGCCGACCTCGGCGCGCATGCCGGGCAATCCGTGGAAGTGCAAGGGTGGGTAACGCACGTCAGGTCGTCCGGGAAAATTGCGTTTGTTGTCATACGTGACGGTAGTGGCACGGCCCAGGCGGTGCTCGTCAAGAAAGAGGTGGAGCCCGACGTCTGGGACCGATTTGGTAGTCTGACCCAGGAAAGTTGCATCCGGTTGACAGCCGTCGTGCGCGAAGACCGCCGGTCGCCGGGTGGATTCGAGCTCGGAGCCAGCGATCTCGAGATCCTCGGACCGAGCCCGCAGGACTACCCCATCCAGCCCAAGGAGCACGGGGTGGACTTCCTGCTCGATCACCGCCACCTCTGGCTCCGGAGCTCCCGGCAGCGCGCGATCGCGCGGGTGCGGCACGAGATCGAGCAGGCGATCCGCGACTTTTTCTATGAGCGCGACTTCACGCTCGTCGACACACCGATCCTGACGGCTGCCATCGGTGAGCGCAGCGGTCTGTTCGCGACTGAGTACTTCGACGAAGGGACCGCCTACCTCGCGCAGACCGGCCAGCTGTACGGCGAGGCCGCGGCGGCGGCGCTCGGCCGCATCTACTGCTTCGGCCCCACGTTTCGCGCGGAGAAGTCGAAGACGCGCCGGCACCTGAGCGAGTTCTGGATGATCGAGCCCGAAGTCGCGTTCAACGACTCCGAGGACAACATGCGGCTGCAGGAGGACTTCGTCTCGTACATCGTCGCGCGGGCCGTCGATCGCCGCCGGGCGGAGCTGGAGGAGCTGGAGCGGGACGTCACCAGGTTGGAGCGGGTGAAAGCGCCGTTTCCGCGAATCGACTACGGCGAGGCAGTCAAGACTCTTCAGGCCAAGGGCAGCAACATCACCTGGGGCGACGACCTCGGCGCCGAGGACGAGACGCTGCTGGTCGCGGACTACGACACGCCGATCTTCGTGTGCAACTACCCGAAGGAAGCGAAGGCGTTCTACATGAAGGAGAACCCGGCCGATCCACGCACCGTATTGTGCAACGACTGCCTGGCGCCGGAAGGCTACGGCGAGATCATCGGCGGGTCACAGCGCGAGGACGACTACGACAAGCTGCTGGGCAGGATCCAGGAGGAGAAGCTTCCGGTCGAGGCGTACGGCTGGTACCTGGATCTCAGAAAGTACGGGACGTTCGTGCACTCCGGGTTCGGGCTCGGGCTGGAGCGGACAGTCGCGTGGATCTGCGGGCTGCCGCATGTGCGCGAGACGATCGCGTTTCCGAGGATGATGAATCGGTTGAGACCCTGAACTGCGCAGCACGCAGCGCAGTTCATCGCCGTTTGACTTCGTCCCAGATCCGGTCGAGCGCCTCCAAACCAGCGGAACCGACGTCCAACCCCCGCTCGGCCGCAGTCTTCTCTACCTCCTCGAACCGCCGTTGGAATTTTGCGTTCGCCTTGTCCAGCGCGAGCGACGAATGCACCCCCAGCTTCCGACACAGGTTAACGCACGCGAACAGCAGGTCCCCCAGCTCCCCCTCCAGCTCCGCGTGCGCCTCGTCGTGCACGGGCGCGCCGTGCTCACTGAAGCGGACTTTCTTCTCCTGCATCAGGTCGCGCACCTCGGCCAGCTCTTCGGCGACCTTGTCCGCCGGCCCCTCGGCGTCGGGCCAGTCGAAGCCGACTCCCGCGGCGCGGTCCTGGAGCCGGTGGGCGCGATGCAGCGAAGGCAGCATGGACGGGAGCCCGTCGGCGAGCGATGCGCGCTTCTTCGACTTCATCCGCTCCCACGACTCGCGCTCGCCGTCGGCGTAGAGATGCGGATGGCGCGCTTTCATCTTGGCGATCAGCGCGCCCGCGACGTCGTGCAAATCGAACGCGCCCCGCTCCTCGGCCACCACAGAGTGGAACAGGACCTGGAGCAACACGTCGCCCAGTTCCTCCCGCACGAGCGCGTCGTCGCCCAGGCGCAGCGCGTCGTCCAGCTCGAGCGATTCTTCGATGAGGTAAGGCCGCAGCGAGTCGTGCGTCTGCGCCGCGTCCCAGTCGCAGCGCTGCCGCAGGTCGCGCATGAGGGCGAGGGTGTCGTCGAGGGAGGGGGGATGTGGCATGATGGTGACTAGTGACTTGTGACTATGGAGGTGACTAGGGACTGGTGACTATGAAGGTGACTAGTGACTAGTGACTGGTGACTAGTGACTAGTAACAGCGGCACTGCCGGAACAGAAGGAAACGGAGGCGGTTGACTAGTCACCAGTCACTAGTCACTAGTCACGTCCTCCATGGCCCAACGATAACTTCCCGCCATGCCAGCCCGCATCGAAATAGACCTCGCCGCCGTCGTGCGCAACGCGCGCGCGCTGGCCCACAGGGCCGGGACGCGGCTGATTCCCATGGTGAAGGCCGATGCGTATGGGACGGGCGTGCGCGCGGTGGTGAAGGCGCTCGAGAAGGTCGATCCGTGGGGATTCGGCGTGGCTACGGTCACCGAGGGCGAGGAGTTGCGGGCGCTCGGCGTCGAGCTTCCGGTGCTCATTTTCACGCCGCTTCTGCAGAGCGAGCTCGCGGCGGCCGGCGCGGCGCGCCTCACGCCGGCACTGGGATCGGCGGCGACGATCAAAGCATGGCAATCGCGCGGGGGTCCGTGGCACCTCGCCATCGATACCGGAATGGCCCGGGCCGGAGCTTCGTGGCGCGACGTCGCCGCGCTTCGGGAAGTCGTCTCGGCGTTTCCTCCGGAAGGCGCGTTCACGCATTTTCATTCGGCGGAGCTCGACGACGGCAGCATGCGGGAGCAGGATCGCCGGTTCGAGGACGCGCTGACCGCGCTGGGTCTCACCGCCGTCTTCACCCACACCGACAACAGCGCCGCGGTGCTGCGTCGCGGGCGCTCCAGCCGCGACGCGGTCCGGCCCGGGATCTTTCTCTACGGCGGCGCGACCGTTCCCGGTGCCGCGATCGAGCCCGATCCGGTCGCGCATCTGCGCGCCCCGATAGTCGATCTGCGCGGGTGCGCGCCCGGCGACACGATCAGCTACGGCGCGACGTTCAAGGCGACGCATCGCAGGCGGATCGCGACGCTCGCCTGCGGCTACGCCGACGGCTATCCGCGAAACGTCGGGGAGCAAGGTCGCCCGGGCGCCACGGTCGTTCTCCGCGGGCGCCGCGTTCCGATCGTCGGCAGGGTGACGATGGACATGATCATGATCGACGTCACCGGGGTCGACTGCGCAGCGGGCGATACAGTGACGCTCATCGGCCGCGAGGGTGACGAGCTCGTCACCGTAGCCGAAGTGGGGGCGTCGGCGGGGATCACTCCATACGAAGTGCTCGTGGGAATGAACAGCCGCTCGCCGCGGTCGCACAGTGAAGACTGAGCGCAGAGCGGCGATCATCGTGCTCGACGGCGTCGGGTGCGGTGGTGCGCGCGACGTCGACTCGTACGGCGATGCGGGCAGCGACACGCTGGGCAATCTGTCCCGCGCGGTCGCGGGCTTCGCGCTGCCGAACCTACGCGAGTACGGACTCGGCAACCTGGCGAGCCTCGCCGGTGTCCCACCTGCTGAAGAACCTCTCGGCGCATGGGGTGTGATGGAGCCGCGGTCCGCGGGGAAAGACAGCACTACAGGCCACTGGGAGATAGCCGGCGTGCACCTCGCGCGTGCGTTCAGGACGTACCCTCACGGATTTCCCGCGGAGGTGCTCGCGGAATTCGAGCGCCGCACCGGCCGGGCGGTGATCGGGAACGTCGTCGCGAGCGGCACGGTCGTGATCGAGCGCTTCGCCGAGGAGCACCGGCGCACGGGCGCGTGGATCGTGTACACGTCCGCCGATTCCGTCTTTCAGGTAGCCGCGCACGAGGACGTGGTTCCGCTGGACGAGCTGTACGCCGCGTGCGCCGCCGCGCTGGAGATCAAGCCGCGGGATCCCGATGGCGCGAGCCCGCTCGTCTCGCGCGTGATCGCCCGGCCGTTCGAGGGCGGGCCCGGCACCTACAGGCGCACGGCCAACCGCCGGGATTTCTCCGTCGAGCCGCCCTCCGAGACGCTGCTCGATGCTGTTCGTGCCGCCGGCATCGGTACGGCCGGAGTCGGAAAAGTCGACGATCTCTTCGCCGGCCGGTCGATAAGCGCGCGGCACACCTCCTCCAACGCGGAGGGATTGGACGAGATCCGCCGGTGGATAGCCGGCGATCGGAGTGGGTTACTGCTGGCCAATCTTGTAGATTTCGACCAACTGTACGGGCACCGGAACGATGTTGCGGGGTTTTACCAAGCGCTGCTCGAATTCGACGAAGCGCTGCCCGGTCTCGTGCGCTCCCTGAAAAAGGACGACCTTCTGTTCATTACCGCCGACCACGGCAACGATCCAACGACTCCGTCGACGGACCACTCGCGAGAGTGCGTCCCGCTCCTGGCCGCGGGCTCCCGCGTCCGGCCGGCGGGCATCGGGCGGCGCGAGACCTTCTCGGATCTCGGCGCCACAGTCGCCGAATGGTTGGGCGTCGATTTTCACGGTCGCGGCACCTCCTTTCTGCCCCAGATCATCCAGTGACACGCCAAGCTGACCACAAGCTCCGCGACGCTGCATTCGCGGCGCTGGAGCGCTCGCATGCTCCATATTCCGGTTTTCCCGTCGGCGCCGCGCTGCGAGCCGGCAACGGCGCGGTGTTTCAAGGTTGCAACGTCGAGAACGCGTCCTACGGACTCGGGATCTGCGCCGAGCGCGTAGCCGTGTTCTCCGCGGTCATCACCGGGGCGGGCGCGTTCGACTGCATCGCGATCGCGACCGAAGCGGACGAGCCGGCTCCGCCGTGCGGCGCCTGTCTGCAGGTGCTGGCGGAGTTCGCCGCGCCGGACTTGAAGGTGCACAGCTATTGCCGGAACGGTGCCGAAGCCAGCTGGAGTCTCGGCTCGCTGTTGCCGCATCCATTCTCGGCCAACCTCCTCGCCACGGGCACCACGTGATGCGGCGCAGGGGGATCGCGCTGCTGGCGCTCGGCCTCGTTGCTGTCGTGGCTGCCGCATGCAGCGAGAAGCTGGAGAGCGCGGTCGGCTGCCCGGAGCTGTGCCCGAACCAGGGCATCGAGGTGATCAACGTCACGATCGATCCCGTGGTATTCGATACGACGGTCCGCGCCGAGGGACCGTTCGGGGCCGAGCCTTTCATGCTGCTGGCGTCGCGCGGGGACACGCTCGATTCCCGCGTCATCATCCGGTACGACAGCTTGCCGCAGCGGGTCCGGAAGACGCCCGGCGACAGCACGACGAGCCCGATAACGACCGTCGACAGCGCGTACATCGAGCTCCGGCTCGATCTTTCCGAGAAGCAGATGGGCACGTCGCTGACGGTCAGCGCGTACGACGTGGACACCGACGCGAACGACACGTCGGTCGCGGCGCTCGCGCCGCTGTTCACCGCCGACAGGCTGATCGGATCGCAGCAGTTCGCGTCGGCGGACCTCAAGGACTCGGTGCGCGTTCCGCTGTCGAACGCGGCGGTGCTGGCCAAGGTGCAGGCGAACGCGCCATTGCGCATCGGACTCCGCATTACGGATGGAACGGGCCAGTTCCACGTACGGTCCATGGAGGCGGGCACGCCGCCGACGCTCTACTTTCGCGCCGTACCAGACACTCTCGTTCCGCGAATCACGCTGCTCCCGCTGTCGCGCACGCCCGAGGATTCGCTCGACCAGCAGGTTACGCTCTCGGATTTCCAGCTCGTGCTACGGACTCCGCCGCCCGGATCTCCGCAGGAGCTGCTGGTCGGCGGCCTCCCGTCGCTTCGCACTTACATACGCTTCCTGATCCCGAGCTCGATCCTCGATTCGTCGAGCGTCATACGCGCGACACTGCTGCTCGACCAGATACCGAATACGGCGTTGGGTCCGCTGGACACGGTGTTCGTGGTGACGCACGTGGCCATCGGCGGCAAAGTCATAACCGACCCGGAGCAGGCCGCGCGGCTCATCGCCGCGTCCGAGCTCACCCAGATCGACACTTTGCGCGTCGCGGCGAACGCGTCCGGCATTCGCGAGATCGACATCGCGCCGGTGCTGCGGGTCTGGCGGGCGCAGGGCGACACGCTCGGTCCGCGCGCGCTGGTGCTGCGCAGCGCCCGCGAGGGAGTGTCCGCCGCCCAGGCGTGGTTCACCAGCGCCGAGGGAATTCCGGACACGCGTCCGCGCCTCAGAATCAGCTATACGCCGGCCAACCCCTTCGGACTACCATGACTCGCTCCTTTGTGGCCGGTGCCCTGATTTTCGCGCTTGCCGCTTCCGGCGCCGGCGCCCAGGGAAACCTCAGCACGCAGGGCTTCGGCTATCCGCCGGGGCAGCTGAGCACGACCGCCATGTCGCTCGGCGGCGGCCCCGCGGAAATCGACCCGAACTCGGCGGTCAATCCCGCCGCGGCGGCGCTATGGGGCGCGACCGTGATGTTCATGCAGTACGAGCCCGAGGTGCGCACGGTGAAGAGGCTGGAGGCGAGCTCGCGGACCACGACGGCGCGCTTTCCGATGGTGGGAATGTCGCTGACGCTGGGACGCCGCCTCACCGCCCAGGTCACCGCTTCGACGTTTCTGGATCGCACCTGGAGCAGCGTCACCGAGACGCAGCAGGACATCGGGGGCACCGTCGTGGACGCGACGGAGTTTTTCTCGAGCAACGGCGGGATCACCGATTTCCGGCTGGCTCTGGCGTACAGTGCGTCGCCCCGCTTCCAGATCGGCTTGGGGGGCCATGTGCTCTCCGGTGAGAACCGGATAGCGGTCGAGCAGCGCTTTCCGGATACGGTCACGTTTTCCGGGACGAGCCAGACGTCGGACATCAGCTACTCGGCGTTCGGCGCGTCCGCCGGAGTCGTGTGGCGTCCGGTCGCGAGTCTCGGGCTCGGTGCGTCGGTGCGCGTCGGCGGGGACATGGAGACGCAGACCGGCGACAGCGTGCTGACCAGCGGAAAGCTGCCGTTGAGGTACGGCTTCGGAGCGAGCTATTCGGGAATCTCCGGAGTCGCTCTGTCCGCGCGCGCGAGCTTCGACGAGTGGTCCGCGATGCAGCCGCTCAGGCGTGCGGGCAGCAACATGCTCGCGTTCGACTCGTGGGATTACGGGGTCGGAGCGGATGTGGCCGGGCCGACCATCGGCCGGCGCAACGTCGCCCTGCGGCTCGGCGCGAGATACCGCGGGCTGCCGTTCGGCGCCGGCGGAGCGCTCGGCGGTGAGCAGTCGAAGGTGAACGAGCTCACGTTCTCCGGCGGTTTCGGGATTCCGCTGGGAATCGGCAGGTCGCGGCTGGATGTCGGTGTGGCGCGCGCGATCCGGGACCTGGACGCCAAGGTCTCGGTGAACCCAGCCACCGAGACCGCGTACATCTTCAGCTTCGGTGTCCGCGTAAGGCCGTGACCGGATGACCGCGAGCGAGGCCGGGCGCAAGCCGCTGATCCTCGTCGCCGACGACGTGCAGGCGAACGTCGAGCTGCTGGTGGACCAGCTCAACACCCTCGACTACCGGATCATCTCCGCGAACGACGGGCCGTCCGCCGTCGCGCTGTGCTTCGACGAGCGTCCCGACCTGTGCATCCTCGACGTGTCGATGCCCGCGGGCGACCTGGGCGTGGACGACCGCTCGGCGGGCTTCGAGGTTTGCCGCCGGATCAAGCGCGATCCGCGCACCGCGCGCATCCCCGTCATCTTCGTCACGGCGCTCAACGACACGAGTGACCGGGTGAAGGCGATCGAGGCCGGCGGCGACGACTTCCTGACGAAGCCGCACAACCGGCTCGTGCTCGGCGCGCGTGTGCGGAGCCTGCTCAAGCTCAAGGCGGTCACCGACGAGCTGGAGGACAGCTACCGCAAGCTGCGCGAGCTGGAGAAGGTGCGCGAGGACCTGATGAAAATGATCGTGCACGATCTCAAGACGCCGCTGACGTCGGTGCTCGCGAGCCTGGAGATGGTGACCGACGGCGACTTCGGCATCCTGACCACGGTGCAGAAGCGCGTGCTCGCCGACGCCGAGTACAAGGCCGAGGAGCTGCTGTCGCTGATCAACGACCTGCTCGAAGTGGCGCGGATCGAGGACGCCAACCTCCCGCTCAACATCGAGCCGCTGGCGCCCGGCGCGTTCGTCGCCGATCTCGTCGCGGAGTGGGAGGTCCGGCTCGCGCAGGAAGCCGCGATCGTCGCGGTGGACGTGGCCGACGACGCACCGGTGTTCGAGGGCGACAGGACGATTCTGAAGCGCCTGTTCTCGAACCTCATGCAGAACGCGCTGGTCCATTCCGGCGGGGTGGGGGTCGCGATCGAGCTGCGCGCGCGCGCGGAGGGTGACGGCATCCTCTTCGCGGTGAGCGACAACGGGCCGGGTATTCCGGAGGAGTACCACGAGGTCATCTTTCAGAAGTTCCGGCAGGTCAAGACGCCGCGGATGCCGAACGTCCGGAGCTCGGGGCTCGGGCTGGCGTTCTGCAAGCTCGCCGCGGAAGCACACGGCGGCCGGATGTGGGTAAAGAGCAAGGAAGGCGCGGGAAGCACGTTCTTCGTGCTGCTCCCGACGAGGGCGACCACACCAGCGGAACGCGACGGATGAGCGGTACGGTTTACGTCGAGACTTACGGCTGCCAGATGAACGTCAGCGACTCCGAGTTGATCCTCGGGAAGCTGGCGGACGTCGGCTACTCGCAGGTCGAGTCGCCGGACGGCGCCGACGTGATCCTGGTCAACACGTGCGCGATCCGCGACCACGCCGAGCAGCGCGTGCTGGGAAGGCTCGGCGAGCTGAAGCGGCACATGAAGGAAGGCGCGGTGGTCGGCGTCGCGGGTTGCATGGCGCAGCGGCTGGGGCCGCGGCTGTTCGACCGGGCCAAGCACGTCAGTCTCGTCATCGGCCCGGACGGCTACCGCGCGCTCCCGGATCTGATCGAGCGGGCGCGCGACGGCGAGCGCGCGACCGCGGTCGAGTTCGACCTCGAGGAGCACTACCAGGGGTTCAGCGCGCGCCGGTTCGAGGGAGTGAAGGCGTGGATCCCGGTGCAGCGGGGCTGCGATTATCGGTGCACGTACTGCATCGTGCCGACGACGCGCGGGCCCGAGCGGAGCAGGCCCTTGCTGGACGCGGTGCGCGAGGCGGAGCAGGTGGCGGAGCAGGGAATCACCGAAGTGGTGCTGCTCGGGCAGACGGTGAACTCGTACAACGACGGCTCGCACGACTTCGCCGACCTGCTGCGCGCCGTGGCGCGCGTGGACGGGATCCGGCGCGTGCGGTTCACCAGCCCGCACCCGAACGACTTCAGCGAGCGGGTGATCGCGGCGATCGCGGAGACGCCGGAGGTGTGCGAGCACGTGCACCTGCCGATGCAGTCGGGGTCGTCGAGGGTGCTCAAGCGGATGCTGCGGAGGTACACGCGCGAGCAGTACTTCGATTGCGCCGAGCGCCTGCGCGCCGCCGTCCCGGGATTGGGGCTCACGACGGACATCATCGTCGGATTCCCGGGAGAGACCGAGGAAGATTTCGCGGAGACGTTGAGCGCGGTGCGCGAGATAGGCTTCAACGACGCGTACACGTTCAAGTTCTCCGCGCGGGAAGGAACGGCGGCGACGCGGTTCCCGTCGGCGGACGACGTTCCGGACGAGGTGGCGAGCGAGCGGCTGGAGCGGCTGATCGCGACGATGCGAGCCGGCGCGCGCCGGGCGAACATGGCGGCGCTCGGGGAGAGGCACGAGGTGCTGGTGGAGAAGGAAGCGAGGCGGGGAGGGTTGCTGCAGGCGCGAACCCGGGATTTCAAGACAGTCATCATTCCGGGAGAGCCGTCGCTGATCGGCAGCTATTTGACCGTTGAGCTTACAGGGACGACGGGCTCGACATTTACAGGAACAGTGGCGTCGGAGCGGGGCGAGCTACCTCTCGCGGGATAGAAAGCCCTGGGATTCCCCCAGCCTTCGCCAGGAGCCGCGCCGCGCGACTTTGGTTGTGATTGCAAGACGCCGCTGTCGTTAAGAGCCGCCCGATCGATGAGCATGCTTGATGCCGTTGATCGCCGCCGCCTGCGTCGCCTACGCCGCGGGGCTGCTGGCCGGCTTCGCGACGGATCGCAGAATCACTGTAATCGTCGCGGGTCTGGCGGCTGCCGCGGTGCTGTACGGGCTGCTGCGACGCAGCGGTTACGTGTTTGCCGTTGCCGCGCTGCTCGCCAGCGGGATCGCCGTCGCGCTGACCGAGCCACCCAAGCCGATTCATCGGTTCACACGCGCGGTCGCAAGTCCTGACGCGGCTCCCGCGCTCGAGCGCGTCCGCGCGGGCGCCGCGAAGCGGATCGAGCGAATGTTCGGCAGCGACGCGCCGATGGCGAAGGCGCTGCTGATCGCCGAGCAGCAGGACCTTGGCCCCGAGGTCCGCCAGCGGTACGCCGACGCCGGGCTGGTGCACATGCTGTCCATCTCCGGGCTGCACGTCGCGATTGTCGCCGGCGCGGTCGAGCTGCTGCTCTCGGCGATGGCGCTCGGCCGCGCGCGCGCGGCGATCCTCTCGCTCGTCATCGTCTGGCTGTACGTTGCGGTGATCGGCGCGCCCGCGCCCGCGCTGCGCTCGGCGGTGATGCTCACCGTCATGGCGTCGAGCAGGATCGCGCAGCGGCCGACGTCGCCCTGGGCGTCGCTCGCGCTCGGCGCGGCGGTTCCGCTGTACGAGCCGCGCAACGTGCTCGGGCTCGGGTATCAGCTGAGCGTCGTCGGAATGGCGGGACTCACCGCGAGCGGGAGCATCACGCGGCGGTGGATCGCGCCGAAGGTCGAGGGTTGGCGGCTCGCCGTGTCGAATCAGCTATTGCCGTCCATCATCGCCACGATCGTCACCGCTCCGCTGATCGCATGGTACTTCGGGCGGCTGAGCCTGATCGGGCCCGTGTCGAACGTGCTCGCGTCGCCGGTGATCACGATACTCCAGCCAATGCTGTTCCTGGCGATGCTGTTCCCGATTGACGGCGCGGCGCAGTTCGTCGCGGACGGCTGCCTGCCGCTGCTGCACGTTTTCGACGGGATCGCGGCACGCACGGCTGCCCTGCCGTACGCATCGATCCAGGTGACCCCGTCGCTGCTCACGACGCTGTTGTGCTGCGTGGCGATCGCCGCGCTGGTAGCCGCCGCGTCCGCGCGGTTCACCGCGCGGCCCGCGCTGCTCGCCGCGCTCGCGCTCGGCGGCGCGCTCTGGTATCCGCTCATGCCGCCGCCCGCGCGGCGCGAGATCGAGCTGCACATGCTGGACGTAGGCCAGGGCGACGCGCTCGCGCTCCGCACGACACGCGGCAACTGGATCCTGTTCGACGCGGGTCGCGCGTGGCGCACCGGCGACGCCGGGCGGGCGGTGATCATCCCGTACCTGGCGCGGCGCGGGGGAAAGCTCGCCGCGTTCGTGCTGTCGCACCCGCACAACGATCACGTCGGCGGCGCTTCCACGATCCTGCGGGCGCTGAAGCCGCGAACCTTCCACGACCCGGGTTTCGTCGCGCCGACGGGCTCGTACGCCGCCGCCCTGGCGAGCGCCGTGACGGCGGGGACGCGCTGGAGCCGGGTACGGCCGGGCGATTCCCTGGTGGTGGACGGGGTCGTGGTCAACTTCCTGGCGCCGGACTCGGCGTGGGCCAGTGCGCTGACAGACCCGAACGAGGCGAGCACGATCGCGCGCGTCCGGTTCGGCGCGGTTCGATTCCTGCTTGTGGGAGACGCGGAGAAGGAGCTGGAGCAATGGCTGGTCGCCAATGACAGCCTCGACCTTCGCGCGGACGTTCTCAAAGTGGCACATCACGGCAGCTCGACGAGCACCACGGAAAGATTTCTCTCCGCTACGAAACCGCGGGTCGCATTGATCTCGGTGGGGAAGGACAACAGCTACCGCCATCCCAGCCCGGCCGTGGTGGAGAGGCTCGAGCGCTCGGGGGCCGCCGTGTACCGCACCGATCAGCTCGGCACGGTCGTGGTGTCCACCGACGGCAGGCGGGTGCGGGTTCGCGCTCGCGAAGGTGAGTGGGAGCTGCGGCCCCGATGATGCGGGCCCTGCTCGGAACACCGATCTCGTTGCGGCAGGACATGCTCATCCGGTATCCGGAGCTGCGTGCCGCGCGCTTCCGGGCGGGGGGACTGCCAGTACGGGTAGGCGGGTGGCTGCTTGGCCGCAGCCGGGTGGACGCCGTGACGCTGGGACGCACCATCTTCGTCGCGCGCGAGATCGAGCCGTCGGCGGAATTGCTCTTGCACGAGCTTCGGCACGTCGAGCAATTTTGCGAGAGCAGGGCATTCCCATTTCGCTACATTTGGGAAACGCTGCGACGCGGTTATTCCGAGAATCTTTTCGAGCGGGACGCCCGGGAGTTTGCCACCAGGAGGGTGCGCGGTTCCGAGGCCCCCTTTACGAAGGACGTCTAAGTGGTAAAGCACAGCGCAACCTCGGTCGTCACGATCGACCGGTACATCATCGAGGAAGAGCGGCTCCATCCCCAGGCGACGGGCGAGCTGTCCGGCATCCTGTACGACCTCGCGCTCGCCGCGAAGATGATCGCCAACAAGGTTCGCAACGCCGGACTCGCCGACGTTCTCGGCGCCACCGAGAACAGCAACGTCCAGGGGGAGATCCAGCAGAAGCTGGACGTGCTCGCCAACGACATCATCATCAAGGCGATGGACCACGGCGGGCGTCTGTGCGCGATGGCGTCGGAGGAGATGCCCGGTCTCATCCCGATTCCGGAGCAATTCCGCTGCGGTAAGTACGTGCTGCTGTTCGATCCACTCGACGGCTCTTCCAACATCGACGTCAACGTACCGGTGGGCACCATATTCTCGGTGCTGCTGAAGGTCACTCCCGGGAACAAGGGCGAGATGGGAGACCTGTTGCAGCCCGGTCGCCAGCAGGTGGCCGCGGGGTACGTGATCTACGGCTCGAGCACGATGATGGTGTATACCACGGGGCAGGGCGTGCACGGATTCACGCTCGACCCGGCGATCGGCGAGTTTCTGCTGTCGCACCCGCACATTCGCACGCCCGATCCGGGCAGGTACCTCTCGGTGAACGATTCGTACGAGCCCCTCTGGAACGACACCGTCAGGGAGCTCATGCGGCGATATCGCAAGGGCGACGGCAAGAAGCGGAACGGCACGAGCTCGCGCTACGTCGGCTCGCTCGTCGCCGATTTCCACCGCAACCTGCTCGGTGGCGGGATCTTCGCGTACCCGGCGCAGAGCAAGAGTCCCAAGGGCAAGCTGCGTTTGCTGTACGAGGCCAATCCGCTCGCGTTCATCGCGGAGCAGGCTGGCGGCGCCGCGTCCGACGGCAAGCGGCGCATCATGGGTATCGAGCCGACGGAGCTGCACCAGCGCACGCCGCTGTTCATCGGCAGCAAGTCCAGCGTCGAGCTGGCTGAGTCCATGCTCGGCGGCGCGCTCACGGGCGTCGGGGCCTGAGCGCGGAGCGTAATTCGCCTTCGGGGATTCCGGTCGCGCCGGTTTACCGGCCGGAAGACGCCGACCTCGAGTACAAGCGTGATTTAGGCGAGCCGGGCGAGTGGCCGTACACTCGCGGCGTCCAGCCGACGATGTACCGCGGCCGCCTCTGGACGATGCGGCAGTACGCCGGGTTCGGCACCGCCGCCGAGACCAACGCGCGCTTCCGGCATCTGCTCGCTGCGGGGCAAACCGGGTTGTCGGTCGCGTTCGACCTCCCGACGCAGATGGGGATCGACTCGGATTCGCCGCGCGCGCTGGGCGAAGTCGGCCGCGCCGGCGTCGCGATCGACACCGTCGAAGACATGCACGAGCTGTTCGCGGAGATACCGCTCGATCGTGTTTCTACCTCGATGACGATCAACGCGACGGCCTCGACGCTGCTCGCGATGTACATCGTGGTCGCCGAGGAGCGCGGGATCTCGCGCGACAAGCTGAGCGGCACGGTGCAGAACGACATCCTCAAGGAGTACATCGCGCGCGGGACGTACGTGTACCCGCCGGAGCCGAGCCTGCGGCTGATCGCGGACATGTTCCGTTTCTGCACGGCGGAAGTGCCGGGCTGGAATCCGATTTCCATTTCCGGCTACCATATAAGAGAGGCGGGCGCAACGGCCGTGCAGGAGCTGGCGTTCACGCTGGCGAACGGGGTGGAGTACGTGCGGCACGGCGTCGCCGCCGGGCTCGACGTGAACGCGTTCGCCAGGCGACTGTCCTTCTTCTTCGCCGCGCACAACGACCTGTTCGAGGAGGTCGCGAAGTTCCGCGCCGCGCGGCGGCTGTGGGCGAGGATCATGCGCGAGCGGTTCGGCGCGGACGACGAAGGGTGCAGGCTGCGGTTTCACACGCAGACCGGCGGCGTGACGCTCACCGCGCAGCAGCCGCTGAACAACGTGGTGCGTGTTGCGATGCAGGCGCTGTCGGCCACGCTCGGTGGGACGCAGTCGCTGCACACCAACGGGTACGACGAGGCGCTATCGCTGCCGACGGCGGAGGCCGCGACGCTCGCGCTCCGCACGCAGCAGATCATCGCGCACGAGTCGGGGATCGCGAATACGGTGGATCCGCTCGCCGGCAGCTATTACGTCGAGAGTCTCACCAACGAGCTGGAGGCGCGCGCGGTCGCGCTGATGCAGCGGGTGGAGGATCTGGGCGGGTCGGCGAAGGCGATCGAGCAGGGGTTCTTCCAGGACGAGATCGCGCGCAGCGCGTACGAGTTTCAGCAGCGCGTGGAGGGCGGGGAGACCGTGATCGTCGGGGTCAATCAGTTCACCGACGACAGTGAGGGGCTGAGCATTCCGTCGCCGGATTATGCAGGGATGGAGCGAGGGCAGGTCAGCCGGCTGGCGAGGGCGCGCAGCGCGCGTGACTCGGCGGCGCAGACAGCGGCGCTAACAGCGCTCGGTGACGCCGCCGGAAGGGTCAAGGAAGGGAAGGCGCGGGTCACGTTAATGCCGCTCGTGATCGATGCGGTGCGCGCGCGCGCGTCGGTCGGCGAGATCTCCGATACCCTGGCTGGCGCGTGGGGCAAGTATGTGCCGGGCTAGCCCTCATCGCTGCGCGTGGCGGGCGGAGCGAACCACTGCTCGGGCCGCACGATCTTGGGTGTATCCGGGTCTTCCTCGTAGTGCGGCGACATGATCTGCACGCCAAACTCGTTGAACGCGTCCTGAATGTTCATGTGCAGCTTCGACAGGACGTCAATCCTGGTCTCGGGCCGGTCCAGGTACACGTTGAGCTGGTACTCGGGATAGTGATCCGACAGCGCGAGCTGCCGGACGAACGGGCGCGGCTCGGAGCGAACTCCGGTCGTTCGCGACGCCGCCAGCTCGAGCAGCGCGTGCACTTGCCGCCACGGCGTGTCGTACCCGATAGTCACCGTCGTGTACAGAATGACGCCCTGCTCGGCGGCCAGCCGCGTGTAATTCTTGGTTGTCTGCGAGACAAGGAGCGCGTTCGGGATCGTCACCTCCTCCAGCTTGTTCGTGCGGACCTTGGTGGACAGCATCCCGACTTCGGTGACGGTTCCCTCGACGCCGCCGATGTGGACATAGTCGCCGGCGCGCATCGCCCGTGAGTACATGAGAACCAGCCCGCTCATCGCCTGATTTACGATGCCGGACGACCCGAGCGAGAGCACCAGACCGGCGAACACCGACACTCCCTTGAACACGTTGCTGTCACTGCCGGGGAGGTACGGGTATGCGACCACCAGGGCGAACACCCAGAGCAGCGCTACGATCAGCCGCCGGGTCGGCTTGGCAGTGTCCGGGTGCGCCCATGGCACCGACACCTGTCCGGCTTCGATCGCTCCAAAAAGCGCTTTCACGAGCCGGGCGAGGAAGCGCGTGCCGAAGAAGATCAGGAGAACGGTGAACAGTCCCGGAATCGCGGTCACGACGCCGAGCGTCAGCTCGGCCACCGTGTTGACCAGGTAGCTGCCCAGCGCTTCGCCCCACGGCCGGCTGAACGGGAACCGCGTCAGGATGAACGTCAGCGCCAGGTACGCAGCGAACAGGCCGATCGCCCAGATCGCAAGGTCGAACGTGCGACGCCCGGTGGTCAGGATCTGGCGCCGGTCCAGCAGCGTGTATCCTCCTACGCGCAGCTCCTGAATCCGCGCCCAGGCGCGCCTTTCCGCGCGTGCTCCCAGCCGCCGGCGACCGAGCACCAGCGCGCGCATGAACAACGCGAACAGCGCGATTGCGAACGCGGCCTGCAAAACTGCGCGCGCGTTGTAGGCCAGGCTGCGCTGGTCGCGCTCGAGCCGTATCGCGTCCTGCACTCGACGCGCTGACTGGACGGCGACTTGGTCGAGGGTCTCGCCGGCCAGGCCGTCCGCGTCCGCGTGTGTGACTGCGAAAAGCGGGCGGAGTCTCGAGTAGATGACCACGCCTTCTGGCACGCGCCTGATTGTCACGTCGCCGGGGCCGTCCGCCCTGGCTGCCGCACGGATCCGCTCGCTGGCCGCAGCGGCTCGCTCCTGCGGATCTCTCGCGCCTAGGGGCCCGCGAAAGACGATGATCGTGCGGTTCTGTACGATCAGCGCCGCCGTGTCGGCTGGCACCGCCGTGGTTTGTCCGCCGGCGGGAGAGAATGCTCCGCTCAAGGCGAACGCCACCGCGCAGAGGAACGCCATCGGAGCCATGGCGCGACGATAACGTGCTGCGTCGGTGCGGGCAACCGGCACCCGGCCTGAAGCGGGGGGTCGGCTGACCATGTTGTTGCGACTTCGCAATCTCGGGTTACCGTCGCGAGACTGACCCCCTGCGCGGTCTGGAGGTGGCGTGACTGGGAGTGCAGGGCACATTATGGGCTGGAACTCGCACTGCGCTGGCCGCCTGTCTCCATTCTGCCCCGATCGCGATCGCCGGATCAAGGAGTAAATGATGCAGACCGAACTCACCACGGACGTTCAGCGATCCATTTCCGGGATCGGCGACTGGTTCGCGACCAATCAGCCCCGGCTGATCACCGCCCTCGTGCTGCTGGGCGTCGGCGTCGCGCTGGCGTTCCTCCTCCGCATGGTTGCCGTGCGGATCATGGCCGCCATCGAGCGCGCGGTGCCTGTGCGCGCGTTCCGCATCTCGCTGGGCGGCGTCGCCCGCGAGCGCCGGGCCTCGGATGTCGTCGGCACGGTCGTGTTCTGGGTCGTGCTCCTCTTCTTCGTCGCGACCGCTGCGGACGCGCTGGGAATCGCGCTGCTCAGCTCCGTCGTGAACAGCCTGTCGCTGTTCATCCCGCGCGTGTTCGCGGCGGTGCTGATCCTCGTGGCAGGCATCGTGATGGGGAACCTGGCCCGCGGAGCGGTCGCCGCCACAGCGGCGGGCGCCGGCACGTCGTTCGGCTCCGGTCTCGCGCAGATGGTGCGCGTCGCGGTCGTGACCGCAGCGGTGGTCATCGCCATCGCCGAGCTCGGCGTGGACATCGCGCTGCTCACCGCGATCTTCTCCGTCGCGCTCGCGGCGCTGCTTGGCGGGTTCGCGCTGGCCTTCGGGCTCGGAGCCCGTACCGCGATCAGCAACATCATCGGTTCGCACTATCTCCGGCAGGCGTTCGAGGTCGGGCAGACAGTGCGGATCGGCGGCGTAGAGGGGAAGATCGCGGAGCTCACGGCGACGACGGTCATTCTCGACGTGCCGGAAGGCCGAATGATCGTCCCCGCCAAGCAGTTCGCGGAGATGACATCCACTCTGCTGGCGAAGAGGGACCCGCAGTGATCGCTGAGGACCGTCTCGGTCGTGCGTTCCTGGAGTCGCACCCGGCGCGCGCGGCGATGACGCTCGAGCAGACGCCGGCTCCCGCCGCCGCCGCGGTGCTGCACGCGGTTCCCGCGGACGCGGCCGCGAGAGTGGTGCGCGACATGACGGTGCCGTACGCAGCCGACTGTCTCGGGCGGCTCGCGCCCGGGGACGCGGCTGCGATAGTCACGGAGCTGACGCCCGACGACGTGACCGGCGTAGTCCGCGCGATGGAACCAGGGTCGCGCGAGGCGCTGCTCGCCGCGCTCCCCGCCGATGTGCGCGACCAGATCGTCCGCGTGCTGTCGTACCCGGAGGGGACGGCCGGCGCCGTCATGGACCCCTCCGTCTTTTATCTCCCGGACGACGTGCTCGTCGCGGACGCCCGTGCGCGCCTGGCCCGCTCCGCGCGCGAGCTGTTGTACTACCTTTATGTCGTCGATCGCGAGCACCGCTTGGTGGGCGTGCTCGATATCCCGGAGCTGATGCTCGCGCGGGCGCGCCATCCCGTAAGCGCCGCGATGCATCGCGACGTGAATCGCCTGAGCGTGTGGCTGCCGGTGGCGCAGGTGCGGGACCACCCCGGCTGGCAGAGCTTTCACGCGTTGCCCGTTGTGGACGAGCAGGAGCGGCTGCTTGGCGCCGTGCGCTACCAGACTCTGCGCAGGCTCGAGCGCGAGGCGTCGGGTCGCAGGCCGGATCCCGCGCACGTCACGGCAGGCGCGCTGGCGGAGCTGTTCCAGCTCGGCACCACCGGTTTCGTGGCGGGGATCGTCGCCACCGCGTCGGCGGGGGAGGACCCCGGCCGTCCACTGGCGACCGGCCGCGAGGTGCCCGATGAGCGCTGACGCCGCCGCGGGATTCGCCAGGCTGGCGCGGACGTTCGTGCGCGAGTTCCCCGACGAAGCGTCGCGGGACCTCGAGAAGCTTCCCGCCGCGGAGATCGCTCGCCTGGTGCGCACCCAGCCGGCCCGGCATGCGGCTCAACTTTTGGAGCACCTCTCCGCTGACGTCGCCGCCGAGGTGCTGGACGAAATCCCGAGCGAGGCGCGGCGCGACGTACTGACGAAGATAGATCCGGTGCGCGCCGTCGCGATCCTCGGCTGGATTGACGACGAGCCGCGAGCCGAGCTGGTGCAGCTCCTCGATCCGCCGCTCGCGCGCGAACTGCGGATGATGTCGGAATATCCGCCGGAGACTGCGGGGCGGCTCATGGACCCGCGCGCCGTCGGATTCAAACCCGGCACCACGGTTCAACAGGCGCTCGCGCGCGTGCGCGCGGGGCGGACACAACGGGTAGCCGATGTGTTCGTCACGGATGAGGAAGGGAGTCTCGTCGGGACCGCCCCGCTGCAGCTCCTGGCGGTCGCAGCTCCTGACGTTCTGGTCGAAACGCTCGTGCGTCCGGCCATCGCGGTCCAGGCGATCGATCCCCAGGAAGAGGTCGTCGAGCACTTCAACAAGGGACGACTCTCGAGCGTCCCGGTGGTGGACTTCGAGGGGCGGCTGATCGGCGTGATTCGCTACGACACGCTGGCGATCACGGCGCAGGAGGACGTGGCCGGCGACATTCAGGCGATGGTGGGCGTGAGCCGGCAGGAGCGCGCGCTCTCGCCGGTGTTTTTTGCCGTAAAGAAGCGGCTGCCCTGGCTGGAGATCAATCTCGCGACCGCGTTTCTCGCCGCGGCGGTAGTCGGACTGTTCGAGGGGACGATCGCGCGATTCACCGCGCTGGCCGTGCTGCTCCCGGTGGTGGCCGGTCAGTCCGGGAACACCGGCGCGCAGGCGCTGGCCGTCACCATGCGCGGGCTCGCCATGCACGAGATTCGTATCGGCCAGTGGCCGCGCGTCGTGCGCAAGGAGGCGAGCGTCGCGCTGATCAATGGAATCGCCGTCTCGCTCACGACCGCGGCGGGCGTGTTCGTGTGGAGCAGGTCGGTGGGGCTCGCGCTGGTGATCGGCACGTCCATGGTACTGTCCATGGTAGCGGCGGGGATCGCCGGCGTACTGGTGCCCTCCACGCTGACCATGATGGGGCAGGATCCGGCCCAGTCGTCGTCCATCATCCTCACCACGGTTACCGATATCGTCGGCTTCGCGAGCTTCCTCGGGATTGCCACCTTATTGGCGGGGACGTTGTAGCGGCCTGCCGTATAATGCGCTTGCCTGGGTACATAAAATCATATATTATGATTTTATGTAAGGAGAACCTATGCCCAGAAAGCTCTTCGTAAGCGAAGCGGTTCGCAACTTCGCGGAGTACATCAATCGCGTGGCATATCGTGGCGAGAGCTTCACGCTCGTCCGCGGAAATAAGCCCGTCGCCGAGCTCTCCCCTGTCGTAGCCGGCCGCCGCCTCGGCGATCTGCCGTATCTGCTCGCTGCGCTTCCATCGCTGGGTGATGCGGAGGCAAAGGATTTCTCGGCGGACATCTCCGCCGCGCGCTCGGAACTGGCGGGCGCTCCGATCCGGGACACATGGGAGTCCTGATTGACGCATCCGTACTGATCGCGTTCGAACGCAGCCGGAGCGAAATCGAGCAAGGACTAGTGGGCCGGGAGGATGAGGAATTCTTTCTGTCGGTCGTTACGGCGAGCGAGCTGCTCCACGGAGTGCATCGCGCGAAGTCCGCCGACATCCGGGCCCGGCGCTCGGCGTTCGTCGAAGCGGTGCTGTCGCGTTTCCCGCTGCTTGCGGTGGATCTGCCGACCGCGCGGGCACACGCTCAGCTTTGGGCCGAGCTCGCGTCTACGGGGAAGATGATCGGTCCGCACGATCTCTGGCTCGCGGCGGCGTGCATCGCGCACGGGCTGCTGCTCGTCACCGCCAACGCGCGGGAGTTCCGGCGCGTGCCGGGACTCGCGATCGAATCATGGGTGATGGACACGCGCCAACGATAAGAATCGGCGCGTCAGTTTGTGTTCAGCGTGTGCTCGCGAAAGAACTCCCACATCTCGCTCGTCGCGTCCACGCCGTCGCTGGTGCGCCCCAAAAACCACCGGGGTTGCCGCCCTCCGCCGGGCCAGCTGTGGCCTCCTCCCAGGATGGTGTACAGCACCACGGCGGCGAGCACTCCCTTCCTGTCCCGCATGGGTGCCGCGACGGCCGTCACGGTCACCGGTGCCGGTTCCACGCGAGCGCCAGAGGCGCCGCGGACAATCGCGGCAACGGAAGGGTAGCCCCATGCCGATGGTCGTCGTCCAAACCCAACGTCGGGTCGGCTCAACCCACTCGCCTAACACGCGAGCCTGCATGAACCCAACCCCAGCTCCCATCCCGACCCCGACCATGAACTGGGCCCCGCCGCCGAATTGGTCCCAGGCAATCGCCAACACGACGACCAAGACCAAGCCGATAAGCCAGCCGAGCGTCGTGGCCTTGACCCAGCGATTGAAGGTAGGCGGCACACCAGGCATCCCTTCAGTGCTCATGGATACCTCACCGAAGACACCGCGGTCTAACGTACTGCGATTGAGCCGCGGCGGAACGAAGCTCGGATGCTGCCCCGATGGCCGAACGCCGACGGCTCCAATCGCTGGTTAGGCCGCGCGAGGTTCATTGGCCGCTCCGTAGGAACCGATCCACGACTGCGAAGAATGCATCGGGCTCTTCGATCATCGGAAAGTGGCCGCTACGTTCCCAGACCAGGAACTGTGATCCAGGGATGGCCTGGTGAATCCGCCACGCTGTGCGGGGCGCGACGTTTGCATCGAAGCGGCCCGTTGTTACCAAGACTGGCATACTGAGACGTTTCAGATCCTCTGCCGTCAAACCGTGGGCTTCCACGTCCTTCCACAACAGTACATCCTGTCGGGCGTTGTAAACGGTCACCCCGAGCTCGGCGAGAACGCGGTCGCGAACCTCGGATGAGTAAAAGGACATGGCGAGTTGCCCGCGTATATACATCTGCACGTCGCCCGGATTGTCGGCGCTCAGGCCCTCCTGGGCGGCAATACGCTCCGGGAACAGCGCGCCAAATAGGAATTCAGTTGTGGCGATTTTCGGCGACGAGACCGAGCCGACGAGGAGAACGCGATCAACGTGATCGGGATAGCGACGGGCGTACGCCAGTGCAACGTAGCCGCCCCATGAGTGACCAAGCACGGCGATCCGCGGCACGCCAAGGGCCTGGCGAATCGCCTCGATGCTCCGAAGGATGTCCCCGACGACGAGGCTGTCGTTCGGCCCCACGGCCCACGACTGTCCTGTGCCGGGCTGATCGAAGAACACGACCCGTCGGGCCCCCGCGATTCGCTCCCAGACGCTGTTGCCGAAATGGAGGAAGCCGTGGGCGTACCCCGGACCGCCATTTATCAGGAGCAGCGGCGTGGCCGTGCCGTGACCCAACACGTGGTACGCCACTGGCTTTTCTCCCACGTTCGCCAGTTGCATCGGCTCGGTCTGGGCGTACAGTATGGCCGGCCAGACGAGCATGCCCATGACGAATCGCCTGAGAACTCTAGCTGTCAACGCCACCCCTCATATGCCCGTTGTACTTGGAATCGCGGCCTAACGTCCTAGAAATGAGAAAAAAGATGACCGCCCTGTGGGAGGTCGAGGGCGTCGACACGGTGGCGGAGACCGAGGGATGATCCTCGCGGCGTTGGCGGAGGCCCAACGGACCGGCGCCCGTCTTCGCCCGGCGTGCGCCGTGATCGGCATCTCGCCGCGTACGATTGAGCGGTGGCGGCAACACCCGACGCGGACGGATCAGCGACGCGGACCTCGTCATCGACCCGGCAACGCGCTCACGAAGGTCGAGGAGGGCCGCGTCCTGGCTGTGATGACGAGCGCTGAGCATGGGCAGCTTTCGCCCAAGCAGCTGGTCCCGCGCCTGGCGGATGAGGGGATCTATCTCGCGTCCGAATCGACGATGTACCGACTGCAGCGCCGCTGGCAGCTCCGGCGCCAGCGACGCCAAAGGGCATCCACGCACGTCACGCGCGCGTCGAGTGTTCACCGAGCGACCGGCGCTAATCAGGTGTGGACGTGGGACATTACGTACCTGCCAACGACGGTGCGCGGACGCTTTCTCTACCTGTACCTCGTCGTCGATGTCTGGAGCCGCCAGATTGTCGGGGCCACAATCCATGCGCGAGAAGGCGCCACCGAAGCCGCGGCACTCATCCGGCAGATCTGCGAGGAGACTGGCGTCGATACGCGAGGGCTGGTGCTGCACGCGGACAATGGGAAGCCGATGCGAGGGAACACGATGATCGCCACACTCCAGTGGTTAGGCATCGTGCCCTCCTTCAGCCGGCCGCACGTGTGCAACGACAATCCGTATTCCGAAGCGCTCTTCCGAACCCTCAAGCAGGCGCCGAGCTATCCCCGTGCGCCGTTTGTCGATCGTACCGCGGCAAGCCAGTGGGTGACCCGCTTCGTCGAGTGGTACAACACGGAGCATCGGCACAGTGCCATCCGATTCGTCACGCCGACGCAGCGTCACACCGGGCACGATGTCGCACTCCTCGCGGCACGTCACACGCTGTACCAACAAGCACGGCAGCGGCGACCGGAACGCTGGACGCGCCACACGCGCAACTGGACGCCAATCAACACAGTACTTCTGAATCCACCATCCACGGCAGAACCCTGCCAGTGATGACCACCGGCGCCAACTATCTTGACACTCACCACACTAGCCGCCAAACTCACCTTCAAAGACCCCCGGAGAAACCAGATGAGACACCTGTGTTCCGCAGTACTCGTGGCCCTGCTCGTGACCGCCTGCGCGGAAACGCCGCAGACCCTCGTTGCACCCGATGACCTGGCGTTGCAGATGATCCGGTCGAACACATCACCATGGACGGAGGCTACAGATGCGCCTTTCGTTGGCCTCAATACGCCTGCCACCGAGGGCTGTCCCTTCGTCACCCGCTCCGAGCATGTCCTGGTGTTCGCCTCCAACCGAGCCGGCGGAGAGGGCGGCCTGGATCTCTACATCTCGTACTGGGATGCGGCAGCCAAGCAGTGGGGCACACCGGTCAACCTGGGGTCAAAGATCAACACGGCGGCCAATGAACAGTGCCCCCTCCTGTCGCAGGACGGCAAAGAGCTGATCTTGGTCAGCAACCGCCCCGGTGGGGTCGGGGGTCTCGACCTCTGGGTGGCACACCGCCACGACAACCGGAGCGACCTCGAATGGGAACCGGCGGTGAACCTTTCGACGGTGAACTCCTCCGCCGACGAGTTCGGCCCCGGCTGGTACGAGGAGAACGGCAGGACGGTGCTGTACTTCAATTCGATTCGCACCGGCGGTGCCGGCGGGCACGATCTGTATGTCAGCGGTCAAACCCGTGACGGCACCTTCGCTGCTCCGGTACCCGCTGCGGGGCTCAACACCCCGTCCCAGGAGCAGTTCGCTTCGCTGTCCAAGGATGGACTGGAAATCTTCTTTTCCTCCGACCGTCTGGGAACGCTCGGGCTCCTCGACCTCTGGCATGCCACGCGTGAGCGCACCTCGGACCCCTGGCGCACGCCCGTGAACCTGGGCCCTGCGGTGAACAGCTCGGTTGCGGAAGGACGTTCGGCGATCTCGTGGGATGGGATGACACTGTACTTCAACTCCAACCGCAACGGCAGTGTCGACCTGTTCCAGACCACCCGCACCCCGTCGAGTGGCAGGAGGAACTGACCGGAAACGAAGCGCATCGGCGCCGGCACAGGCCCGCACGAGGAACTCGCCCCGCCGGGTCTCGGGCTGATCGATCGCCTCGAGGAACAGAGCCTTGACGCGTGACCAACTCCGGGCGGCTGCCACGGCCTCATCACCTGGAGGAGTGGCTTCACCCGGCGCGGGGAGAGGCTCGCGGCACCTGCATGGTCGAACGTACGCCCCGCGTTGGGGGAGAACAAGACCGGGTGGCCCCGTTGGCGTCGGGATTCCGCGTCTACCAGTGAGCAGCCCCTACCGATGGTTGTGGGGCATCACGAGCGGTCGTTGCCGCTCACACCGGGAGGTTGGATCATGTCAGGCACTCTGTATCATCGCACACTGGGACTGGGCCTCTTGGCCGCGGCGGTGCTGGCCGGCTGTTCAGACACCTCGCCGGCGGGGCCGTCCCAGGAGGGTTTCGGTCCCTCTTTGAGGCGCGCCGAACCGACGTTCAGCTTCACCAGCATCGCCGTACCCGGTGCCACGGCCACCTCGGCCCAGGGTATCAACGCCGCGGGACAGGTCGTCGGCTGGTACGTCACCGCCGATGGTCGCCGGCACGGGTTCCTCATGAACGGTAGCACCACGTTCACCACCATCGACTACCCCGGGGCGTACCACACCGACCTGCGCGGCATCGGACCGAATGGGGAACTGGTGGGCAACTTCGCCGCCGCGGGCGAACCCGGGGTCGCGTTTCACGGGTTCCGCAGGGATGCGCAGGGCGAGTTCACGGCCGTGCACTATGTCGGGCACGACTACGAGATCCTGCAGCGCATCCTGCCCGATGGCACCATCCTGGGCTGTCGTCACGATGAGAACACGACGAGCACCATGAGAGGCATCGTGATCAACGCCCAGGGCGGCAGCGGTGAAATCAACGCGTACGCCTCCATGCACAACGGCGCCACGCCCGACCTGAGCCGCATCGTCGGGCTCTAAACCAACACTGGCGTCTCGCCGGCTCGCACCGAGGGTCACATCATTGACAATGGGGTCTTCACGCCATTGCTGGTGCCGGGTGCCACCATGACCGCGGCCTGGGACGTGAACCCGCGTGGTGACATCGTGGGCGTCTTTCGAGACGGGGCCGGCTTCCACGGCTTCATCTGGAACGAGGCCGGCCCCACCACGATCGATTTTCCGGGCGCCGCCGCCACGCGGGCGTTCGGCGTAAACGCCCGTGGAGACGTGGTCGGCACGTACGTGATGGGCGGTGTCACCCGGGGGTTCCTGGCTGCGCGCGTCGGGTAGGGCATCCGGCCTGGACGGAGTCTCACGGCTGCACGGCGTGGGTACGAGTGCCTCCCGCTCCTCCCGATCAAGACGTCGCGAATCCTCCCGACATTCCCTGAACAGGTCGCGGTCGGAGCGTAGGCCACCGCCATAAGGGGCGCACCAAGGGGCGCCCCTACATGGTGTCCTTCACCACCTCCAGCAACCATGCATGCATTGCCGGGTTGCCGGCCACGACGGCGCCGTGCCGCGGGGTCCTCTCCTCTCCCTCCCCGTCGGTGACGACTCCCCCCGCTTCCCGGATCAGCAGCAGACCGGCCGCCATGTCCCAGGGCGCCAGGTGCAGCTCCCAGAATCCGTCGAAGCGCCCCGCCGCCACGTCCGCCAGGTCCAGCGCCGCCGAACCGGCCCGGCGGGATCTTGTTTTCCAATGCTTGGCGAATTGCCTTCACAGACACCTCCGTTTCCTCACCCGGCGACTTAATCTCGATCGGAAGGGACTGTGCTCTGTCGACAATCATTGCATCAGCACGATTGTAATTCTGTCCGCCGCGCGATACCTGGCAGTCCAAGCCAAGCAGACGCAGAACGTCCCCGACGAGTGGGTAGAATTGGTCTCGATTGTATGACCCCACCTCTACGTGGATACGAGAGGCCGCCGCATCACTGCCCCCTAGTGTGGCAGTCAACTGTGTCAGCTCTGCGGCAAAGACTGACGCCGGTGCCGGGCCGGTTCGCTGGGTGAGTTGCGGGGTCAGATCGTGGTACTCCGCGACCCTGCGCGCTGTGGATGAGACTAAGGGAGCAATGGAAGGCGAGGTAGGCGTACGGGCCACCGGTGCCTCAGCAAGCAACTCAGGGACGTATCTTGAGAGCGTTTCGAATGAAAGTTGTTGAAATGGGGAGAAATATGCATTCCTTACGCTTCGCGGCGTTGCGGCGGCAAGCTCTTGCGAGTCGAGGCTCATCTGTTCGCGACGATTTGAGACATCGAGTCCCGCCCGATCGAGCATCAAATGGTACGTCCACCGCAGGAAGGGAGCCTTCACATCTGGAGGGAGTTCCTCGAAGTCGGAAAGTCGCCAGTCCGCCGTGGAAGCGATTGACTCGGCGGCCAGTTTGTCGGACTCTGTAATCACAAGTTGGCCTCGAGACTTCACACACCAGCCCGACCGACCGAGAACACCAATGGGGAAGCGTGTGTAGTTCTCCATTGTGGGACGGCGCGAGATTCCTCTCCGTTTCGCAATGGCGGCAAGCCATTTATCCAAACGGTCGGCGTGCTTCCTGCAGTCGCGAAGCCGAGCAACCATCGATTCAAACGCGTCGGAATCAGAATCGTCATCAATGCTGAGCGGGCCCGCCATCATCTCGTCGCGCGTAAGAGTGCGCAGCGCGTTCATCGTGCGGAGAATGCACGCGAACGGTCGAATGGATTGTGAACTCTGAACCGCAATTGCCTCCGAAGGAAAGGACATCCCAAGTAGGCACTCGCGTACGAGACTGCGCTGAGTCGCCTCTTGAGTGACTCGGGCCCCAAGCGATGTGAACCGGAAACGAAGGCTCGAGGTTGTCGAGTGCAGCCAACCGAGCGAGCGAAACAGCTCGGCGTACATTTTTGACTGATTGTAGAGTGGATCACGACTGCGGTCGGCGCGCGTTGAGCGCCGTAATGCCTCCGCTCCCATCGCACCCTGCGATGTGACGTTTCCACGGCTGATCATCGCGGACGAAATGTCGTCCAGCCCAAAGTCCGTCGTGCCACTCAGCGATGAATGCAGTTGAACGAAAACGCGTACGAATACTTCGGGATCTGAAACTGGGTTTGGTATGCGGAGCATGTTGTCAGGCTAACTATTGATTATCTGGACTACATATCCTGCGGAGAAACACGAATCCTTGCAAGCGTTCTGCAGCATCACGGAGTTCCTGCAGAGATAGCGCCTACTTCAAACCCCGCTTCGACAAGACCTTATGGGTCTCGACCCAGCCGCGCGAGCGCAGAATCCTTGCGAAAACCTCGCAGGCTATTTTCCGTGAGGAGCGCATGGAGGACGATAGGCCAGCTCTCGACGGTGCGGCGGGCATCGGCGAGCGTGAGAAACCAGTGCTGGTTCAGTCACTCGCCCGCAGCCGGCCGTTGAAGCTCTCGGTGAAGGCATGGCGAGTCGTTCGAGTACGGCGAGCCAAGACTGAAGAGCTTGGAGCCGAACTTTGGGCGAAACTCCAAAGCGAAGGGGACTTCGATCGGGCCGCATGACCTGTGGCTCGCTGCGACATGCGTGGCCCACGGCCTCAGGATAGTCACGGCGAACCTGCGAGAGTTTGGACGAGTACCTGGCTTGAGGGTGGAGTCCTGGCTGGCGCCCAAATGAGCAACGCATCCATACGCAGTCGGCTCCGTCGCCTTGAACGGCTCCGCGAGCTTGGATAACTTCCCTCAGCTCGTCCCTCCCAAGTCCTGCAACGATGCCCACTTACGAATTCCGCTGCGAAGCGGGACATACCTTCGATCGCTTCCTTAAAATGAGCGAGGCTCCGCTCGAGCTCGCGTGCGCTCAGTGCGGCAAGCCTGCTACGCGGCAGATGTCCGGCGGCGCGGGCTTGGTGTTCAAAGGATCGGGATTCTATCTCACGGACTACGGCCGCGCGGGCCAGAAACCTTCCTCGGGCGAGGGTGAAGGCGCGGTGGCGACGGCCGGCGAGTCCAAATCCGGCGATTCCAAATCGGGCGAGTCAAAAAGCGGCGATTCCAAATCGGGTGAGTCCAGAGTCAGCGACTCGAAAGGCGGCGACTCCAAATCATCCAAAGAATCCGCGGCCTCGGCGTCGGCGACCACGGCTTCGACCGCCAAGTCCGACAAGAGCAGCTCCACCAAGTCCCCGAAAACCAGCGAATGAAACCCGCCGACGCGATTCGCGCCGAGCTCGGCCGGATCGCGCGGGAGCTCGGCGCGCCGGAAGGGACGGACGTGATCCTCGAGCGGCCGCGTGACGCCGCGCACGGCGACTGGGCGAGCAACGTCGCGATGATCCTCGCGCGCCCGCTCAAGCAGAAACCGCGCGACATCGCGGAGAAGATCCGCGAGCGGTTCCGCGCCGGGGGCGCCGGTGTCGCATCCATCGATGTCGCGGGGCCGGGCTTTCTCAACTTCCGGCTCCGTCCCGATGTCATCGCGTCGGTCGCGGGCGAAATCATCGAAGCGGGCGGGAGCTACGGCCGCGCGGACGTCGGCAAGGGCGAACGGGTGAACGTCGAGTTCGTCTCCGCGAATCCGACTGGTCCATTGCACGTCGGCCACGGCCGCCAGGCCGCGCTCGGCGACGCGATCGCGACGCTGCTCGAGCACACTGGCTGGGACGTATCGCGGGAGTACTACTACAATGACGCCGGAGTGCAGATCGAGAACCTCGCGGCCAGCGTGCGCGCGCGGCTGCTCGAATCGAAGGGCGCGCATGCGCAGATCCCCGAAGGCGGCTACCACGGCGAGTACATTCGCGAGATCGCGGCCTCCTACAGCGGCGAGGCGGACGACCTCGAGTCGCTCCGCGCGCACTCGGTCACCGAGCTTCGGCGTGAGCAGGATCTCGATCTCGCGGCTTTCGGCGTCGAGTTCGACACGTACTACCTCGAATCGTCGCTGTACGACAGCGGCAAGGTGGACAGGACCGTCGAAGCGCTGACCAGCTCCGGCAAGACTTACGACCATGAAGGCGCGCTCTGGCTCCGCACGACCGACTACGGAGACGACAAGGATCGCGTTATGCGGAAGAGCGACGGCACATACACGTACTTCGTCCCCGACGTCGCGTACCACGTCACCAAGTGGGAGCGCGGGTTCCACCGCGCCATCGACGTGCAGGGCGCCGATCACCACAGCACGGCGACGCGGGTGCGCGCCGGGCTGCAGGCGCTCGGAATCGGAATTCCCGCTGGCTACCCGGAGTACGTGCTGCACCAGATGGTGACGGTGACGCGTGGCGGCGAGGAGGTGAAGATCTCCAAGCGCGCCGGCAGCTACGTCACGGTGCGCGATCTCATCGACGAAGTCGGGCGCGATGCCGTCCGCTACTTCTTCCTCATGCGGAAGGGCGACTCACCGCTGATCTTCGACGTCGATCTCGCGCGCTCGCAGTCGGAGGAAAACCCCGTGTACTACATCCAGATGGCGCACGCGCGGATGTGCGGGATCTTCCGCGTCGGCGCCGAGCAGGGGATTGCCACGGAAACGGCCAACGCCGACCTCTCGCTGCTCACGGAGGCGGAGGAGCAGCAGCTCATCAAGGCGCTCGAGGACTACCCCGCCGAGCTCGCCGGCTCGGCGGCCGCGCTCGAACCGCAGCGCCTGGCCGGTTACCTTCTGGAGACGGCGCGGCTCGCGCACCTGTGGTATCACAAGCACCACGTGCTCGGCCAGGAGCCGCCCCTGATGCGCGCGCGGCTCGTGCTCGCGCGCGCCGCGCAGATCGTCCTGGCAAATGGATTGTCCGCGCTCGGAATAACCGCACCGGAGAGAATGTGACCGTACTCGTAGTCGGATCCGTGGCGCTGGATTCCGTGGAGACGCCGTTCGGAAGGGCCGACGACGTGCTCGGCGGATCGGGGACGTTCTTCTCCGCGGCCGCGAGCCTGTTGACTCCGGTGCAGCTCGTCGGCGTAGTGGGCGACGACTACCCCGTCGACAAGCTCGCGGCGCTCACCGCGCGCGGGGTGGATCTCAGCGGTCTCGAGCAGGCCGAAGGAGCATCGTTCCGCTGGAGAGGGCGCTACCGGCACGATCTCAATGCGGCGGAGACGCTCGAGACGCACCTCGGAGTGTTCTCGCGCTTCAGCCCCAAGATCCCCGAGGCCTTCAGGTCGGCGCCGTTCGTGTTTCTCGCGAACATCGACCCGCGCCTCCAGCTGGACGTGCTCCAGCAGGTGAACAAGCCGAAGCTTGTCGCCTGCGACACCATGAACTTCTGGATCGAGAGCCGGCGCCCGGAGCTGATGGAGCTGCTGAAGCACGTGGACCTGATCACCGTGAACGACGGCGAGGCGCGGCAGCTCTCGGAGAAGGCGAACCTGGTGCAGGCCGCGCGCTGGATCATGGCGCAGGGCCCCAGGCACGTCATCATCAAGAAGGGAGAGCACGGCGCGTTCATGTTCACCGAGGACACGATCTTCTTCGCCCCGGCGTACCCGCTGGAGAGCGTCTTCGACCCGACCGGCGCGGGCGATTCCTTCGCCGGCGGATTCATCGGCTACCTCGCGAAGACCGGCGACCTCTCCGAAGGCAACATGCGGCGCGCGGTGATCTACGGCTCGGCGATGGGCTCGTTCGCCGTGGAGAAGTTCTCGATCGACCGGCTGCTCGAGGTGACGCGCGACGATCTCGCGTGCCGCATTCAAGACTTCCGCAAGCTGGTCGCGTTCGAGGAAGAGCTGGAATGACGGCCGCTCCGACGTGACACGCGCTCTCGACTATCGCGCGGCGGGCGTCGATCTCGAGGTCGCCGACGACGCGAAGCACCGGCTCAAGTCGCTCGTCGAGTCCACCCGCACCGACGGCGTGCTCGGCGCGTTCGGCGGCTTCGGCGGGATGTTCCGCATGCCTTCCGGAATGCGCTCGCCGATTCTGGTGTCGAGCGCCGACGGCGTGGGCACGAAGATCAAGGTCGCGATCGAAGCGGGACGGCACGACACGATCGGACACGATCTCGTCAATCACTGCGTGAACGACATTCTCGTGCAGGGCGCGACGCCGCTCTTCTTTCTCGACTACGTTGCGTTCGGCAAGCTCGACGCGGCCGTCGCCGAGGCGGTCGTAGCCGGCGTCGCGGCGGGCTGCCGCGAGAACGGCTGCGCGCTGGTCGGGGGCGAGACAGCGGAGATGCCGGGACTGTACACGCCGCCGGACTACGATCTAGCGGGCTTCATCGTGGGCGCCGTGGAAGAGGACGCGGTGCTCGGCGCCGCCAGAGTGCGGGAGGGTGATGCCGTGATCGCGCTCGCGAGCTCGGGCTTTCACACGAACGGCTACTCGCTGGTCCGAAGCGTGCTGTTCGACCGGCTCGGCCTTGCGGTGACCGACAAGTATCCGGGGTCGGAAGAATCGGTCGCGGACGTGCTGCTGCGGGTGCACCGGTCGTATCTGCGGACGCTGGCGCCGGTGCTGACGCGGGTGCACGCGCTGGCGCACATCACCGGCGGCGGAATTCCGGGCAATCTCGAGCGCGCGCTACCGCCGGGGCTGGACGCAGTGGTGGAAACGAAGAGCTGGGAGGTGCCTGATGTATTCGAGACTCTCTCGCGCGCGGCGGTGTCAGACCGTCGGGAGATGTTTCGAACTTTTAACATGGGCGTCGGTATGATGGTCCTGGCGAGTCCGTCGGATGTCGACGCCGTGCTGGCGGCGGTTGCCGCCGAGGGTGTGAACGCGTGGGTCGCGGGAGAGATCCGCGCGGGGTCGGGACAGGTGCTCCTGTCCTGACAAAAAAACAATCAATTAGAGAATAGAGGAATCCATGAGAAAGTTCGTGTCAGTCGTACTTGCTTCCGCAGTGCTGGCCGCGCCCGTCGCGGCGCAGCAGGCCAATCCGGACGCGCAGTGTCCGCCGGGATCAACCGACTCGTTCGGCATTCCCGACCAGCAGCGTGCCACGCAGGACGCGTGTCAGAAGGCCATCGATCTCTTCCGCTACATGGCGCCGCAGCTCGGCACCGCGGTCGCGGGCGGCGCGCCGACGCTGGGGCAGGGCGGCCCGACCGGCGGCCTCGGCCACTTCAGCATCGGAGTTCGGGTGAACGCGGTGATGGGCAAGTTGCCGCAGATCCAGGACGTTCCGCTGTCGGTGCAGGGCGCGGTGCGCAGCACGTACCCGCTGGAGAGCCAGATCATCCCCATGCCCACGGCCGACCTGGCGCTGGGACTGTTCGGCGGTCTCCCGCTCGGGATCACCAGCATCGGCGGGCTCGACCTGCTGGTGAGCGCGTCGTACCTGCCGGAGTTCGAGGCCGACAACATCAAGGTCGAAGTGGACGGCAGCTCGATCAAGTTCGGCTTCGGCGCGCGCCTCGGGCTGCTGCAGGAATCGCTGCTGGTTCCCGGCGTGTCCGTCAGCTATCTGCGGCGCGACCTTCCCAAGATCCACATGACCGCGCGCGCTCAGAGCGACAGCCTGCAGGTGCGCGACCTCGACATTCAGACCACGTCGTGGCGCGTCATGGCGAGCAAGAGCTTCTTCATGTTCGGCGCGGCCGCGGGCTTCGGCAAAGACCGGTACGAGTCGAGCACGACGATCTCGGCGCGCGTCGCGTCGCGCACCGTTCCACCGACTCCGGCGGTCACGGCCGGACCGATCGACATCGAACAGAAGCTGTCGAGGACGACGATGTTTCTCGATCTGTCGATGAACCTCCCGTTCTTCAAGCTCGTGGGCGAGATCGGACAGGTGTCGGGGGGCGACGTGGAGACGTACAACCAGTTCGACGGCAGCAAGGCCGACGATTCCCGAACCTACGGCTCGATTGGAATCAGATTCGGCTTCTGAGCGTATGAGCGAGGCGTCCGGCCATGAAGCGCGCGACAGCGCCTTCATGCGCCGGGCGCTCGAGCTGGCCGGAAAAGGCTGGGGCAACACGGCGCCGAACCCGATGGTCGGCGCCGTTGTCGTCAGCGGTGACGCCGTCGTCGGCGAAGGCTGGCACGCGGCGTACGGCGAGGCGCACGCCGAGACCGTAGCGCTCGAGGCCGCTGGCGAGAAGGCGCGGGGCGCGACGCTGTACGTCACGCTCGAGCCGTGCGCGCATCGCGGGCAGACTCCGCCGTGCACGGACGCGATCATCCGGGCGGGGATCGCGCGCGTCGTCGCCGCGGTGCGCGATCCCACTCCCCCGGCGCGCGGCGGGGCCGAGCTGCTCCGGGCCCAGGGGATCGACGTCCGGTTCGGCGTGGAGGCGGACGGCGCGATCGAGCTGAACGCGCCGTTCTTCAACGCCGTGCGGTCGAGCCGGCCGTGGGTAGTGCTGAAGCTCGCGGTCAGCATCGACGGCGCGATCGGCACGCGCGCTCGCGAGCAGCACTGGCTCACCGGCGAGGAATCGCGCCGCGAGGTGCACCATCTGCGCGCGGGCTTCGACGCGATAGCGGTGGGCGCGGGCACGGTGCTGTCCGACGATCCGGAGCTGACGGTCCGCTTCGCGGAGGCGCCGCGCCGCGCGCCGCTGCGCGTGATCTTCGACCGCGAGCTGCGCACTCCCGCCACGGCCAAGGTCGTCCGCACCGCGCGGCAGGTCCCGACTCTCATCATGGCGAGCGTCGTGGGCGCGCAGCTCGAGCCGCTCAAGTCGCAGGGCGTAGAGATCATTCCGTCCAAGTCCCACGCCGACGCGCTCGAGAAGCTGCGTGCGCGCAACGTGCACTCACTGCTGGTCGAAGGCGGGGCGGGCCTCGCGGGTCAATTGCTCGAGCAGAAGCTGGTGGACCGGCTGGTGATCTTTCAGGCGCCGCTGCTGCTCGGCGACGGCGCGCTCGCCGGCTTCGGCGGGCTCACGGCCGCCCGCGCGCGGGAGCTCGGCAACATGCGCATCGTCTCGCGGCGCACCATCGGCGACGACGTCATGACCGTGTACGACACGGCGCGGCGCTGATGTTCACGGGCCTGGTGGACGCGACCGGCACCATCGTCTCGGTGCGCACCACGGATGCCGGACGGGAGGTCACGATCGAATCGCCGTACGGCGATCTCGCGCCCGGAGAGAGCGTCGCGGTCAACGGCGCGTGCCTCACCGTTCGGGAAGCCGGCGGTGGCAAATTCACCGTGGCCGCGGTGTCGTCCACGCTGCCCCGCACGACCATCGGCGAGTGGCCGGCCGGCCGGCGCGTGAATCTCGAGCGCGCCATGCGCGCCGACAGCCGGCTCGGCGGGCACATCGTGCAGGGTCACGTGGACGCCGTCGGCGAGATCACCGCCCGCGAGGAATCGGGCGACGCGCTGCTGCTCGACGTCGCGCTCCCGCCCGCGGTCGCGGAGCTGGTGGTGCCGCTGGGCTCGATCACGATCGACGGCGTGAGTCTGACCGTCAACGACCTGCCGGCGCCGGGTACCGCGCAGCTCTCGATCGTGGAATTCACCCGGTCCCACACCACCCTCGGCGACCTCCGCCCGGGCGACCGCGTGCACGTCGAGGCGGACGTTATAGCCAAATACGTGCAGAGAATGGTGGCGCCGTACCGTTCCGGGGCCGATATCCCGTAGATTACGGGCCATGAGCTTCGGCACGGTCGAGCAGGCAATCGAGGAAATCAGCAAGGGCAGGATGATCGTGGTCGCGGACGACGAGGATCGCGAGAACGAAGGCGACCTCATCTGCGCGGCCCAGCTGGTCACGGCCGAGACCGTGAACTTCATGATCAAGCGCGCCGGCGGGCTGATCTGCCTGGCGATCACGGGCGACCGCGCCGACCAGCTCGCGCTGCCGCAGGTGAGCCGCGAGAACACCGACGAGCACCGGACCGCGTTCACCGTCAGCATCGACGCGTCGCCTCGGTTCGGCGTGACGACGGGGATCAGCGCGTACGACCGCGCCAAGACGATCCAGGTCGCGGTGGATCCCGCCACGATGCCGACCGAGCTGCGCCGTCCGGGGCACGTCTTCCCGCTGCGCGCCCGCGACGGCGGCGTGCTCCAGCGCGTCGGACACACCGAAGCTGCCGTGGATCTCGCGCGACTCGCGGGGCTGTATCCCGCCGGCGTGATCTGCGAGATACTCACGGAGGACGGCTCCTCGATGCGCCGCGACGAGCTGCTGAAGTTCTCTACTGAGCACGGGCTGACGTTCATCACCGTGGCGCAGCTGGTGGCGTACCGGCTGCAGAAGGAGCGGCTGGTGCACCGCGTGGCCGAGGCGCGGCTGCCGACCGAGATGGGGCTCTGGCGGATCGTCGGCTACCGCAACGACGTGGATCAGCACGAGCACGTCGCGCTGGTGCACGGCGACGTGCAGGACGGCGAGGGAGTGCTGGTGCGCATGCATTCGCGCTGTCTCACGGGCGACGTGTTCCACTCGCTCCGCTGCGACTGCGGCTGGCAGCTGCACACGGCGATGAAGATGATCGAGGACGCGGGCCGCGGCGTGGTGGTGTATCTCGATCAGGAAGGGCGCGGGATCGGCCTGCTCAACAAGCTCCAGGCGTACGAGCTGCAGGACGCCGGCGCCGATACCGTCGAAGCCAACGAGCGGCTCGGCTTCAAGCCGGACCTCCGCAACTACGGAATCGGCGCGCAGATCCTGCTCGACCTCGGCCTCAAGTCGATCCGCCCCCTTACGAACAACCCGCGCAAGCTCGTCGGGCTCGAGGGATACGGCTTGCACGTGAAGGACCGGGTCGCGATCGTCCCGGCGACGACCGAGGAAAACTCCGGCTATCTGGAAGCGAAGCGCTCCAAGCTCGGACATCTTCTAGCTTCCTGAATGGCTGAATTTGCGGGTACGCCGCGCGGCGACAACCGCCGCGTAGCGGTCGTAGCCAGCCGGTTCAACACGGAAGTTACGCGCAAGCTGGCTGACGGAGCCATGAGCGCGCTCGTCGAGCACGGCGTGGCCGCGGCCGACATCGATCTCGTCTGGGTTCCCGGCGCGTGGGAGCTGCCGACCGCGCTGCGCGCCGCCATGGGCGCGGATACCTACGACGCCGTGGTCGTAGTCGGCGCGCTGATCCGCGGCGAGACTCCCAATTTCGACCACCTGTGCGCGGCCGTCGCTCAGTCGCTCGCGCAGCTGACGGCTGACTCGGACATACCGGTGGGATACGCTCTGCTCACCTGCGACACGGACGAGCAGGCCGAAGCCCGCGCGGGTTCCGGCGACGCCAACAAGGGGCGCGAGGCCGCGCTCGCGGCGCTCGAGATGGCGGACCTGCTCGATCGCCTGCATCCGCTCGATGCGGATTGAGACCCG